>CAWBXL010000247.1:0-57121 GCA_963792305.1 uncultured Acidobacteriaceae bacterium | reverse complement strand
TCTATGTCCACGTGGCCTCGGTTCAGTTCGTGTTGCTACGGCTCGACCGCACGGTGCAGCTGCCCGGGGACCGCGGGCTGGTGCGCGAGCGGACGACGTCGTCATGCACCTGCTGCGCCGCCTGCTGGCGTGACGCTGCGGCTGCGCCCTCGACCTGCCCGACGCCGGTCGCTGAGACGCGCTGATCCGCTTCCGCGACGCCGCCGCGGATCCCGGTCGTCTGGCGGCCGCTCGACCCGGCGACGTTCGCACGTCACGCTCGCCTTCCTCGGTTCGCCCGCGGCGGACGTCGACGCCATCGCCCCGCCTGGTCGCCGCCTAGGCCTTCGCCGCGCCGCGGCTCGCGCTCGGCGACCCGCTCGTGCTCCCGCCCCGGCGCGCCGCGCGTCCTCACGGTGGCGCTCGCGGACCCAGCGGGCGGGCTCGCGGCGCTGCAGGCGCGCGTCTCGGCCGCGCTCGCCGCCGCCGGCGTCTACACGCCCGAAGCGCGCCCGTTCCGCCCGCACGTCACCGTCGCCCGGCTGCGGCCGCGCACGCGCCCGCCCGCACGCCGATGGTCGCGCCTCGATCCGCTCGAGTTCAACGCCGCGGCGGTCACGCTCTACTCGTCCGCCTGCGGCCCGCGCGGCGCCCGCTACGAGCCGCTCGCCGCGCCGCTTGCGCCCCTGACGCCGCTACGCTCCGCCGCCTATGGTCGCCGTCCACGGCCCGGAGGGCCGTTCTTCCCGCGCTGCTCGCGCTCGCCGCGCTGCCTCGCTCCCGAACGCCGCGCGCGGCGCTGCGACTGGGGCCGTGCGTCGACTTCCGCGACGTCGCGCTGCGCGACGCTCACCGTCCCGCTCGATCGCGCGCGGCGCGATCCCGGCACGATCGACCTCCGCGTCGCCCGCGCCGGCAGCCCGACCGGCCCGACGCTGATGTACCTCTCCGGCGGCCCGGGCGGCGCCGGCGTGAGCGAGATGCTCAGCGTCCTCAGCCGCGGTCCCGCAGCTCGAGCGCGCTTCCGGCTGATCGGCTACGACCAGCGCGGCACCGGCCGCTCCGGCCTGCTGCGCTGCCCGGAGCTCGAGACGCGACCCGCACCTGCGCAGCACGTCCGCGGGCGAGGACTGCGCGAACCGGCTCGGCGTCGCCGCCACCACTACACGACGGCGGACTCCGTCGCAGGACATGGAGGCGATCCGGCGCGCAGCTGGGCGTCGACAAGCTGACGCTGTTCGGGATCTCCTACGGCACCGAGCTCGCGATCGCGTACGCGCGCACCTACCCGCAGCACGTCGAGCGGCTGATCCTCGACTCCGTCGTCGACCCCGACGACCGCGACCCGTTCCTCACCGCGACGTTCCGCGCGATGGGCGCGACGCTGCGCTCGCTCTGCCCCGGCCCTGCGCGGGCATCAGCGCCGACCCCGCCGCCGACCTCGCGACGCTGGTCGCCCGCCTGCGCGCCAAGCCGATGGTGGAGCGTGGCCTACGACGCCCACGGCCGCCACCAGGTCACGATCACGCCGCTGGCGCTGTTCGACCTGATGCTGTCGACCGACTACATCCCGCCGCTGCGGGCGATCTCCCGATCGCGGTCCGCTCGGCGCTGCCGGCGACGGCGCGCTGCTGGCCGCGGATGCTCCGTGCTCCGCGACGCTCGACGTGCCTCGGCTCGCCGCGCGACTTCTCCGTCGCGCGCTACTCGACCGTCTGCGAGACGTCGCCGATGCCCTGGGACCCGGGGACGCCGATCGACCAGCGGCCCGCGGTCGCCCAGCAGCGGCTCGCGGCGCTGCCCGCGAACACGTTCGCGCCGTTCGACGCCGCCGATCGTCGTCGAGGACGAGATCGACCTCTGCCTGCGCTGGCCCGACCCGTCCGCCGCCGCGGCCGGCGGCCATACCCGACCGTGCCGACCCTGATCCTCCAGGGCGGGGAGGACCTGCGCACGCCGCCCGAGGTCTCCGCCCGCATCGCCGCCCGGATCCCGGGCGCGCAGCGCGTGACCGTACCGGGCGTGGGGCACGCGATCGTCGGCGCGGATCCCAGCGGATGCGGCGTGCGCCGGCCCTGCTGCGCTTCGTCGCGGGCCCCGGCCCGCCGGCACGCGCTGCCCGCGCGTCGCGACCGGCGTCCCCGCCACCGCCGTCCCGCCGGCCGCCTTTGCGCAGCTGGCGCCGCGGCCCGGCCTGCCTTGCGCAGCACGGGCCAGCACGGTCGGGGCGATCGACGCGACGCTCGACTTCCTCGACCTCGCCGGCTCGCCCGCGTTCGACGCCGTGCGCGGCGCGGGGGCAGGCTGCGCGGCGGGCGTTACCGCCTCGGCGCCGCCGCGCGGCTCCGCGGCGTGATCGTCGTGCCCGGCGTGCGCGTGAGCGGGCGCGCCACGGCCCGCGGCGCGCTCGAAGTTGCGGATCGCCGGCGCGCGCGCCGCCCACGGCCGGGTCGTCGTGAGCCGGCGCGGCGTGCTGGCCGGCCGGCTCGGCGGGCGCCGCGTCCGCACGCGGCTGGCGAACCGGCCGCCCTCGGGCCGGCCCGCGGCAATCGCGCTGACGGCGCTCAGCCCGTCCCCGGGCCTGCCGTAGGTACCGGGCATGTGTCGCCTGTTCGGGCATGACCGCGGGCGGACGCCGGTCAGGCGACGTTCTGGCTGCTCGAGGCGCCCGACAGCCTCGCGCGCAGAGCCGCCGCGAGCCCGACGGCACCGGCCTGGGCTGGTTCGGCGAGGACGGGCGCGCCGCAGCGTCGCCAAGCAGCCGATCGCCGCCTACGAGGACCGGGAGTTCGCGCGCGAGGCGCGCGAGCTCGAGTCGACGGACGTTCGTCGCCCACATCCGCTACGCGACGACCGGCGCGATCGAGCGTGCGCAACACGCACCCGTTCGAGCAGCGCGGCCGGCTGTTCGCCCACAACGGCGTGATCGAGGACCTCGACGCGGCTCGAGCACGAGCTCGGCGACGACCTGCGCGCTCGTCCGCGGCGACACCGACTCCGAGCGGCTGTTCGCGCTGATCACCGCGCGAGACCGAGCGCCACGGCGGCGACGTGGGGGCGGGCATCACCGCGGCCGCCCGCTGGGTCGCCGCGCAACCTCCCGCTTTCGCGATCAACCTCGATCCTGGCCACCGCGGACGGGCTGTGGGCGCTCCGCTACCCCGACACGCACGAGCTGTGGGTGCTCGAGCGCGCCGCCGGCGGCCCGCGCGGCGATCGTCACCTCGACGCCGCCAGCGCCGCCGGCACGGTGCGCGTCCGCTCCGGCGCACCTCACGCGCCACCCGCCGTGATCGTCGCCAGCGAGCGCATGGACGAGGACCCCGGCTGGCGGCGCTCGCTCGGGCGAGCTGCTGCACGTCGGGGCCGGCCTGAGGTCACCGTCCGCACGCGGTCCTCGACGCCGCCGCGCCATCTGCTCACGCTGGCCGACCTCGCGCCCCGCCGCTGCGTCGCAGGCCCCCGCGCCGGCGGCTGCGTGAGCGGCTTATCATCCGGTCCAGGTGATGCCCCCGCACCCGGGCCGGGTTAGCGTGGCGGCGCAACGGCGTAGCGCACGAAACGGAGGCAACCATGGAAGCACAGGAAGAGGAGCTCGGCCCGATCGACATCGTCGTGATCGGCTATCCGGCCGACGCGCCGATGACCGGCGAGGCCGTCCCGCTGCTGCTCGACCTCGTCGACCGGGGCATCATCCGCGTGCTCGACGTGCTCTTCGTGATGCAAGGCGAGGACGGCACGTTCGCCGGCTTCGAGGCCGACGGACGTCGACGCGCGACAGCCTCGGCGACCTGCACGTCTTCGCAGGGCGCGTCGAGCGGCCTGCTCGGCGACGACGACGTCGCGACGGTCGCGGACGACGATCGAGCCCGGCACCGCGGCCGTGATGATCATGTACGAGAACCGCTGGGCCGCGCCGTTCGCCGCCGCCGTCCGCCGCAACGGCGGGCGTGCTCCTCGACAACCAGCGCATCCCGCACGCCGATCTCATCGCCGCCCTCGACGCCGCCGAGTCGGCCGCCGGCTGAACGCGAAAGGACCTGACCCATGCCAGGACTGCTCCGCGGGGTCGGCCGCACCGCGGTGATCGCCGGGCACCGCGACCACCGTCTCCAACCGCGTCAGCCGCCGCCAGGCGAACAAGTGGGGCGCGGAGGACGCGCAGCAGCAGGCAGGCCTAGCCGCAGCAGGCGCCGCAGCCGCCGCCGCCGCCGCCGCCGGCGCCGCGCCGAGCCGAGAGCCGCATCGACAAGCTCACGCAGCTCGGCCGAGCTCAAGGAGCAGGGCGTGCTCACCGACGACGGAGTTCGCCGCCGAGAAGGCGCGCATCCTGCAGAACTGACGGCGCCGTCCGGCGCGGGCCGGCTGGCCGCGTCCGTATTCCGGGCGAGGCTGTAGTGTGTGCGCGCCACGTTCGTGGGTGTCCCTTTCGGCGCCCCGCCCCAGCCTCACAGAGTCGGCTATGCCATCGATCGGCCGACCGCCGGACGGCCGAGTCCGCGCAGCCTCGCCGTCTCGGCCCGGCGCGAGCACGCGGGTCGTCCTCGGCGTCGCCGCGCTCGGCTGCTGCTCCGTGGCCGCGTCGGTGCGTCCTCGCGCTGACCGGGGGATGCCCGAGCCCGGGCAGGCTGGCGGTCCGCAACGCGCTCATGATCGGCGCGCCGATCGCCGTCGGGCTCTACGCCTGGCGCGAGGCGACCCACGCCCGGTTCGGGCGCCTGCTCGTCGCCGTCGGTCTGTCGGTCCGTCGTCGCCCTTCCGCGCGACCGACGCTCCCGTACAGCGTCGGCCGGCTGCCGCCTGGGTGGCGGAGGTCGGGATCGTCTACCTCATCCTGCGTTCCCCTCGGGCGGCTTCCGGGCCGTACCGACCGCGCTGCTCGTGGGAGCGGTCGTGGCGCTCATCGGGATCCTCTACATCCCGACCGGGTTCCTGGTCGAGCAGTTCCCGCGCCCGCGCCTACTACGTCACGTGCCACCGCCGACTGCCCGCCAACGCGCTGACCCTGCTGTGCGTCGACGCCCGGATGGATCACGGACGGGGTCCTCCCGGTGGGAGGCGATCACGGTCCTGATCACCGCCCTGATCGTGTGGCGCCTGGCGTACCGACTCCAGCACGCGACGCGCCTCATGCGGCGCGCGCTCCTCCCCGTCCTGCTGTGCGCGATCGTCCGCATCGTCGCTCGGCACCTGGATCGTCCTCCGCCGAGCCGGGGTGATCGACGACGGCAGCGCCACGTGGCTGGCCGACACACTCGCGCTGAGCCTGCCGCTCATGTCGCTCGGGTTCCTTGCCGGCCTCCTGAGCTGGCGGCTGTACGCGGCCGACGCGCTCCTGCTGCTGGCACAGCGTCTCCGCGCCGCCCACACCACCGAGGAGCGGCGCAGCGCGATCGCCAAGGTGGTCATGGACCCGTCGCTCGAGCTCGTGTACCCCCGGCCGCGCGACGTGGACGGCTGGGTGACCGCCGACGGGTGGCCCGCGTGGCTGCCCGAGGACGGCTCCGACCGAGCGGTCACCGTCATCGAGTCCGACGCCGGCCCGGTCGCAGCTCTCATCCACGACGCGGGGCTCAACGAGCAGCGGGCATACCTGGAGGCGGTCGGCGGCTTCGCGCTCGTCTGGGACGAGAACCAGCGCCTCGCCGAGCGCGTCGACACGTCCAACGAGGAGCTGCAGGAGTCCCGGGCGCGCATCCTCGCGGCCGCCGACGACGAGCGCCGCCGGATCGAGCGCGACCTCCACGACGGGGGCCAGCAACGGCTCGTCGCGCTGCGCATCCGCTTGCAGCTCGCCGAGGAGATGATCGCCAGAGCCCGGCCGGGGCCCGCGAGATGCTCCAGCGGCTCGCGCGCGACGTCGATGGCGTGCTCGAGGAGCTCCGGTCGCTCGCCGCAGGCGTCTACCCGGCGGCGCTCGCCGCCCACGGCCTGCCCGACGCGGTCCGCGCCGTGGCCACGGAGTCGCCCCTGCCTGTGAACGTGAAGGTGAACGGGTCCGACCGCTACGCCGACGAGGTCGAGGCCGCGGTGTACTTCTGCTGCCTCGAGGCGATGCAGAACGTCGCGAAGCACGCGCACGGCTCCACGCGGATCTGGGTCGTGCTCGAGCTCGGCAGCGACCTGCGCTTCGAGGTCCGCGACGACGGGCCCGGCTTCGACGTGGAGGCCACGCAACGTCGCGGTCTCGACAACATGCGCGATCGCGTCGCCGCGCTGGGCGGACGGTTCGAGGTCGTGTCAGGTCCCGGTGGCGGGACCCGGATCCGCGGACAACGCCGCGCCCACGTGCGCATCCGCATGCGGACCATCCTGAAACTAAGCGGCACCGATGCCGAAGGCAAGCGTTTCGATGAATTGACTGCCACCGAAAACGTAAGCGTCGGCGGATTTCTGTGCAACTCCACCACAGCCCTTCCCGACGGCGCGGTAGTAGAAGTTTATTTAGTTTCTGAAGGTGAACGCCGCGTAGGCCGAGCCCGCTTGGCCCACAAAGAAAATTCGTAGGCCCATGGCAGCGTTACGGCTTTCAATTCGAAGAAAAAACCAGCGAGTGGGTGGTACAGGAATAAAACAAACTAAATTAAATTGTTATTCTGACAACGACTCCAGATCACACCTGCCGCGAAGCGGTAGCATCTGCGATGCTCGGCACTTCTAATCACTAAGCTTCCACCGTCCGAACCGGAGTTGCCTTCCGCGGCCCCTTGGGCTTGAGCCAAACCACAATCCGATACCCCAACAACACCGTCAAAATCGCTCCATACTGCAACGGCTTGGTCAGGTCCGCCTTCACCAGCCAAATGTAATGAATCACCCCGGCGATGGCGCTGAAATAAATTAAACGATGCAGCGCCTGCCAGCGCTTGCCACCCAACTTGCGGATGGTCCACGCCGTCGAAGTCAGCGCCAGCGGGATCATCAACGCAAAAGCCAAAAGACCCATGGTGATGAACCGCCGCTTGGCAATGTCCTCTAGCATGTCATGCACCACAAAATTTTTATCAAACCAGAGATAAGTAAACAGGTGCAGCGTCCCATAAAAAAACGCGAACAACCCCAGCATCCGCCGAAAGCGAATCAGCCAATTTTGATGAGTTAAGTTTGCGTAGCGGGGTAACTGCCAGGGTGATCAGCAGAAACCGTATCGTCCAGTCGCCGGTCGAATGGGTAATGACTTCCAGCGGATTCGCTCCAGTCCTTCGCCCCAGGAACTCATGTCAGTAGGATGGGCCCCAAAAAATTTCCAGGCCAGCAATCCAACCGGCACCAGGCACAAAAGAAAAACCAGGACTTTGAGCGCACGGACCATAGTTTCAGTAGTACTTTTTCAGGTCCATTCCGCTATATAAGCTGGCAACCTGGTCGTACCCATTAAACATAAGCGTTTTCCGCTTCAAGAACTCCCCTAACCGCCGCTCGGAAGACTGAATCCCGAAAACTGCCAACCCCCGGATTTACATTGGAATAAAACCCATAGTACGAAGGTGCTGCCTCACTCCATGTCGTAGGCGGCTCACTCTCAGTGAAAGAAATCTTCACGATCGCCTTGGCGCTCTTGAATCCGTACTTCCATGGAACCACAATCCGCAATGGCGCCCCATTCTGGTTAGGAAGTACCTCGCCATAAAGACCGAAACAAAGCAACGTCAGCGGAATGCATCGCCTCATCCATCCGCAAGCCTTCGGTATAAGGCCAACGCAAAATGTTGGCATGTTGTCCCGGCATCTGCGTCATATCTAGGATGGTGGTGAATTCCACAAACTTGGCCTTCGGCAGAGGATCACACCGTTTGATCAACTCGCTAAGCGAAAATCCAACCCATGGCACCACAATCGACCACCCCTCCACGCAGCGGTGCCGATAAATCCGCTCCTCAGGCGCTGCCATCTTGATGATCGCGTCCACATCCAGCTTTTGCTTCTTTTTTACAGCGCCATCAATGGTGACTGTCCACGGCCGGGTCTTAAATTTCTGCGCCAACCCCGCAGGCTCATACTTGTCGGTGGAAAACTCGTAGTAGTTGTTGTAATTGGTAATGTCTTTATAAGGAGTTCTGCTTCTCGTTGGTGGAAAGCGGACTATTCTGAATCCCCGGGATTTTGTATTCGCCTCGACTGTTTGCGACGGCGACCAAAGCTCTCCCAATCGGCCGCCTGCCAGGGCGGCTGCGCCGGCCAAAGCCGACCCCGCCAAAAACTTGCGGCAATTCGTCTGCCATCTTTCGGCGTGATTTCCGACGATAGAATATCCGCAGCCTTTTTGATCAGCATAGAAACCTATGAACAATATTGTACGCGCCAGCCCGGAGGCTGGATGTAGCAAATTGCTATGTGAGATTCACAACTGGCAAGAAAACTTGCGGGAGTAATGCTATGGAATGAAAGGTTTGGGAAGGGCACGAGTTTCCATTCGTGCCGTTAAAATCGATAAACATCCACGCTTTTGGCGCTTGAGGTTCCTACGACGCCAGCACATCCTGCACCTTGCCCGCCAGCGCTTGCAAGGTAAACGGCTTCTGCAAAAACTCAATCCCTGGTCCAGCCACCATATCCTCCGGATACCCAGACACAAATAGAATCTTCGTCTCCGGATGCGACTGGCTCACCTTCAAACCCAACTCGCGCCCGCCAATCCCCGGCAATACCAGATCAGAAATCAAAATATCAATCGGCCCGGAATGAGAAACCGCCATCTGCAAAGCTACATCCCCCTCCCCGGTATCAAGCACGGTATAACCCTGCCGTTCCAAAGTAGTGCGCACAAGTTCGCGCACTGACTCCTCATCTTCCACCAGCAAAACGGTTCCCGGCTGGCGGGTGATCTGGTCACCCATGAAATTTCCCCTCAAACTCTACTCGGATATTACCCGTCTTCCGAGCGGTACGACAGTTACACGAGTAATAAAGCAAAAGCTGTAAAACCCCAAAGCCCTGAGTCCTTATTGATTTACGGAAGCCGAACTTGAATCAAACCCCACTTTCCTGCCATCTTAAGAGTGGAGGAAGACGAATCATGCGCTCCCAACTCCCACCCCTACCTACGACTACGCCGCGTTCGAACCGGTCATCGACCCTGCGACCATGAACCTCCATCACGACATGCATCACGCCGCCTACGTAAAAATTAAATGCGGCCCTGGAAAAATATCCGAACCTGCAATCCAAAACTGTTGAGGAGTTAATCAAAGATCTAATTCGATCCCCGAAGACATCCGCGGCGCCGTCCGCAACAACGGCGGAGGCCACGTCAATCACAGCATGTTCTGGAAAATCATGAAGCCGGGCGGCGGAGGCGAACCCTCAGGCGCCATTGCCGATGCCATTAAAAAGGCTTTCGGCAGCTTCGCTGACCTGAAGACAAAATTCAACGACGCCGGCACCAAGCAATTCGGTTCAGGTTGGGCGTGGGTCGCGGCTAAGGGCGGAGATTGCAAGTCCTAAGCACTCTCAACCAGGACAACCCGATGTCGCAAGGCCTCTCTCCAATTTTCGGCAATGACGTCTGGGAGCACGCTTATTATTTGAAGTACAACAACCGCCGTCCCGAGTACCTGACCGCATGGTGGAACGTCATCAACTGGGACGAAATCAACAAACGCTATGAGGCAGCCAAGTCCGGCAAACTCTAAACCTCAGTAGGGAATCACAGTACATGAAAACGCGGGACAGCGATAAGCTGTCCCGCGACCTTGCATGGCGAAAGATGCAAACGTAGTAATCATCGGAGCCGGAGCCTCCGGCCTTACCGCCGCCGCAGAGCTCAACCGCGCCGGAGTAGCCGTCACTATCCTCGAAGCAAGAGACCGCATCGGCGGCCGCATGTTTACCAAGAAAGATCCACACACCAACTCCACAATCGAACTGGGAGCGGAATTCGTCCACGGCCGCCCACCGCAAATTTGGAACCTGCTGCGGAAGAATAAAATCGCTGCTCACAAGGTAGATGGTGATAACTACTGCGTACAAAAAGGAAAGCTGTCCGATTGTGACTTTTTTTCGCAAGTAGACGAAGTTCTGGACAAGCTGACAGATCGCCATCGCGATCAGTCATTTATTGAATTCTTGAAGAAGTATGAAAAGAAGAAACCCATCCCACCAGAAATCCGCGCCAGGGTCCTACGCTACATCCAAGGATTCCACGCCGCCGATCCGAGGCTAATCAGCGTCCACTCATTAGTAAAAGGAATGCGCGCCGATGAAAAAATCGACGGCGAACAGGCCTACCGTATTCCGCAGGGATATCAAAGACTCGTGAAAATATTCCAGGATCAAATCAAAAGAGCGCAGGTTGATCTGAACACCATTGTCAAACAAATTCGCTGGAAACAAGGCGAAGCACAAATCACGACGGACAAGAAAACCTACCAGGCGACCCACGTGCTGATCACCCTGCCGCTTGGAGTCCTTCACGCCAAACCACAATCCAAAGGCGCGGTCCTGTTCAGCCCCGGACTTCCAGCGCAAAAACGTCAGGCGCTATCAAGACTGGCCATGGGAAAAGTAATCCGTGTGAGCTTATGCTTCCGGGAACGTTTCTGGGTAGACATCCGCATCAACAAAAAATCTCTTTCCAAACTAAGTTTCCTGTTCTCCGACGACGAACTATTCCCAACCTGGTGGACGCAAATGCCTGTCAAATCCGCGGTGATCGTAGGCTGGGCGCCATTTCACGCCGCCGACCGGCTCACCGGGCATAGCCTTGACTCCATTACCGGCAAAGCCATCAGCGCATTGTCAAACCTGCTTCGCACCGATCGCAACGAACTCAACCATTTGCTGGCCACTTCCTATTCCCATGACTGGGAAGCCGACCCGTTCTCCCGCGGCGCTTACAGTTACGTAAAAGCCGGCGGGGACACGGCACAAAAAAATCTAGGCAAGCCCATAGCCAGCACCCTATTTTTCGCTGGAGAAGCCACCGACATCACCGGCTACAACGGCACAGTCCACGGAGCCATGGCCAGCGGACACCGTGCCGCCAGCGAGATTCTCCGCGCGATAGGCTAATCTACTAGCAAGCCGCATGACCCAGCCGAACGACAACACCGTCATCGAATTCTCCAACGTCTCCTATCGCCTGCAAGACAGCCGTGAGCTGATTCACGAATTAAACCTGACCATCCATCGCGGAGAAACTCTGGTCTTGCTGGGCCGCAGCGGATCAGGCAAAACCACCACACTGAAGTTGATCAATAATCTCTTAATCCCGACAGACGGCGAATTAAAAGTAGCCAACAAAGCAACGCGAGATTGGGACGTAATCCGCCTCCGTCGCATGATCGGCTACGTGATCCAGGAGACAGGCCTGTTCCCGCACTTCACCGTAGCCAGAAACATAGGCTTGGTTCCATCCATAGAAAATTGGCCAAAAGAAAAAATCGAAACGCGCGTGAAAGAAATGCTGCACCTCGTAGGACTTGATGGACAACTGGCATCACGCTATCCCAAAGAACTCTCCGGAGGCCAGCGCCAAAGAGTAGGAGTAGCCAGAGCCCTGGCCGCCGACCCGCCAATCTTATTAATGGATGAGCCCTTCGGCGCGCTGGATCCAGTAACCAGGGCCGAACTGCAACACGAATTCCTGGCATTACAAAAGCGTCTGCAAAAAACCGTTGTGTTCGTAACCCACGACCTGCGCGAAGCTTTATTACTCGGCACACGCATAGCGCTGATCGAAGAGGGAAAACTCATCACAGCATGCAGCGCAAAAGAATTTCCGCAATCCAGCGAGCCGCTGGTCAAGCAATATATCTCCGCATTTGGTAGCGCCGGCGTCCCGCCGGCAATCGGAGCGTCAAAATGAACGTCTGGCAATTCATAGCGCAAAACTGGGACCAGGTTTTACACCTGACGTTGGAACATTTATGGCTGGTAGGAGTAGCAACATTTCTGGCGGCAATCGTAGGAATCCCGCTAGGTATCCTGATCTCGCGCAAGCCAATTTGGAACAAGCCGGTAATCGGCACAGCCAACATCATTCAGACAATTCCGAGCCTGGCGCTATTCGGATTCTTGTTGCCAGCCCCATGGATCGGAGAGAGAGCAGACCGCTTGGCAATTTTGGCCCTGGCTCTCTACGCGTTGCTCCCTTTAATCCGCAATACCTATGCAGGAATCCGTGGCGTAGACCCAGCAGTAGTCGAAGCCGCCCGAGGCATGGGAATGACCGCTACCCAAATCCTCTGGCAAGTAGAGTTACCACTGTCGCTAAGCGTAATCATCGCGGGCCTGCGCGTAGCCGTCGTGCTAACCATCGGCATAGGAACCATTGCAGCAGCCATCGGCGCAGGAGGCCTGGGAGAGTTTATCTTTCGTGGCCTGGCCATGGTAAACAATGCTGTCATTCTGGCAGGAGCAATTCCTGCGGCGCTTTTAGCAATCACTGCCGATGCCGGCTTAGGCTGGGTGGAAAAACGCCTAAGCCCAAAATAAGCCAATGCCCCCTCTCCCAAACTGTCACCCCGAGCGAAGTCGAGGGACCTTGCGTTTTGCAGGCAGCACAATTGCAATCGCAGTGCTAATAGCAGCATCGCTCTCTTGCGGTCCCCCGCGCACCGACCGCATTGTCATCGGCACAAAAAACTTCACCGAACAACTAATCCTAGGAGAACTCTTCGCCCAGCAGATCGAAAACAAAACTCATCTGAAAGTAGAACGTCGCTTCTACCTGGCGGGAACCTACATCTGTCACCAGGCAATCCTCGGCGGACGCATTGACATCTACCCCGAATACACTGGCACAGCCCTGACCGCAATTCTGAAACAACCACCAAAGGGGACAAAAGAGGAGGTCTACAACCAAATAAAATCCACCTACGCCCAACGCTTCAATCTGGCGATAGGCGAGCCCCTGGGCTTCAACGACACCTTCGCCATGCAAATCCGCCGAGAAGACGCGCAAAAACTAAATATCAAAACCATCTCCGAAGCCGCAAAATACTCCTCGCTCTGGCACGCAGGATTCGGCTACGAATTCATGGAACGTCCCGACGGCTACAAAGGCCTGGCCCAAACCTACAACCTCCACTTCGCTGATCAACCAAGAATCATGGACATGGGTCTGCTCGCGCGAAGTTTGAAAGATAAACAAGTAGATATCACAGCCGGGAACAGCACCGACGGCCTGATCTGGGCGTTAAATTTTTATGTCCTGGAAGACGACCGCCACTACTTCCCGCCCTACGAAGCAGTTCCCGTGATGCGCCAAGAAATGTTGTCCAAACATCCAGAAGTAAAAATCGCCATGGATGAGCTATCCGGAAAAATTACCGACGACGACATGCGCCAACTCAACTACGCCGTTGACGGCCAACACCGGAACGCCGAAGACGTAGTACGAGAATTTCTGCACAAAAAGAATCTATAAAACTGTCCTGCCACGTCAGTTTTCATGCAGCTTTAAAACTCCGTAAATACAGCACTCCCTTGAAACCTAATGACATCCTCAAACTTCCCGTGACCATCTGATTTTGGACGCACAGATTGATGGAGGCATTATGAAATACCTTGGAACTATTACTGTCGTTCTTTTGTTTCTCTTCTGCACAATCGCAGCTCCTGCATATGCACAAGATCAGCGCGAGGAAGCCAAGCCGCCCCAGCAGGAAGAGCCGAAAGCCAAAGAAGAGCCCAAGCCCAAAGAAAGTAAGCCGCAGGAAGCCAAACCCGACAATCGAGCGCAAGACCAACAGGTAAAGGAACAAAAAGACCAGGCCAAAGAACAAGAGAAGCATCAGCAAAATGAGGCCAAGCACCAGCAGGAAGACCAGTCTAAGCAACAACCAAAAAACGAAGAGCCGCAAAAACAGGCCCGCGATGATCAGAAGCGCAAAGATGACGACGCCAACCGCGCCCAGAAAGATCAGGACAAGCAACAGAAAGACCAGAATCGTCAGCAAGCACGCGCTTCATCACCCAATGATCAAAACGACCGCAACCATGGTCAGCGCTCCAATCAACGCATCCCCGATGAAAAATTCCGCGCCAGCTTCGGGCGCGAACATCACTTCCATGTAGGCCACCCAGTAATCGTGGAAAACCGTCCGCGTTTCCAGTCCAGCGGATACTGGTTCGAATTTGTTGACGCGTGGCCAGCCGGCTGGTCCTACGACGATGACTGCTACATCGATTACGTCGACGATGGCTACTTTCTCTTCGATCCCATTCACCCAGGCGTGCGCATCGCCCTAACCGTAGTGTTCTAAATATTCTCAAAGATATGGCTCTGAGCAAAAGCTCTCAGGGCCATTTTTTATGTTTCCGTCTCCAACCGCACTCTGCGTTTCCTGTGCACTTCATGTGGAAATAAAGCCTTGAAATTTTCCACCAAATAATCTATTCACCCCGAAAACCCCACGCAAAGCCGCCACCCAAGCCACATCTCAACCATCGCTTAATCCGTGTTCATCCGTGAAAATCCGTGGCCAAAAACTTTCGACCTGCACAACAAATGTGTAATTGACCGCAACCCATTCCCCGCGTAGATTCGTCCTCACGCCAAACGAAAACCCAGCCTGAAGCGGTGACAAATTTTGCCAACACAGAACCAATCAGCATCGAAACTTTCATTCCCTCAACGGTGGACGCAAGTGAAGAATGAATGGAGCACCTATCGCACCCGTTTCCTGATCAAAGCAAAACAACTCGACCAGCCACTGAAATTCGTAGACGCATTAGGCCGCGAACACAAAGGTAAAAAAGGCGACTATTTGATGGAGTGGTGCGACGGCGTCCGCCGCATCGCACCCCAACAATTTTTTGAAGACGTTTATGTCCCTATGGATTCTCTAGTGCCCGATGAAGTAGTCACTCTGGCCCCATTAAAAAAGCTCCCAGCCATGTCGGTACGATCAACCAGAAACCAGCGCCGCCAGCCCAGCGCATAACAAGTGTTACAGGCGTGTGAATTTCCTGTGGAATTCGAAAGGTCGTATGGCGCTTTTGGGCCGTCTCTACAGGGTATACAATAGGTAGTGATATTCCCTTGACAGCCACTACAGGCGGGAGTACTTTTACCACCCACAGGGCTTAAAATTCGCAATCAATTGAGCGAGTTTTGCAACAAAACTTGCGGACGCTTGGCCAGAGGTGACCCCGCGCCCACAACAACTTACAAAGACTTCTACCCCATTGAGAGTAGAAGCTTTGAGCATTGAGCGGTGACTGTTTTCCTTGATCCAGTTCCGGGCAGCCGGACCTCCCCCAAGGAAGCAATCGAAGGTTTTTGACAAGCAAAGAGTCTGTGTAAAACGACCCTCGCCCGAGGAATAGGTCGGTGTCGTCTAAAACGGGCTTTGGAAGAGAGGGAAACATGGAAGGTTTGGCTCAACTAGTAAACGATTCGCTGGCAAGAAACGGCGTAGATCCGACCTTGGACCACCGCCGCTTGGAGTGGTCAAGATGGTTCCACCTCGATAGCAGCGTAAGCGCGATACTAGTCCCCGCCAAGCCCGGAGTCTTCGCCCTGGGAGAAGAAATCATAGCTCCAGGCGAAAACGGCACAGAAGGCAAGCGCATGCTGGCCTTATTCCAAATCTCTCAAGCTGATGATCTAGGCATGACGCTAGGACGCATGTTCCTACCAGGCAATATGCTGCGCGAACGTCTAGAAAACGGCGGCTGCTATGCGCGCTACACCGTAATAGAAGATGCCGCCCAACGACAAAGCGCCCTGGCCGCACTACAAAAGTGGATGCAATCCACCTCCGAGGCAGCCTCAGCAGCATAAAAAATACGTAGGGACAGACGCCCTCGTCTGTCCAGCCGCGAAAGCGGCGTTTTTGGTTTTGCAGTTGGTTTTGAATTTGTTGTGGATGTATAGTGGCGGGTCTTTGACCCGCCAGTCGCGAAGCGAACGGAATAAGAAAGCCCGGCACGGCAGTGCCGGGAAAGAAAGATAAAAGACAGAGTCCCTTCAGGGACGGTACATAGAAGACGGTATCAACGGATCCCCCAGAATCCGAGACAATATAAAGGGAGAAACAGAGCGATGTCCGAGGTAATCACGCAAGGAGCCCCCAACACTGCCGCCGAGGCCACCTCGACGACCGCCGCCACCCCGTCTAAAAAGAAGGCCACTGGTCTGACCTTCCGCCGTCTATTCACTAAAGCCGGAGTCAATCCCTACGACGAAATCGAATGGGAACTCCGTCTGGCCCAGATCACCGACTCCAAGGGCGGAATCATCTTCGAACAAAAAGACGTCGAAGTCCCCAAAGATTGGTCGATGACGGCAACAAACATCGTTGCCTCTAAATATCTACACGGCACGTTAGGCACGCCAGAGCGCGAAACCGGAGCGCGCCAGCTGATCACCCGGGTCGCTGAAACCATCCGCGATTGGGGTCTAGCTCAAGGCTACTTCCACACACCGGAAGATGGCGCCACGTTCCACGACGAGCTGACGCACATCCTCGTCCGCCAAATGGCGGCCTTCAATTCACCCGTCTGGTTCAACGTAGGCTGCGACAGAATCGAGCCCAACTCCGACGGACGCAACTGGCACTGGAACCCCGCAACACAAAATGTCGAATTCGGCGTCACCGGATACACCAAGCCACAATGCTCCGCGTGCTTCATCAATTCAGTTCAAGATTCGCTGGACTCCATCCTCACCCTGGCCAAAACAGAAGGCATGCTCTTCAAGTGGGGATCAGGCACCGGCACTAATCTCTCCACGCTGCGTTCCTCCACCGAACAGTTAAGCGGAGGTGGCACCGCCAGCGGCCCGCTAAGCTTCATGAAAGGCTTCGACGCCTTCGCCGGCGTAATTAAATCCGGCGGCAAAACCCGCCGCGCCGCGAAGATGGTAATCCTGAACGTAGAGCACCCGGACATCATCGACTTCATCGAGTGCAAACAGAAAGAAGAAGCCAAAGCCCACGCACTGGTAGCGCAAGGCTACGACGGGTCGTCTCCGGATTCCGACGCCTACAGCTCCATTTTCTTTCAGAATGCCAACAACTCCGTCCGCGTAACCGATGACTTCATGTACGCAGTAGTCCGCGACACCAACTTCAGCACCAAGTCGGTCAAAGATGGCGCGGTCATGAACACCTACAAAGCCAAAGACCTTCTCTACAAACTGTCCGAGGCGACGTGGCACTGCGGCGACCCGGGCATGCAATACGACACCACGGTCAACCGCTGGCACACCAGCAAGAACACAAACCGAATCAACGCCAGCAACCCATGCAGCGAATACATGTTCCTCGATGACTCAGCCTGCAACCTGGCCAGCCTGAACCTGGTGAAGTTCGCGCCGAACGGAACGTTTGATGTCGAGGCATACCGCCACGCGGTTGACGTCCTGATCACCGCACAAGAAATCCTGGTGGATAACGCCGGATACCCGACCGAATCCATCATGCGCAACTCGCACGACTACCGTCCGCTAGGCTTAGGCTACGCAAACCTGGGCGCACTGTTAATGGCAACAGGCCTACCCTACGACTCCGACGGAGGCCGCGACTACGCCGCCTGCGTAACCGCAATCATGTGCGGCGAAGCATACTTGCAAAGTTCAAGAATCGCCGAACTCTGCGAACCGCTAGCTCCAGCCACAGAGCCAACAAAAAAAGGCCTGGCAGAAACCAACCTGGGCTCCAATGTAATGCCCGGAGCCGCCTGCCCGGGCTGGTACATCAACCGCGAACCATTCCTGGATGTAATCAGAATGCACCGCGCCAGCGTAAACAACATCAGCAAGACAAATGTTCCCGCGAGCCTCCACGAAGCCAGCAAACAATGCTGGGACGAAGCCCTGGCCCACGGCGAAAAGCACGGCTACCGCAACTCACAGGTAACGGTTTTAGCTCCGACAGGCACGATTGGATTCATGATGGATTGCGACACCACGGGTATCGAGCCTGATCTGGCTTTGGTGAAGTACAAGAAGCTGGTTGGTGGCGGGATGATTAAGATCGTCAACAACACCGTCCCGACGGCTCTGTTCAAGCTTGGTTACAACCATGAGCAGGCGGATGCGATTGTTTCTTATATTGACGCGACCGGAACTATCGAGGGTGCGCCTGCGGTGAAAGACGATCACCTTGCTGTGTTTGATTGCTCGTTCAAGCCGGCTAAGGGGACTCGGTCGATTCACTACATGGGGCATTTGAAGATGATGGCAGCTACGCAGCCGTTTATCTCCGGGGCCATTTCCAAGACGGTCAATTTGCCGGAGAACGCATCGGTTGAAGACATTATGGAAGCTTACCTTCAGGCGTGGAAGTTGGGCTTGAAGGCGGTTGCGGTGTATCGCGATGGATGCAAAAAGTCTCAGCCGCTTTCAGCCGCGGGCACTAAGACTGCTTCTGCCGGAAACCAGCCGGCCGCCGCTCCCACGCTCATGCAGCTTGAGCAGGATCTCAACGCGCCGCCACGTGCCGTGCGTCACCGCCTGCCGGATGAGCGTATGTCGGTCACGCACAAGTTCGATGTCGGCGGACACGAGGGCTACATCATCGTCGGCCTCTATCCCGACGGCGAGCCGGGAGAAATCTTCGTCACCATGGCGAAGGAAGGCTCCACCGTCTCCGGCCTCATGGACAGCTTCGCCTGCGCCGTCTCCATCGCTCTGCAACACGGCGTGCCGCTCAAACTGCTCTGCGAAAAATTCGCGCACACCCGCTTCGAGCCCAGCGGCTGGAGCAAAACCGCAGAGATCGGCTTCGCCAAGTCCATCATGGACTACATCTTCCGCTGGCTCCAATTGCGCTTCCTCACCGGACAGCAACAACTGCTGTTCGAAAACCTGAGGCCGCGGCTGAACGGAGTTGCCGCGCCAGTCGAAGGCATAAGCTCACAAAGTTTTGAGCCAACGACCAGCGACCAGCGGTCAACAACGGTCCACGCTTCCGATGCCCTGGCCAACATGATCGATCTGGGAGACGCTCCCAGCTGCCACGTCTGCGGCGCAATCATGACCAGAAACGGAAGCTGCTACAGATGCGGAAGCTGCGGCTCGACTTCGGGATGCAGCTAGATTTCAGTTGTAATTCCGAGCCGCGCGGTTTGCGGCGAGGAATCTGTTGTGGGATTTTCGGGGATGCCGTGTAGACGGCATCGGAATCCAGGGCCCTACAACCAAAATTGAAAGACGTTCTGTGCAAGGGGGACACGGTGCGCCGTGTCCCCCCCTTTTTTGATTTCAGAAAGATATGAGCTATCGCAACAAGACCTACATTATCTTCGACGCGGATACCGATATTAGGGCCTATCGGTACATGAAGGGCTGGAAATCGAATGAAAATATGGACTTCAATTTCCATAATGCGCATGACATAGGGATGCTTACTGATAGAGCTTCGGACGAAACGATAAAAAGTCGATTGAGAGAAAGATTTTCAAATGCAAAACAGGCGATTGTGTTGGTCGGGAACAACACTAAAAATCTGAGAAAGTGGGTGGCTTGGGAAATTGAGATATCTCAAAAACTCGATTTGCCGATTGTCGTCGTTAATCTTAACGGGAAAAGACAGATAGATGCTGATCTTTGTCCAGCCGCACTCCGAATATGGCCTGCTGTGCACGTCGAATATAAAGCTAAAATTATTCAATATGCATTAGATAACTTCCCTATCCAACATAGGCAAATTAAAGCATCTATTCAGCAATATGAGTAGTATTACTATAGCGATGCTGTATATCAAGGTTTGGGAATCTAAAAATTATGTGAGAATGTCCATGACAAGTATCAATAACTCTAAGTCGATATCAAATGATGCATCTGTTGAACATCAGTGGATGCAATGGGTTGTTAAATCATCCGACCCTAGATTTGCGATAAGAACATTTGCCAAGCATTATCACTATTTCTCAATAAATCAAGTCGTTGCATTTTCTCGGTTGCTGGCTACAATCCCTCGAACCGACCGTGAATCAATGGCACTCTTCGCCGAAGTTCTGTTTGAGGAATTGGGTTCAGGTAAACATAATTTAGTGCATTCAATCATATTTGAGCGCTTTGCAAAGGCCGCAGGAATTGATCCAGGCGAACTCCCACTAAAACCTGGACAAGTTGCTCCCGGCGTTCGTTGGTATGTGTGCGAATTGGAGATGGCCTTCGGAGGCAATTCTCTACCCCGAGCGTTAGCTACTTATTGCTTTCTCGAATCTTCAGCCGTTGCTACCTATGGCCCACTTCTGGAAACACTCCGAAGTTTAGGCTTTTCTGAAACCGAATTAGATTTTTTTATCCGACATTCTGAAATTGAGATTGAACATTCCAAGGCGGCTCATCAATTAGTGGAAAGGGCCCATTTGTCTAGCGATCAAATGATTGAATATCACGACCAAACTCTATTGCTTGACAAATGTTGGAAGATTTTTTGGACTGATATTTGGAAAGAGTGCCAGGAAGCTCGAAAATGAGCGTGAGCTATTGGCTGGGAATCCCAGCTTTTCAACAGTTGTGTGATTTAGTTGCCGGCGATCACCTCGTCTGTATAACGGGTGCTGGAATCTCAAGCACATTACTTCAAAAAGCAGATCCCGCGAGGCGAGTGCCTCAATGGCCTGGACTACTTTCAACTTTGTTTGACCATTTTAAAGATCGCCTAAATAGTCAAGACTACGAGGATTGCCAGCGCTTGCTGCGATTGGATTCTATGAGCGCGGGAAAGGAGTGGCCTTCGGGATCAGACTTGATTTTGGCGGCATCAATTTTACGGGCTGTTTCGCCTAAGGAATTCGATACTGTTTTTCGTAATGCGGTCACAAACGTCGACGGTTCGTTCGCGGAATTACACTCAGTTATCATCGATTTGCAACCAAACGGTATTATCACTTTCAATTATGATTCGGCCAAATGAAAATGCCGCTCTCAAGAAAGGTATCGTTTTAGACCCAATCGTTCCTAGTGATGAAGTTGCTTTGCGGCAAGCACTCACGGTAGCGTTACGTCCGTTCTACCTCAAAGCGCACGGTTCGCTTGATTCAACTTCTGAGCTGGTATTAACTGAGGAATCATATCGAGAGCTTTTAGTCCGCTCTCCTGCTTATCGCGGTTTTGTTCAAATATGTTTAACAAACTTCAATCTATTGTTTGTTGGGTTCCGTCTCAGTGACCCAGATTTCGATACATTCATCGACTCAATAGCTCATCAATTCGGTTCCCCATTGCGGAACCATGTAGCAATATTTCATGAAGAAGAAACTACCGTGAACGACATCGCACTGCGGAGAAAGTACGGAATACATGTTCTTTATGTGAGCGATTTCGTTCATATACCTTTTATTTTGCAAAATTCATTGACTGTGCCTGGACCTCGATTAAATGAATACCTATCCATGGCTCTTTCTAGAAACGCAAAATGAAAGAAGTAGTGCGCATCTCCATTTCAAATCCCTTGGTTCTGCCGGTCGTCTGTCAGCTAATATTTTAAAAAGCAAGATAAGTAACTTCGTTACGACTGGAAATCATTTTGAACTTAGTGAGCTCGCGTATTCGCTTGGTGTTATCGACGAGCGTGGTAATAAGGATATCTTGATGACATTGGTGGACACTGCGTCGCATGCGGATCCTGTCGGGCGTGCGCTAACTGTTTTACGACCAGTTTTACAGATGAGCGATTTACCACAATTGCAATCTTGGATGAACCGCTACGAAGCGATCATCCCTTGAAGGCATGGGTTCTGACAGCGATCCCCAAATATTTGGATTACTTGCTTACGTATATACCAGCAAAGTTTTCTTCATAACTAGTAAACTTAGCCATCCGACTGTGATGCAGATAAAGCGACGCCCTCTCCATGGCCAGCTGGTAACTGATTCCGCGCTGCTGCTCCTGGCGCCAATGGATGCTCTGACTCCTCGATGTAAAACATTAAGAACGGACGAATACGGGACAGATGGGACTTTCCCGTTGTTTCAAGCCTAGTCCCCGACAAAGGCAAAGTGATTCTTCGCGCTCAGCGCGTTGAGAGCACTCTCGATCTCTTGATTAATTTCCGACTCTTCAACTCTGCTCTCCAAGATGACCGGAGCATCCGCAGGAATGAGATGCGACAACTCCCTCGGCTTCGCTCGGGATTTCGGCACGCGGCTCAGATCCTTCGACTTCGCTCAGGACAGGCTCCGCGTAAACGCCAACTTCTGAAAGGCGAGAACTGATTCCAGGCTGAGAGCGTCGTGCAAATCCCCACCCTAAACGCAAAAGGCGCGTTTAGGATGGGGCACCCGGTGTTGACCTCGCTGACGTGAAGCTGGCGCAGGCGTCCGCCGAGAGTTTGCAGGATGGGGAAAAGCGGGGACAGAACGGATGAACTGCACCCCGGATGAAACCCTTTTCACGTTTGTGAGAACAGGGAAAATGGGATACAGTTCTTACCGTTTTTGAAGTCAAAAGGGAGGTTCTAGTTGAAGGCTTGCACGATCATAGCTTTGGGATTCCTGACCGGCTGTACATCGAGCCGGCCGGCCAACGTGAAGCCGGTCACCATGGGAATCTTCGAAGTGGTTGACTGCAAGGGCAGCGCTACCTCGCCTATGACTGTAGAGGGAACCGCGGAGAAATATTGTCTGGCTGACAAGCCAGTTGTGAATGAAATGGATGTTAGAAACGCGGAGGCCGGGCAGGATGACTCGGGCCGGAGGTACGGCTGCTTTTCACCTCCCAAGCGGGGCAGCGGCTGAAGGAAACAAGCACGCGACTGGCCCAGCAGCCACAACCGGGCAAACTGGGATTTGTGATTGACCATAAGCTCATCATGACTCCGACCATACAAAGCTCTTTCAGTGACTCTGTAGTCATTCGCGGCCATTTCAGCCCACAGCAAACTTCTGACCTGGCCATATCGCTCAGAGCCGCCGCTGGAGGCCGTTGAGGGAAATGCTTGGGAAAATCGGAGACAGACGGAACGTTTTCCAGTTTATGAAGAGGTCCTACCCAGCATCGCCTGTGATGCAGACGAAGCGACGCCCTCTCCATGGCCAGCTGGTAGCTGATTCCGTGTCTGCTCCTGCGCCAATGGATGCTCTGACTCCTCGATGTAAAACAAAGGGCGTGTGCCCCCTCCGACTTCGCTCAAGGCGCGCCAATGCACTCGATCTCCTCGGCAAGTTGTTTGGCAGTAACCAGCTTGGGCCCCTCTCCTTTCGATCGTTGACACGCTTCGCGGAGCAGCATTAGCGTTCCAACGGTACCTGTTTAAAGACTGGGAAACGGAGGGTGCATCTTGACCAACTTCTTCGCAACTGCAGTGCTGGTTTGCGTGGCTTTTACCTTTGCTCGTGCACAAGACCCTATGAAGACCGAGCCTACCCATTACAAACTGGATTTCGAAAATGAACGAGTGCAGGTGGTGTACGTTCACTATGGCCCCCATGAGAAGTCGGCGATGCACAACCATCCCCAGGGTGTAATCGTGAACATCACCGATTCGCACTTGAAGTTCACCGATCAGGACGGAAAAACACAGGAAGTGTTTGGCAAGCCCGGGGAAGCCCGCTGGTTCCCGCCCTTCAAGCACACGGTGGAGAACCTGAGTGATACGGCTTACAACGGAGTGTATATCGGCGTGAAGGGTAAAGTGCCCACCGGGACGGCGGCAAAACCTGGGACCGCGCCGCTGGATCCGCAGACCGCGAAGATTTTGACCGACTATCTACTGGCGGCAGCAGCCAAGGAGCCGGGCCGTTAGAAGCGCGTGAAATGCGCGAACTCAGAATTGGGCCGGTGAGTGCAATATCTCTGTCCGCGCCTAGGCCGCGGAAACCACCGGCAGTTTTGCCGCTTCCCAGGCGGCGAGGCCGCCGGCCATCTCGATTAAGTTCGTAATCCCATACTGCTGCAGGATACTGGCGGCGATCGCGGGGAATTTCGGCGACGCGTTCTTGCATGTGGTTGAGCGGCACGTTCACGCTGCCGTCAATATTCTGTCTTAGTCTCCCCGCGAACGCAAAGTTTAGAATCTGATATTTTGGTGAACATTTCGCAGATCTTGTGCGGATGAAACAGGCTTCATCTCACTTCGGAGACATTCCATGAACGAAAAACGTGCGGCAAAATTCACGATCTTAGCGATTGGGCTTTTACTGTGCTCGCGGATGAACGCCCAGGGTCCCGACACTAAGCCAGTTGGGAACGAGGCGCCTCGGATGGAATTTGTCTATGAAGAAACCGTTACCTTGGGCGCCAGTATGCATCCCGGAGCTACTCCTTTTGGCGAACGGAACATTGTTCCCATCACTGGCGGGACGTTTAGCGGACCACGGCTCCACGGCAAGATTCTTCCCGGTGGATGGGACTGGCAACTCTCCGCCAAGGAAGGGTGCTTTTTTATAAACGCCAACTACATGATTCAAACTGATGACGGAGCCATTATCAATGTGGACAATCGGGGACGCTCTTGTCCGAAAGATCCGGCGCACCGCGGCCCCGTCTACACGACCCCGGTTTTCGAAGCGCCCATTGGGCCTTATCAATGGTTGAATGGTGGCGCTTATGTAGGGACTCTCGACGTGATTACAGTGGATGGAAAACCGGCGGTCCACATCCGTTTCTTCCGCACGCTCGATCAGTAGTGCAGCTTCCCGGTTCTAAGTCGCTCACCCGGGGCTTACGCCCCCGGGCTATCGTATATCGCCCCTACGGGCTGGGTTAGTTCTAGCTAGGCAGCAAGGCGTTGCCGAAGAGCGGGTATAGCTTCGCCGGCGATTTGCTGGGCCGTACTTTCCAACTGTTTGCGTGTCTCCCGATTCTTCACTTTGTCAGCCTGTGCCAGCAGATTGGCAGCGACGGCCATGCGCTCAATGTCAGGCTGCCGCGGAGGAACACGCGTAATATGCGGGTGTCCCCAAACGTCTACTGAAATGATGAAGCCTCCGGCATCGTTGAAGATGCCGAAGAAGACCTTGGGTTGATTTCCTTTTTTCTTATTTTTGGGGATTGCCATAGATTCCATCCTATCGGTTGAGATTTCAACAGTGAATTGTCCGCCGATGACTTTACAGTCGCTTTCTACTGCTTATAGTCGCGGTCAGGGAGTAAGCGTTTCAAAAAGACTGGCCTGAGTATGCGCGGCGCAGGTAAGATTCTTTGTCTGAAACCACGACTGTAAGTCGTGCCCTACCCAAAATCACCGGATATCCCGGAGGAACCCAAGCCGCATCCTATGATCGGGCCTGTCTGTTCTGCTGTCCTTCAAAACATCTGTAAATAGGAGCTGCTATGATCGGTTCCAGTCTTGCGTCAGCCGCATCGGTGCTGTTTGTCCTGAGTTTCCCTGCAACGCCTACACTTCCTACAATCGAACTTCCCGTGGTGCCTTTGTCCCAAACAACATCGGGTGCGAGCGTCGACTCAGCCAAGAGTCGAATCAAGCGAGAGTTCTCCTTCTGCGGCTAAGCCGGCATCTTCCGAAGCGCAGACGGTTCCAGCAGCCCAGGAGACCGACCCCCTGAAGCGGCCTTTGCCGGAGAAAAAGAAGAGGTTCGGCAAGCAGTCCAAGGAAGGCTCGGCCTACACGCACTGGGTGGATGAGGAGGTGCCGTGGATCATCACTAAGGAAGAACAGGACGCGTTCAAATTGCTGACCAACGATGAAGAGCGGGCGCAGTTTATCGAGATCTTCTGGGAGCATCGCAATCCCACGCCCGGTTCGGGTGGGAATGAATTTCGCGATGAGTACTATCGGCGCGTCATGTATGCCGACGAGCGTTTCAGCGCTGGCATTCCGGGACGAAAGACCGACCGCGGGCGGATGTACATCGTTTATGGGCCGCCGGATGAGATTGAATCGCATCCCTCAGGGGGGTCATACGAATACCCGCAGAACCAGGGTGGAGGGTCAACGCAAACTTTTCCGTTTGAGCAGTGGCGCTATCGTTATATCGAGAATATCGGCTCGGAGATTGTGGTTGAATTTGTGGACACGTGCATGTGCGGCGACTATCACATGACGATGGATCCGAATGAGAAAGATGCCCAGGCACACCTTCCATCAGGCCAGCAACGATTGCAGAATGCGCAGAAAGACAACTCGAAAATATTTGAGGACCTCGAGCTTTACGCCAAAGTGAATAGCCAGCCGAAGTTTCCAGAACTGAAGGAGATCGTTAAGCATCGATTTGACTATCACACCATGCCCTTCGATGTGCTGACGAACTATGTGAAAATAACCAGCCACGTCACGCTGGTCCCGCTCACGCTTCAGATCAAAAACGAGGACATGACTTATAAGAGCGAAAACGGAGTCGCGAATGGAGTGGTCAATATTTATGGACAGGTGAGCACGATCGGTGGACGGATTGCGCAGACTTTTGAGGATACTGTGCAGATGAATGTTCCGCAGAGCGTTTTGCCGAATATGTTGGGAAAGGCGTCGGTGTATGGGAAGTCACTTCCCCTTGCACCGGGGCGGTATCTGCTGGATATCGTTGTGAAGGACGTGAACAGCGATCATGTCGGAACATGGCGTCAAGCCCTGGAAGTGCCGAGCTACGATGAAGACCTTTCTACATCATCGGTGATTCTTGCGGACAAGATGGAACGGGTGTCATCAAAAGAGATTGGTAGTGGTCCGTTTGTGATTGGGGACACGCTGGTGCGGCCGCGGGTTCCCACTATGACGTCCAAACTCGCCGTTTTCAAACGGGGCGAAAAACTCAACATCTGGATGCAGATTTATAACCTGGCTGTGGATGAGAAGGACGGCAAGTCCGATGCGAATGTAGAGTTCGATGTCGTGCAGGAAGGGACTAAGAAAGTAGTCCTGCATGGAACGCAACCTTCAGACATGATGCGTCGGGCGGTGCATCAACTTACTCTTGAAAAGACGTTCCCCTCCAATCAACTCGAGCCCGGGATCTACCGGGTGAAAGTGCATGTACGCGACCAGATCGCGAAACAGGGAGTAGAGCCCGAAGCCATATTCGCGATTGAGTAGCGACTCTTATGCTATTCACACTAAAAATGCGGTAAAGCGAGGCCCTCTCAATGCCCAGGCGGTAGCTGATTCCATGCTGTTGCCGCCGCGCTTTTTTATCTGAGTCAAAAGATATACTGGGCTCGTTCGGAAGCACCACAGGCCCGGGCCCCCACATCGTTCGCGTCGAGCATTGGTGAGCAAACCCCTTCTTTCGTCGCGAGCCCTGAGATGGTGAAGCATGTGGAGTGCCGATTGTAAATGCGGGGAAAATTCGCTCTCGATCGCAGCAGTAGTACCGAATTCAGACTGAATAGTCCAAAAGATGGACACGGAAATGGACACTCTGTCATTGACGACAGCCGAAGATAATCAAAGAAGTCTAAGATGCCCGTTAAAAGCCGCTAAGTCGGCGCCAAACGAACCAGACCTTAAGCAGAAAGTTGTAGTTTAGATCGCCAACTTATTGTAAAGATTTTTTCCATCCAACTTTCCCAACCGCACTTTCATCTATGAAGCCGCTACACGTTCCCTCATGGGGCTCCGATCGAAAAACGGATGTGAGGTCTTTATGAAGTGCGTAGTGTGCAAGTCCCTCTTCGTCTCTCTCATTCTTCTTCTCGCCACAATTTCTCTAAACGCGCAAAACTTGATGACGCACAATTATGAGAACTCGGACCTGTTTGACGGGAACCGCGGAGATTTTAACGAAGATGGAATCCCTGATGTGATCTTCGCGACTTCCGAAGGGGTGATGGTTGGGCTGAGTAATTCGCAAGGAGGCCTCTCATTTCTTAGTTCGGTGACTCTTTCGCAAGGCGATGGCGGAGCACTAACGGTCGCGAAGTTCACGCCTAGCGGCCATCTTGATGTTGCGCTGATTAGGGGCGGTGCCGGCTCTGTGCCCAATTCGATTGATCTTCTGCTCGGGAACGGAGATGGAACTTTTCAAATTGAGCAGCCGGTGACCTTGCCTGCCGGTGTAGTCCCAGGTGCGATCGTCGCCGCTGATTTCAATGGCGACGGCAAAGTTGATTTGGCTGTTTCGTCGAGCAATATGATTTACATCTTGCCCGGAGACGGCGATGCCGGGTTCGGTCCTGCGAAAGTGATTACCGCCACCAATACGTCAGGAGATCCGTATGGTCTGTCCGGCCTTCACGTGGGGGACTTCGATGGCGACGGGCGTCCAGACTTGATTCTCACCGACCCTGTTCATACGGCTGTGATGTTTAATAACGGCAATTTCACGTTCCAACAAAAAGATGTTGTGAGCGAAAATTTGCAAACCGGTCCGCTCATTGCTGATTATGCCGCGGTGGATGTAAACCAGGATGGATTTACCGATTTCATCATCACACTTCAAGGAGACTGTCCGCCGAACAACAGTCCTTGCCAGGGAGGATATGCGGTCTACCTCAGTCAGGGAAGTTTGCGGACCCTTAAAGTTTCGTACCTTCTGCCGCCAGGGCAGCTGTTTACCCCGACGCGTCCCACTGTGGCTGATGTGAATGGAGATGGGCTCAACGACGTTGTGCTTATGACACCACAGATTGAGCCAGTGTTGCGTGTTGCCTTGGGCAAACCCGATGGTACGTTTGATTTCCCGATAAATTTTATTCTCTCGAAGGAGATTGGAGGGGGAACGGTTATACCGGTGGATTTGAATCGCGACGGCCGCCCGGATTTTGTAAATCCCGGCACCGGTGGACTGACGACGTCGTTGAATGCATTTCCGCGCTCGGCATGTACGGCAAGCACGATGTCTCCCTCGGTGACAGTTTGCCAGCCTGCGGCAGACACTTATTCGACGTCGCCGCTGCATGTTGTGGCAAAAGCCACGGACACAGCACATACGATTACCTCAATGCAGATCTATGTGGATGGGCAGCTTAAAAGCACGACTAAGGCAGCCAATCTGGATACGACTGTTGCCTTGCCGACAGGAGATCACTTGTTGTCGGTGAAGGCTTGGGATTCGAGTGGCAAAAACTTCCGCAGCGTACGTCGAGTCACTATCTATAACGGGACGGCGGGGCAAGTGTGTTCGACGGCCTCGGACACGCTCCACCTTTGCGCTCCTGCACAGAATGCTAGTGTGAAATCGCCGGTGAGAGTGTTTGCAGCGAGTGGTACCACCGACCTACCCACTTCGATGCAGGTTTACATCGATCATCAACTTGTGTTCAACGATGATGTAAGGGGGGACAACTTTATTGATCGTCCATTCACGCTGGCGCCGGGGGCCCATAGTCTCACGGTGAAAGGGTGGGGTGCGAGCGGTCAACAGTTGAGTCAGTCCGAGACCATTCACGTTACTCAGTGAAGGTTGTGTCATCCAAGATCCACTTGGAATTTCGTATAGAGAACGCGGAATTCCAGGTGGGTTCTGAAAATAGACCTTGCCGGTTAAATTGCGACCGCGTTTGCAACCTCTCCCTATCCGTTTGTCCTCCAAAATGCATGAAAACTATGACTTGCCGTCAACTCGGTGGACCCTGCGATCAAAAGCTATCAGCCAATTCATGGGATGAGATGGTGCAGAGCATGACGAAGCATGTTATGCAGAACCATCCGGATACAGCTCAAGCGATGGAGAAGATGCACAACGAAGACCCTAAGAAGTGGGGCCGGGAGATGAAGCCTAAGTGGGATGCGGCGAAGGCAGCTTAACTTCTACTCTGGCTCGCCTACCCGGATGAAGAGCTTGTCCCACTGGTAATGTTGCTTGGCGGGACGGTTGCCGGGAAAAGTTTCGTCCAGCACTTTGAAGTTGGACATTTGGTTTACGTCGAACATTCGCCAGTTCGGCAGGCGCCCGGAGCCGCTCTGTCCGCCGATTTGGAAGGACAGAAGGCGAGCTTGTCCGTTTTGCATTCCATAGTCGTGCGGCTCAGCGATTCTGGACTTGCCTTGATATATAAAAGCGATCTGGTGGCGGGTGGTGATGGCATCCAGGAGTTGGTCGTGAATTTGCGGGCGTGGGTTGCTGACTACTAGCCTGGGGCCGGGTTTCGGGTTGGGATTGTACGGCGGCATCAGCTTTTGATGCTTGGCAGTTCTTTGGGGCACTTCAAATCCTACGGTTTTATCCGAAGATATTTCTGTTCAGAAAGTCGTTTCTAAATTTTCCTTTTGGATCGTACTTCTTGGCCAACTCGATGAAGTCTGGCATCTTTTTATAAATATCTTTCAGTATATGCGGGCTTGTAGTGAACAGCTTTCCCCAGTGCGGTCTTCCTTTGAACGGGGCTAATTCTTTTTCTATTACCGGGAGCAGCTTGCTTACGTTCGGCCAGTCTTGCTTCCACGTAAAGTGAATCGCCACGCAAGGTTGTTTATAGGCGGGGCTCATCCAGAGATTGTCGGCGGCGATGGTGCGGATTTCAGAGATCATCAGGTGCGGGGTGATTTGGTCGCGCAGTTTTTCTATCGCCAAAATCGCATCAACCGCATTTTGCCTCGGGACAAAAAATTCGGATTGCAGTTCTTTACCAGCGCTGGGGGTGAATCCCATGCGGAAGTGTGGGAGACGTTCGTACCAGGGCCCAGGAATCCCTAGTTGCTCGGTACAGTTTTCGGCGCCGAGTTCGACAATTGGGTGGAGATTTTTTGCCGCCGGGGTGCTCCGTAGAAATCTTTAGGTGCAGGGAACTCGTGGCCTGATTCTGTGCGGCTCTTGATCCAGACTTCGGAGAATTTTTGATTTTGCCAGTCGGTAAACAGGCTGATGCTATAGGCACTGGCTTCTATGGCGTCGAAGTGTTGCTTGAATTGCGCCAGCGGGAGGTTTTCATAGACCCACTGTTTCATTGTGTAAGTAGGTTGAATGTCGAGCGTGATTTTTGTGATCACGCCTAGCGCGCCTAGGCCTACGACAGCTCCGTTGAAAATTTCTCCATCTTTTGCGCGAGACAGCTTTACTATGTCACCAGCGGCATTGATGAATTCCAGCCCTGCTACCGCCGAAGACAAGTTGCCGTTCTTTTCACCTGATCCGTGGGTAGCTGTGCTGCATGCTCCGGCGATAGAGATGTGCGGCAGCGACGCCAAATTGTGGAGCGCGAATCCCTTGCTATCTAGATAAGGAGCCAGCTTGCCGTAGCTGATGCCGGATTCCACCGTTACGGTTTTGGCTTTGCCATCGATCTCCACAACCTCATCCATCTGCCGCAACGAAAGCAACTCATCCTTGCTGTCGGCGATGTTGTTGAAACAATGGCGCGTCCCCAGCACTTTGATTTTTTTGTGCTTGCGGACGAAGTCCTGCGCCTGGTCCAGAGACGCCGCGTTGGTTAACTGCTGGCTGCTGTATTCGAGATTGCCCGACCAGTTGGTTAATTTTTCAGTTGGCATCCAGGCAAATAAAGGCGAAACGAAACGGCTTGCCATCACAGCTGAGGACAGCTTGAGAAAAGTTCTCTTGTTCATGGCAGGAGCTGAGATTGAATCGCGCAGGAATTTTCGATTTGACTCCGATGATCGCGGCCATTCTACACCTGCTGAATGGAGAGCATAAATGATGAAGTGTAAGCTTTCGTGGTAGCTGCTCAGCTAAAATTCTTGGCGGATGCCATCTTCCCCAAATCCATCCACTCTGCGCTGCATGATTCAGCAGCTTTGCCCCCGCTGCCGGACGGGAAGAATTTTTAGTGACTATATCTTTCGCGTTTACCGCTGGCCCAGGATGTATGAGCGTTGTCCGGTCTGCGACCTGAAGTTTGAGCGCGAGCCCGGATATTTTTTGGGAGCGATGTATATCAGCTATGGGCTGGGGGTAGCGAGCATCGCACTAATTGCCATGGTGTTGTGGGCGGTGACTCCGTGGGGGATTGTTAAGATTGTTGGCTGGTCCTCCCTGTTGTTTCTGCCGTTGGTGTGGCCGATTACGCTGTTTGCCCGGGTGTTGTGGCTTTATTTGGATTGGGCGATGGATCCGCCGCGGAAATAGTAACGTGGTTTGCGGTGCTGGGTGAGACCTAAACGCATTTCCCATCTTGGAACAACCCTTCAATCAAATCTCATTCGTCACTGACAAGTCACCCTCTCTAGTGATATAGAAGAGTCTCTCGTCAGAGGTCTGGACTTCACCTATTTCACATACAGGTGACATTCCATGCTGCACTCTGGCCGTCTTTTTCTCTGCTCTCTTCTCATAGTTGCTGCTGGGTTTGCGCAGGACGCCTCTACCGGCGCTATTCGCGGCGTGGTTTCCGATTCTTCTGGCGGCAGAATTCCTAACGCTTCGGTCGTGTTTGTCAGTAGCGCTACCGGGTTTCGCTACTCCGCAATTACCGATTCTGATGGACGGTTTACTTTTGACTTGCTGCCTCCGGGGGAATACTCGGGGCGAGCTGAAGCCGAGCGGATGTCTCCGCAACTGGCAGAACATTTGCGTGCCGAGGTCGGCGGTGCAGTGACAGTGGAGTTCAAGCTCAGCATCGCAGGAGTTAAAGAGACAGTCACGGTTTCCGGGGAACCTCCTTTGGTGGAAACCCAGCCCAACGCGGTTTCTGCGGTGGTGGATGAACGTGCGATTCAGGAGTTACCGCTGAATGGACGGCGGTTTACGGATCTGGCTTTGTTGACTCCGGGAGTTTCGCAGGACCCGCGCGGGCTTACTTCCTCCTCCAATGGAGATCTGTCATTTGGCGGGATTCGCGGGTTTCAGTCGAGTTATCTGGTGGATGGCGCGGACAATAATAATGGATTTTTTTCGCAGGCCCGCGGGCGGTATCGCGCGCCTTATCAATTTTCCAATGAAGTGGTACAGGAGTTTCGGGTTTCGTCGAATACTTATGGGGCTGAGTTAGGACGCGCCGGCGGGGCCGTGGTCAATGTTGTTACGAAGTCTGGCTCCAATCATTTTCATGGGACTGGATTTGCCTATATACGGAATAGCGCGTTGGATGCCCAGCATCCTTTTATGACGTTCAAACCCAAAGATCAGCAGACCCAGTTTGGCGGGACTTTTGGCGGGCCGATCAAACGCAATCGGGCATTTTTCTATGCCGGATACGATCAGCATGTATTTCATGTTCCGACTGTAGTCCGTTTTTTGGATGGAAGCTCGGTGTTGGTCCCGAAGAAAGGTGCGGAGCCGCTGCATAACGGGGACTATGAAAGTTACGACCAGGACAAGGTATTTGCAGCCGCGGCGCAACTCAGCACCATGGCGGGGAATTTTCCTGCGCGCATGCTGGGGAATACCGGGTTCTTCAAGCTGGATTTTTCGCTCACGCCGCGGAACCAAGTTACCGCGCGAGTCAACACATCGCGTTATTACGGCGCCAACAATGTTTTCCTTGATCCCACCAGCCCGCTGACTTCTTTCGCAACCAGTGACAATGGCGAGGAGCAAGTCACAACCCAAACTGCATCACTGGCTTTGACCAGTGCCTTGTCCGGGAAATTGATCAGCCATCTGCGGGCGCAATTTTCGCGGGACCTGCAATGGTCAAGCAGCAACTCGGATGCACCACTTACACGAATTTATGGAGTATTGGATGGCTTTGGACGGTCTTCCCTGCTGCCGCGTAATACCAATGAACGGCGGCTGCACCTCACCGAAACGCTCAGCCTGAGCGGAGGCCGGCATTCGTGGAAGTTCGGCGGGGACATGTTGATGACCAAGACTTACAATTTTTTTCCATCATTGTTTGGAGGAGAATATTTTTTCGACACTATCAAAGTGAACAATGATACTTTTCAGCCGCAAGTCGGTGGATTGGCGCTGACTCCACTGCGCGCCTATGCCTACAATTTGCCACGATATTACATACAGAACTTTGGCTCAGCCGTGACTCACCCAGACACCAATGAATATGCGGCTTTTGTGCAGGACACAATTCGCGTAACGAATCATTTTGCTTTGAGCCTGGGGGCGCGCTATGACCTACAGAATTTCAATTTGAAGGCCCTGGTTTCTAATCCTCTATGGCCTGATTCCGGAAAGGTGCCGCATGATCCGAATAATTTTACGCCACGGATCGGGCTGGCTTATTCAGTCGGCGATAAACGTCCACTTGTGATTCGTGCTGGATACGGAATTTTCTATACACGTATACCGCAGATCTATACTTCAACGATTGAAAACGAAAACGGAATTAATAACGGTCACCTGTTTTTTAGACAATGCGCATTTTTTTGATCATCAGGTTTTTCCGCAATATCCCAATGCTGTAAATGCGTGCCCTTTAACTGCGACTATCTGCCTGGCTCCGGCCAGCCTTGCCAGCTTCATACAAAATGATGTTTCTGCTTTTGCCCATGATTTTCAGACGCCGCATGTAGAGCAGGCCAGCCTGAGCATCGAGCGAGAGTTTGCTGAACGCATGGCTGCGGGAGTTTCTCTGATGTATGTTCACGGCGAGCATTTGATCCGAGCGCGTGATATCAATCTGCCGCCGCCAACGGAGGTGCAGTATCCGGTATTCGATCAGACCGGGAGCAACTTCCTCGGGACCTACGACACAGTTGATTCATTTTCCACCGCGCAATTTTCGCGTTCGGCCACCTGCCCGATTCCGCCTTGCATCAATCCGCTAATACGACCAATCTCGCAACTAGGCGCGGTGAATGTTTTTGAGAGCGCTGCATCGAGCACTTATCAGGGAATTACAATTTCCCTCCGCCGCCGCATGACGCACGGACTTTATTTCCGCCTTGCTTACACTTACGCCAAAGCGATTGATGACGGACAGGATGCGCTGGTCGCCGGACAACCCGCGACCGTACAAAATTCATATGCCCCAAATGCGGAACGCGGGCCTAGCGTCACTGACCAGCGCAACCGGCTGGCGTTTTCCTGGATTGCGGAGCCGCGTCCCTTCGACCGCGAACATGCTGTGCTGGGAAAGTTATTCAACAGCTGGAAGCTCGCGGGAGTTTTCACTTACGGCAGCGGGCGTCCGGTGGATGCGCATGTGGTTGGCGACGCTAACCAGGATGACAACTCTCTCAACGATCGTTTGCCCGGCGTATCGCGTAATTCTTTTATCGGCCCTGACTACTCCACTACCGACTTGCGCCTGACGCGACGCATTTATCTGAATGACAAAATCAAATTGGATCTTATCGTCGAATCTTTCAATCTGCTTAATCGTGACAATCAGAAAGTGGACGCCACCAGCAATGGCTTTCTGAACAATGCCGGACAATTTGTACCAATCGATAACCGCATTGGAATCAATGTTTTCCCGGCGCAATTCCGGCAGCAAACTAACTTTCTGAAAGCCACCGATGCCTACGCTCCCCGGCAATTGCAGTTAGCATTGAAGCTGATTTATTGAGAAGTGGACTTGACTTAGAGTCAGAACCTTGACATAACTAAACAGTCCAAATGGGACCGGTTTGGGGGTGTGGCTAGTTGGCAGAAGTAAGAATCCAAGAAGGTGAAAGTCTAGAAAATGCACTACGGCGTTTTAAACGCAAAGTGCAGCAGGAAGACATCATCAAGGAAGTTAAACGCCACTCCTTTTACCTGAAACCCGGCGAAAAGAAACGTGTCAAAGAAGCTTTGGCGCGGAAACGTAGCCGGAAAAAAGCTCGCAAAGAGCAAGATTAGTTTAAAGATAGTAAGGGCCACCCCGTTCCCCGGTGGTGGCCCGAGTAGTTTCTTCTTCGTTGTCGTAGATGTAGCTCTTGCCTTCGTGGGCAGGAGTGGGCCGAACCCAGGGTGTAAATTCCACGAGCCAATTGAGGGGGATGTGTCCAAGGTTCTTGCGCGTCTTGGCGCGCTGGAAGGCGGAGGCCTTTTCCGGCGAGGAGATGCATAAGAGCTGGACTGAAAAGGGAGCATCTCCTCATGGAGTTTCAGGACAAGGTATTAAAGTGCATTGACTGCAGCACTGACTTCATCTTCACTGCCGGCGAGCAGCTGTTTTTCCACGATAAGCAGTTCAAGAACGAACCCCGTCGTTGCAAAAACTGTAAATCCAAACGCGCCTTATCGTATGGCCCGGTGATTTCCGCGCCAAACCTGAGCTCGCGTGTGGAAACACGGACCAGTTGCTCGCAGTGTGGCAAGGACACAACCGTGCCGTTCAAACCGACTCAGGGTCGCCCTGTTTTTTGCCGGGAATGTTTCCAGCAACGCCGGCAAATGGCTACGGCCTGAGCTGGTTGAAGGCTGGATGTGCTGAATCGGTGGCTTCCCCTTTTCGCCCCCCGCCTTCCCGATTCCGACTGAATACAGTTCCGGGGACGTGTGTCCCTAAAGCGACGCGTCTTAGACTGGATGGCGCGCATCCGGTACGATATTGGTGTGTCCAGCTTCTACGTAGAAAATTTCGGTTGCCGCGCCACCCAGGCTGATGGAGCTGCGATTGAGCAGCAGTTCCGTGCGCAGGGCATGGAACGGGCATCTCTAGCGGCGGACGCTGAACTCGTGGTGCTGAATACCTGTACTGTGACTGCGTCAGCAGACCAGGATGCTCGGGCGGCGATTCGGCGGATTCATCGCGAAAATCCTGAGTGCAAGATTGTTGTGACAGGATGCTACGCGCAGCGTGCGCCGGAGGAGATTGCGGCGCTGCCGGGCGTCGCGCAGGTGATTGGGAACTCCCACAAGCACAAGCTAGCGGAGTTGGCGATTTCTCAGCAGAGTTTTGTGCCATTGCAGCAACTAGGAACCGGCAGCCGAGAACGGGGAGCTGAAACTTTCCCCGCGGAAGTTTATATCTCCGACATTTTCGCGCACACCGAATTGCTAGCCGCTCCAGTGTTTGATGCTGCCAATGAGCGCACACGGCCTAACTTGAAAGTTCAAGATGGATGCGATAACCGGTGCTCCTTCTGTGTGATTCCGTCGGTACGCGGACAAAGCAGATCGTTGCCGCTGGATAGAATTCTTGCGGAAGTAAACGCCCTGGTTGGCGCGGGGTATCGGGAAGTTGTCATTTCAGGAATCAATCTTGGTCGTTGGGGACGGGATTTAACCTCAGGGGCTGAAGTCATGCCTTCCCGCTATGAAATCGAAGGCCTGGTAGGCGCAATTCTAGATTGCACTTCTCTCGAAAAACTGCGCATCTCTTCCGTTGAACCGATGGATTGGAGTGATGAACTCATCGCTCTGATGGCTTCGTCTTCGCGAATTGCGAAACATGCGCATGTTCCCATGCAATCGGGAAGCGATGCCGTGCTGCGGCGGATGCATCGGAAATACCGTCCCTGGCACTATCGGGAAAAGATCGAGAAGATTCGCGCGGCCATGCCGGATGCAGCGATTGGGGCTGACGTCATGACAGGCTTTCCCGGCGAAACCGATGCCGAATTTGAAGAAACGCGGAGGATGGTGCAAGATTTGCCGTTCACCTACCTCCACGTCTTTACTTATTCAGCGCGCCCGGGGACGCCCGCTGCTGTTCTGCCCGGTCAGGTTCCCGTGGAAAAAGCCCGCGTGCGCAATCGCACCCTGCGCGATCTGGCCTCTGAAAAGAAATTGTCATTTATGCGATCGTTTGTTGGGAAAACTATTCCGGCAATTACTCTGAATGAGTTTAATAACGGCCAGACTGAAGCGCTAACCGATAATTACCTCAAACTCCGCCTCGATGGCCGTCATTCTGCTAATTGCTGGCTTAACGCATATGTCGAGAGAGTCGCCGATGGAATGCTGATCGGATCGCGCTCCCATTGAACCGGCTTACATGCCAGGATTGGGCTTGCTCCCACTTGTAGTTACCAGATCGGCGATCTTGCTGTACTCTTCCCGCGACAAAACTTTGCGCTTCACTAAATCGTTGGGCGAGTAATAGGGCCGCGACACGATAATCGCCTCTGCCTGATCGCCGGTCACCCCCGGCAAACTAGTGAGCTGATCTTTCGTCGCCGTGTTCAGATTGAGCGGCTTGTCTTTGCTCCAGCCCTCACGAACTCCTTCGACGACGGCCTTAGCGTTTTGCTTCAGTTCTTTGGTGGCCTCAGCAGTTCGTTCTTTTAGTTCTTCCGGGCTTTGTTTCTGTGTGGAGCAGGCTAGGGATGCAAGGAAAACAATTGCGAGAAAACTTATGGAGAGTATGCGCATGTTCAGACCTCTATGTCAGCGCAGCTTGGATGAAGATCTTGAGCTGTCGGTTTCCCCTAGGGGTAAACGCTGAGGATCAATTTTTCAGGCCACCCAAATTCAAATTCCCGCACCTAAGTTTTGACGTGACACAAAAGTTACATAGTGTTCCGATCTCATAGAGGTTAAGGAGCTAATCCATGGCAAACGAATTTGATAAGAACAAAGACCAACAGCAAGACCCGCAACAGAAGCGCGACCAGGGTCAGGGACAAGGACAGACACAGCAAAATCCCAACCAGAGCAACAATCCGCAGGACACTGGCAAGAAGAACCCGAACACACAGGAATTCCCAGAGCGCAAGGACCGTGAAGGCTCTGAGGATGTGGAAAAACGTCGCGCATCGTAAGCCTGGATTTAGCACGGGCACCGAGCGTGCCCGTGCTTCTTTCCTCCCTCCTCCCTCCCAGTAGGGTTTTCTCCTTAGAAGACTTCACAATTCCCCTCATTTTTTACGGTTTGTTCTATTAGTGGCGCCCGGTAACGCGGGCTGGTGCTTCTAAGCTACGAACTCATTTGTGAAAGGAAAGACCATGCGGAGAAGCAATCTGATTGAAGAAGAAATACTCAAGCCGGATTTATGCAGTGAAATCATACTCACCGCCAGTGGCATTGTGCTGTTTCTGCCCTTGCTGGTACTTTTGATTTTGGCCTTCGCTCACACCATCTAATTTATCGCGGCGCGGATTCGTCCTGTATGGTGCTAAAATCCCGCGCATGCGCCGCTATCTGTACGGTTTAGGTTTTGTCCTTCTCGCATCTAGTTTAGCTGTCGCCGTCCTGCGTCCTCCAACTGCTCCCGAAAAACAAGTTCTCGAAAAATACGAGGGCGTCATCAACAAAATCCTCGATCAATTTCAGAGCGACGACTGGGACGAGAACGTGGATTACTCGGTCGATCAGGATGCCACTGTGAGCACTAACACCGGGCGTCCGCTCGACATAAATGAGATGTTCCAGCGTACCTACCGCGTCCGCAACGGTTCTGAACGATGGAACCATGTGGTCGGCCCGCAAATGGCCAAGCTCGAAGAAGAGCCTGATATGTCCAAGAAGATGGCGATCGGCCAGGCTCTCCAGGCCCTGACTGCGGTGGAAGTGGAAGTCCACTTCAACTCAGCGGTTTCAATTGATGCTCCGCCGCCGGGGAGTAAGTCCTACATCCAAGTGCCGGGGACAGCCATGGCATATCACGCTACAACCAATCCTTTTAATCATGGGTCGGCTTATGTGCTGCTGTTCGGCAACTGGCAGGGGACCAAGTGGGATGCAGGCAACAACGCGTATCCATTTCACTTTACGCACCCGCAGAACACCCCGTTTATCGAGAATGTGGTGATCCAGATTTATGGTGCGGATGACCGGATTCAGGAGTTACTGAAGAAGATTGAGTGGAATACGGTGAATGCAGGTATGACTCGGTAGACTTATCACAAACCGGCTCAATTAAGAGTGAAGGCCAAGTAAAGACTGCTACCACACGCCAATTGCCCCCGGATTCTCACCGAATTCCAGCTAATTCCAAGTCTTTTTAGGTGGAAAATCTCCCCAATGACGCCTCCCGCACCAGTTTGCTATAATCATGCATCCCAATGAGTTGTTCAATTTAGGGGAGGATTTATCGATAAACGTTTTATCCGCACCAACGACCGTATTCGAGCCCGCGAAATTCGCGTGATTGATGACGAAGGCGCACAGATTGGAGTTCTGCCTCCGTTTGAAGCGTTGAAAATGGCCCGCGCGAAAAACCTGGACCTGGTTGAGATTTCACCCACAGCGAATCCACCTGTATGTCGCATCATGGATTTCGGGAAATTCCTGTACCAGCAGGAGAAAAAGAGCGCGAGGCGAAGAAGCACCAGAAGATCATCGTGATTAAGGAAGTGAAGTTCCGCATTAATGTGGACGATCACGATTACGAAACCAAGAAGAACCATGTGCTGCGTTTCCTGGATGAAGGCGACAAGGTCAAGGCAACTATCTTTTTCCGCGGACGAGAAATGACGCGCACTGGTTTGGGCCGTGAAATTCTGGAGCGCTTGATTAAAGATATTGGCGACCAGGGAATCGTGGAATTCCGGCCGCGGCAGGAAGGCAATACGCTGCACCTGATCCTGGCGCCGAATGCAAAAACCAAGCCGGGAGAGAAACCGAAAGCAGCTCCGCAAGCGCAGCCATCCGCGCAAGCCAAGCAAGCGTAGGTCTGACCCACTTAAGACTTACAATTTCAAGCTGAAAGCTGACGGCTAATAGCTGACAGCCATAGAGGAAATATGCCGAAACTTAAGACACACAAAGGCGCTGCGAAGCGCTTCAAGAAGACTGCGACCGGGAAAGTAAAACGGTCGAAGGCATTCTTGCGCCACATCCTGACGTCGAAGGACAAGAAGCGCAAGAGCCATTTGGGTGGGACGGTGCTGGTCAGCGATGCCGATACGCCCAAAGTTAAGAGAATGATTCCGTACTAGATTTTCCTTCGTGTGCTTCGTGACCTTCGTGGTTAGTTTAAGAACTTTAACCAGAAGAACACCAAGTTCCACGAAGAAATGCGCGGATTAAGTTCTGCGCCAGGTGAGTGAAGAGGTCAATGGACTTTATAAGTCTCCTACCTCCAGCCGCCTTTAAAACGTAACTAAAAAGGAGCAACACCATGCCTCGTGTAAAACGCGGGACGAAACGTCGCGCAAAACGTAAAAAGCTGCTAGAACGCGCCAGCGGATATTTCCTCACTAAATCAAAACTCTACCGCGCGGCCAAAGAAGCCGTCGACCGCGGACTGAAGTTCGCCTACTCCGGCCGCAAACAGAGCAAGCGCCAATACCGCTCGCTGTGGATCGTCCGCATCGGCGCCGCCGCCAAGTTGAACGATATGAGCTATAACCAGTTCATCAACGGACTGAAAAAAGCCGGCGTCGAACTCGACCGTAAAATCCTGGCCGACTTCGCGGTGAAAGATGCCGCCGGATTTAAGAGCCTCGCCGAACAGGCGAAGAGCGATCTCGGCGGGGCAGCGTAGATTCTCAGCCATCACTTCTCTGCTCTATAAGCATTTGTCATCCTGAGCGGGAAGGGCACGGCTTCACTGTCCTGTATTGGTGTGCAGTCCCATACAAGAGTGTCCATTCGCTTCGCTAGCCATGAGCCATGGAATCTGTTTTGCTCGCCAATGCCATATAACGTTCCAAAACTCACGGACTTCTCGCCCACGGCGCTTGAAAGGCCGTAGAGGAACTTCCGTCTGCGCTTGAACAAGGAATCGGCAGCAGTGCAGACAATCCGACTGGAAAACTTTCCGTGATCGTTGGATGGCGCGTAAGAACGGCGTGTTCACTCAGCTCAATGACTGTGGTTGAAAGCCGCTCCGAAAGAAACAAACGCGACGTCGGACAATGCGTTAACGAGGTCAAAATCCGCAGTCGAAGCAGACCATCGAAGAGACACTCAGCTCGCATTCAATCCAGCGCATCCGATTCAAGCCTGACGCCGAAACGTCGACATCACTCTCCCTGGCACCCGTCGCCCCATCGGCGCCGAGCACCCGTCATCAAGACGATGAACGAAATCGTTGGAGTCTTCCGCAACCTCGGATACTCCGTTGAAGAAGGCCCGAGATTGAGACCGATTACTACAACTTCGAAGCGCTGAACTTTCCGCCAAACCATCCGGCACGCGATACGCAGGACACGCTCTTCATCGCCGGACAGGAATCGAAGCCGCAACGCGATCGCCTGTTGCTGCGCACGCACACGTCTCCGGTGCAAATTCGCACCATGCAGAAGATGAAGCCTCCGGTGCGCGTGGTGTGTCCGGGAAAAGTTCATCGCAACGATGCGCCGGACGCCACGCACTCGCCGGTCTTTCATCAGGTCGAAGGTCTGGCGGTGGATACGAACATCACCTTCTGCGATCTCAAGGGCACGCTCGACCATGCCATGAAAGCGCTGTTCGGCTCGAGCGTGAAGACGCGTTTCTATCCGTCATTCTTCCCGTTCACTGAACCCAGCGCCGACGTGCAGATCAGCTGCATCTTCTGCGGAGGCAAAGGCTATCGCGACGGCGGACCTTGCCGGAACTGCAAAGCCAGCGGCTGGATCGAACTGCTAGGCTGCGGCATGGTGGACCCCAATGTTTTTGGTTTTGTGGACTATGATCCCAAAAAAGTCAGTGGATTTGCATTTGGTATGGGCGTGGAGCGCATCGCGATTTTGAAATATGGCGTGGATGACATTCAGTTGTTCTATCAAGGTGATGTCAGATTTTTAGAGCAATTTGGATAAGCCTCTAGCTACTGGCGACTAGCTTCTAGCCAAAACGGCTTAGCTAGCGACTAGTAGCTAGTAGCTAGTAGCTTTTATGAAACTTTCTCCCAACTGGCTGCGCGACTTCGTTGACTTGCAGGTGAACTATCACCATCTTGCCGACGAGATCACGCTCGCGGGCGTCGCGGTCGAAGGCATCAGCGGCGAGGGCGAAGGTACGGTCTTCGAAATGGAGATCACCACCAATCGCCCCGACGCCATGAACCACTACGGCGTGGCACGTGAGTGCTCCGCGTTGTACGACCTGCCGCTGAAGCCGATTGAGCCAAAGCTGCCGAAGTCTGAGGGCAAAGCCGATTTCGTTATATCCATCGAGGACAAAGAAGGCTGCGCTCGATATACCGCGCGGATTATTCGTGGCGTGAGTATCAAGACGTCACCAGATGCGATTGTGAAACGCCTCGCCAGCGTGGACCAGCGCGCCATCAACAATGCAGCCGATGCCTCCAACTACACGCTCTGGGAGATGGGACATCCCACACACGCTTTCGATCTCGATCTGCTCGAAGGCGGAAAAATCATTGTCCGCCGCGCCCGCGCCGGCGAAACACTCAAAACGCTCGATGGCGTGGACCGCAAACTTGACCCTCAAGATCTGATCATTGCCGATGCGAAAAAACCTTTGGCCCTCGCCGGAGTTATGGGCGGATTCGACACCATGATCACGGACAAGACCAAGAACATTCTGATCGAAGCAGCCTGGTTTGATCCGGTGATTGTTCGCAAGACAGCCAAGCGTCACGGATTACACACTGACGCCTCACATCGCTTCGAACGCGGGGCCGATTACGGCGCTACATCACTGGCTTGCGCGCGAGTAGCGCAGAGAGTTCTGGAATCAGGTGGCGGCACGCTCCAAGGCAACGAGATCGACGCCATCGCACGCAACATTGATCAAGCGCCGGTTGAATTGAGGATTCCCGAAGTCCATCGCATCCTGGGCAAGACACTGCCGGTGAATGAAGTGATTCGCATTCTCAAGCGCCTGGGCTTTGATTTGGTGCCGGAACCAGACCAGGGTTTTGTGTTCACGGTCAATATTCCGACATGGCGGCTCGACGTGGAGCGCGAAATTGATCTGATCGAAGAGATCGCGCGGCTGCACGGTTACGATAAATTTAACAATACGTTGCCCGCGTATCGTGGTTCTGTCGTTGAATTACCGAATGCGAACAAGGATCAGAAGCTGCGGTCTTCCCTTTTGGCGTTGGGCTATGACGAAGCCGTATCCCTCAGCTTCATCGCCCATGAAGATGCCGAGCAGTTTTCTTCTGTACCGGTGATTGAGCTTGCCAATCCGCTCAGCGCGGAAGCTTCGGTTATGCGGACTTCAATGGTCCCAGGCATGTTGAACATGCTCGCTTACAACCTGAACCGGGGCAGCGCGGATGTCCGCCTGTTCGAGTCGGGCAATGTGTTTCAGTTGGAGCAAGGTGCATCGAAGGAATCGAAGCAAATTTGTATGGGTGCGACTGGAAGTGCGACAGCTGCAGGAGTTCATCAATCTGCACATGCGCTAACATTTTTCGATCTCAAGGGAGATGTCGAAGACCTGCTGCACGCTTTCCAATTCAAATCACTTCAGTACGACGCGCAAGTTGCAGAATACTACCATCCCGGCCGCGCAGCTCGCGCGGTGATGGATGGCGTGACCGTTGCGCAGTTCGGGCAACTTCATCCGGAAACCGCAGCCTCACGCAAGCTGAAACAGGATATTTTTGTGGCGGAGATTTATCTCGCCGAGCTGTATAAGCATGATCTGTGGCATGTACGTTATCGTGCTCTGCCTCGCTTTCCGGCTGTCGAGCGCGATTTCTCTTTCGTATTTCCTGACTCGGTGGTATTTGCAAGGATCGAGCAGGCAGTTTTATCGCTCAAACTCGAACAACTGCGCAGCTTCGTCCCAGCAGAGATTTTTCGCGGCGGCAGTGTTGGGGCTGGCAAATATTCCATTTTGTTGCGAGCGAACTTCCAATCGAACGAACGCACTCTGCGTGAAGATGAGGTGGCGCAGTGGTCGGGACAGATTACTAAAAAGCTCGAGGAATTAGGCGGTACACAACGGGTTTAACGATCAGGCTGACGCAAATTTTGCAAGGAGCGTTAGGTTCATGCTATCTCGCCGCATTTTCAGAATAGCGATCGCGCTATTCAGCTTTCTACTCTCCGTGGTTGTAATTTCTGCCGCACAATCGAAAGACGATCCTATTGTTTCGACGGCTGCCGGTCAGGTTCGCGGCATACGGCTCACGGACGGTGGCGCCAACTTCCTTGGCATCCCTTATGCCCAACCTCCGGTCGGCGCTCTGCGCTGGCACGAGCCAGTCCCACCGAAGCCATGGAGCGGAGTTCGCGACGCCATGGAATTTGGCGCACCCTGCGCGCAAAGTGTTTACGGAGATTGGAACCGCCGCAATGCTGAAGCCAGCCAGGAAGATTGTTTGTATCTCAACGTCCTGACTCCGGAGTGGCCAGCCAAAGCGCCGCTGCCGGTGATGTTCTGGATCCACGGAGGCTCAAATACAGCTGGGACGGCGTCTGCTGCTCTTTATAAAGATGGGACGCTTCAGAAACATGGCGTCGTGCTGGTGACGGTCAACTATAGGCTGGGCGTTTTAGGATTTTTAGCGCATCCAGAACTTACGGCGGAATCGGCGCATCATGTATCTGGAAATTATGCTTTGCTGGACCAAATCGCCGCGCTGCAATGGGTCCACGACAACATTTCCAAATTTGGCGGAGATCCGAACAACGTCACAGTATTCGGCCAATCAGCAGGCGCGCTCGATACCGGATTGTTGATGACATCTCCACTGGCCAAGGGTCTTTTCCACCGTGCTATCGCGGAGAGTGGCACCGTGTTACTTGGCCACTGGCCAAAACTTTCCGAGGGCGAACAACAAGGAGCGCACCTGGCGACCAGCCTGAAGGCTCCTTCCACCGATGCCATCAAGTTTCTACGCAATCTGCCTACAGTGGATCTGCTTAAAGCGACCATAGACTCGTCGCCAAGTGTGATTGTGGACGGGTGGGTTCTAACTCGCTCGCCGGCGCTGGTTTTTGCTACTGGGCAGGAAGCTACGATTCCATTGCTTCTTGGAAACAACACTCGCGAATTCGATGCGCCGGCCACTCCCGATGAGTTGCGAAGCAGGATTCAGGAGCGTTTTGGCTCGCTCGCACCGCAAGCACTGAATATTTACGGTCTGGCAGATGGCGCCAAGGGTAATAACGATCCGCTTTATGGTCCCGCTGCGAACCAACTCGCTGCGGATACGATGTTCCGTTGTCCGGCGACAACCATCGCGCAATGGCATAAACAAGCGCATCATCCAACTTACGAATATCAGTTTGAGCGCGCCATTCCCGGGCAGGAATCGCAAGGTTCCGTGCATTCGGCGGATTTGCCGTACGTGTTCGGATTTTTCCCCAAGGAAGGGAACATCGGCGGAAAATTCGGCGAGACCGACCACAAGATTGCCGAGATGGTCGAGAGTTACTGGACGAATTTCGCCAGGACTGGTGACCCCAACGGCGGGGCGCTACCGAAGTGGCCTGAGTTTGGTGACACGGAATTATTTGTCTCGATCACGCAGGCTGGCCAGGTGGAAGCAAAAACAAAATTGCGCGCTCCACAATGCGATCTGTATCGCGACAACATCAAGCGCCGGTTTTTCGCGGCTGCCAGGTAATACAATTCATGTAGGCCCAAATCTATGGCGGATGTTGCCATCTCGCAAAAGAATTTTTTAAGCGACAGAGTTTCTTACTTCACAGAATCTGTGATCCGCGAGATGACGCGGCAGGCGCTGATGTATGGCGCGGTCAATCTTTCACAGGGGTTTCCGGATTTCCCCGCGCCCGCAGAAATAAAAAAAGCCGCGCAGGATGCGGTTTCGGCTGACATCAATCAGTACGCGATTACCTGGGGCGCAAAAAAGCTGCGCAATGCCATTGCGCGGCAGATGCAGGCATGGCAAGGCGTGCCAGTTGATCCGGAGACTGAGGTTACCGTTTGCTGCGGTTCGACTGAGGCAATGGTTTCCACACTGCTGGCCATTTGCAACCCGGGCGATGAGGTTATCGTCTTCGAGCCGTTTTATGAGAACTATGGGCCGGATTCTGTTCTCTCTGGCGCCAGGCCTTGCTTTGTGAAGTTGCGCCCGCCGGGCTCGCCGGATGGAGAATGGAGTTTTGACCCGCAGGAACTGCGTTCGGCCTTTCATCCACAAACCAAAGCGATCATCGTTAATACTCCGAATAACCCGACGGGCAAGGTTTTCACCCAGGCTGAACTGGAGTTGATCCGCGGCCTGTGTGTCGAGTTCAACGTTCTCTGCATTACTGACGAAATTTACGAACACATTCTTTACGACGGCACCAAACACGTTTCGATGGCCAGCCTCGATGGAATGAAAGAGCGCACGGTCACCATTAATAGTCTGTCTAAAACTTATAGTGTGACTGGATGGCGTGTGGGTTGGACGATCGCTCCGCCTACGATCACGAACGCCATTCGCAAAGTGCACGATTTTCTTACCGTGGGCGCGCCGGCTCCTTTGCAAGCTGCGGGGGCCACCGCCCTGGATTTGCCTCCTGTCTACTATCAGAATTTAGCAGAAGCGTATCGCAAGCGGCGCGACAAACTAGTACCGATTTTGACTGAAGCAGGGTTCCGTTGCTTCCGGCCGCGTGGTGCTTATTACGTGATGACCGACATCAGTGCTTTTGGCTACGCCGATGACGTGACGTTCGTTAAATATTTGGTGAAAGAAATTGGTGTGGCGGCAGTACCCGGATCTAGTTTTTATCGCGATCCTCGCGATGGGGCGCAGCAGGTACGATTTGCTTTTTGCAAAAAAGATGAGACTCTCGATGCGGCGGCCCAGCACTTGCGCCAATTGCGCGTGAAGTAAACCGGACTGAAGTCCGCTTGGCAGAGGAGGGCGTCCGCCCCTACGCGGCCTTCCTTAGAAGGAAGATCATTTCTTTGGCGTCGTTGTTCAGAGGTGCCTTACTGAAAGAACCATATTCCTCCACCGACTGTAATCCTGCCAATTCGAACAACGCTTTGAGTTGAGGGTATGCGTAGTAGGACAACTTGAGCGCCTCACTCTCTTCACTAACCAGCACGTCGTTATTGTAAGTCCGGAAGATGAACGTAAAGCTGAAGACCTGATTGATCTTGTCCACTAAGTCTTTTCTGAAATAACGGCGTACGATTCGCCCAAGATGCGACTTCACCTGCCATTCCAGCTCGAACACTTCTTCTCCAATCCCTGAATCCATCAATTGAAACTTGGGAAAGAAAACATCAAAGGCGAGGAGGCCATTTTTATCCAGGTGAAATGCCGCAGTTTTTAATGCTGCCAATTGATCTGCCAGCGTGTACATATGCTGCATTGGCCGGAAGGGAATGGTCACTAGCCGATATTTCTGCTGCCCGCAGAACTGCCGTATGTCGCCTTCATGAAGTGTGATTTTGTTGCGAACTTCTGCAATTTCATCTTGGATTCGGGCGCGGAGAATTGTGAGCATGGCAGGAGCATTGTCTAAGCCATGAATCTCGACGCCGGCGCGGGCAATTGGCAGCAGAACACGCCCGGTTCCACAGCCCATTTCCAACATCGGCCCGCCAATCTCCCTGGCCAAGTCAACGTAGAACGGCAGATCGACAAGATCAGGTTTGACGGCGTAGGCGTCGTCGTAATACTTTGCGGATGTGAGATAGGAAGCCGTATCCACTCGTGCTTGATTGTTATTAGCTGGCGGCAGGGTGTTGTACGGTAACTGCCTCGGAACGCGAGCGGTTATCAGCCCGAGCATCGGCCCGCGCTAAGTCCAAATCCCGCTGAAGTGCGTCGAGCACTACCATAGGCATTTCGTTGTTCCAGCCGTCAATTTCTTCTTCTTTCCAGCTTCCATTGAGACGGATGGAATCATTCAAATCTTCGGGAAACCCGAGGCGGTATTCGCCTTCGCGGGTGAGAACATCACCCACTCGGCGTCCGGTATGAACATCGAACACGCGGCGAGTGGAAGCTCCACCGGCGTTGGTAAAGCTCAAATAAACTTCACCGTACTCACCGAATTCAGGACGGTAGTACCACGCCTGGCTGGCGTCGAATTTGGGATGGGCCCTGCGACGCTTGGTAGCGGTGGCCGCGACGGCGGTCATCTGCGCATCGTGCGCCGGATTGTAATAGAGGATGCGCGAACAGGAATCGCATACGATAGTGCGCTCGCCAGAGCGGACTTCGTTATAAGTCTGCGGGCGCAACATCACTTGGCACGCCATGCATTTCTGCTCACGAACTTCGGCAAGGCCAGTGCCGCGATGTTTGGCCACGCGGTCGTAATGCGCCAGCATGTCCGGATTCATCTCCGGCTCGGGCAGCTTCACGCTTCGCGTTCCATTCCGCCAGCAGCTTTTCATCTTCCGTAGTTTTTTCGCGGGCAATGTTCTTTTCTTTTTCGATCTCTGCCGTCTCAGCTTTCAACTCAGCTTCCGCGGCTTTCACTTCCTGGTCACGCTTGTCCACATTAAGCATGACTTCCAGAATTTTGTCTTCGTTGGCCTGGATGTCCTTCTCAGCAAACTGAATTTCGTGAAGAAGAGCTTTGTACTGGTCGTTGGTTTTTACGGCTAAAGACTGGTCGCGATACTTGGAGATTTTGCCTTGCAGGTCCTGAATGGCGCTTTCAAACTGGCGTTTGGCAGCTTCGTCGGCTTTGGCGGCGCCTTTAGCTTTTTCCAGCGCGGCCTTGGTGCCGGCCAGTTTCGCTTCGATGGCCGCCACGGTTTTGGGCAAGGCGGCAATCTCTTCTTTTAATCGGCGGATTTCTTTGTCCGCCTCTTGCACGGCGATCAGGTTATCTACGTCTCGCTGCATCTCCAACAATTTTAGCACGTGAAACCAAGCGTATTTATACCGTTTTGCGGCATACTGAAAGGATATGCAGCGTCTTACACTTGGCGATTTTGAGCTGACCGCGGTTTCTGATGGGGACTATTTTCTCGACGGCGGGGCCTATTTTGGCGTGGTACCGAAGGTCCTGTGGGAGAAGAAGGTCAAAGTTGATGAAAAGAACCGGGTTTTGACTGGGCTGAACTCGGTCGTGGTACGTAATAACGAGCTCACCATTCTGATTGAGGCTGGCGTGGGCAACAAATTGCCGGAGAAAATGCAGAAGATTCACGGTATGCCGGCGAGGCTAATCGACAACTTGGCCACAGTGGGAATTGCACCCGAGGACATAGACATTGTGATCAACTCCCATCTGCATTTTGATCACTGTGGGTGGAACACCATGATCAAAAACGGCAAGCCGGTAGCCACCTTTCCCAACGCAACTTACTACGCGCAAAAAGGCGAGTGGGAACACGCCCATGAAAACCAGCGAGACGGCGTGAGCTACTTGAGCGACAACTATGATCCGCTGGTGGAAAGCGGACAGATGAAATTATTGCAAGGTGATGCTGAGATTTCCCCGGGAGTTTCTGTGCGAATTTATCCGGGACACACGCGCGCCATGCAGGGAATTTTGCTAAAAAGCGGCGGGCAGACTGCTTGCTACATCGGCGATCTGATTCCCACCAGCGCGCATCTGGATTTGAATTGGGTGATGGGATTTGATCTGTATCCGCTGGAGACCATTGAGAGCCGCAAGAAGTATTATGCGGAATCAATTGCGGGAAAATGGCTGACAATGTTTACTCACGATCCTGATATCCCGTGGGGGTACGTGGAGAAGAAGGAGAACGGGAAAATGGGATTGAGAAAAATTACTGTGTGAGAACGAGTCGCGAATCTGGCGATGGCGTTGGGCTGGCCAAACGTGCTTCAAAAAATTCTTCCACATTGCTCAAAATCTGTGGAGCGCTCTTCGATTCGTAAATTGCTTTTCGTAGCCCTGCTCCGCCGGGAACTCCGTGCGTGAACCAGGAGCAAAACTGTTTCATCTTGCCGGTGGCATCAGGCAGTTCTTCTTCGATCAGCATGCGGAAGTAGGTGCGGATCATCTCGTAGCGGTCGGCTTCCGATGGTTGGTCATAAATAGTTTGCGTGGAGACGGGGCTTGCCCCATCTGTCTGAACTGGCGGGGCGAGCCCCGCCTCCACACGGCCTAAGTAAGCCGAATACTGTTCGATCTGGCGGAAGATCCAGGGATTCGACGGCGGCAGTGCGGCCGATCATCACCGCGTCGCATCCGGTCTGCGTCGACCATGGCGCAGGCGTCTTCCGGAGTGCGGATGTCGCCGTTGCCGATCACCGGAATTTTCACCGCATCTTTCATGGCGGCAATCCACTCCCAGCGCGCGTTGCCGCTGTAGCCCTGTTCGCGGGTGCGGGCGTGCAGCGCGACTGCGCACAAGTCCGCAATCCTCGGCCATCTTGGCCAGTTCGACGCAGACGATTTCTTCGTCGTTCCAGCCGGCGCGGAATTTCACGGTGAAGGGAATCTTCACCGCCGCGCGCACTGATTCGAAAATCTTGCCGATGAGCGGGCAGATCGCGCAGGAGGCCTGAGCCGCCGTTGCACTTCACAACTTTTTTCGCGGGGCAGCCGAGGTTCAGGTCGACCAGATCGAAGCCGAGGTCTTCGACCATGCGAGCGGCATCGGCCATCACCTGCGGATCGCTGCCGAAGAGCTGGGCCGAAATCGGGTGCTCGTCTTCGTAGAAATGCAGGTAGCGTTTGGCCTTCGGTCTTTTTTCGCAAGGACGCCATCGGCCGAGGTGAACTCGGTCATGATCAGGCCGCATCCGCCGAGATTGCGGATGAAGCGGCGGAAGACGGTGTCGGTGACTCCGGCCATGGGGGCGAGCACGGTGGCGGGAGCGATTTCAATTCCGCCAATCGACACGCGTGCTGGGACAGGAATAGTAGCCGGGACGCCCGTACCTCCATTGACCGAGTTGTCCCAAAACTTACGCACAGATGTATTTTACGCGTGAAGCATCAGAGAAAGTACTGTCTAAAGTCCAGGTAACAGCATGGGCACCCGCTGAGCATAGCCCTCATATGCCGTGCCAAAATGCTGCCTGAGTGCCGCTTCCTCCCGCCGAAGCTTGATCAAGATAGAAATTAGCAAGACCGCAAATCCAACCGCCGAATGCAGGTCCCCAATTATCATGGCCGTTCCCAGCACCGCACACAACAATCCCGTGTAAATCGGATGTCGCACCAGACGGTACGGGCCCTGCATAATCAGTTCCTGGCTACCGCCGGTTGTGATGCGTCCAGTCCAGTTTTTGCCCAGGGTGTGCCGTGCCCAGACTGCAAATAACATTCCGGCGATTTCAATCACCAATCCGGCAATGAGCCATAGTTCGTTTGCAGGCCATAGTCTCTTAATTAGCCAGGGCTGCCCTAGCGGCAAAAACCGCCGACACCGAACCTGCTCGGCGCGTCCGCGCCAAGATGATCGGGCTGTAGGAGCTGCCGAGACCTGATGCTGTTCGAAAAGATCAGACGCACCCAGAAGCCGGTGTTCATGGTGCTTGGCGTGGTGTTCGCGCTCAGCTTCACGCTGCTGGCGTGGGTCGGGGGTCGGCGGACTCAGCCTCGGCAACCTGCTGGGCCAGAGCTCGTCGTCGAGCACCAGCATCAGCGGCCTGCTCGATCAGGTGCACGCAAATCCGAAGGCCAGCGGCGCCTGGCTCGAGCTGGCGCGCGCGTACCAGGCGGACGGCCAGACCGACCCGGCGCTGGGCGCCTACCAGCAATACATCCAGCTGAAGCCCAAGAACGGCTCCGTGATGTCCGAGGCCGCCACCCTGTACGAGACGCGCGCGCAGTCGCTCGGCCAGCTGGCGACCTACTACCAGTCGCTCGCCAGCCAGTACCAGCCGGCATCGAGCGCGCTGCCCGGCACCGCCAGCAAGCTGTCCGCCGCGGTCACCTCGCCGCTCATCACCAACGCCCAGACAGCCGCTCCAGCAGAAGGCGTCCACCTACGAGCAGCAGGCGACGGGCGACGCCGACCAGGCCATCAGCCTGTGGTCGCGGGATGCGGCGATCAACCCGACCGACTCCACCATCCAGCGCGCCATCTACCGCGATGCGCTGTTCACCCGCGACTACGCGACCGCGTACCACGCCGTCCTGCAGGTGCTGAAGCTGGAGCCGACCGCGCCGGACAAGAAACAGCTCCAGCAACTGGCCAAGCAGCTGAAGCCGCTCGCCGGCGCTGAGCAGCTCACCGAGCACGACCCCGTCGACGACGACCACACCGTGAGCCGGCGTGGGACGGCGCCGGCCGCCCGCCGCAAAGAGTGTGGTAAACCGTAACTCGCCGGTGCGTGCCGTATGGCACGATGGACGAGATGGCCCCTTCGATCCTGATCGTCGACGATCACCCGAGCTTCCGCTCGACCGCGCCCGCCTTGCTCGACTCGGACGAGGCTTCGTCCGTCGTCGGCGAGCCGCGACGGCCCTCCGCGCTCGCGGCGGTCGCCGGCCTTCGCCCCGACGTCGTGCTGCTCGACGTCCAGCTTCCCGATCTCGACGGGTTCGCGGTGGCCGCGGCGCTGCGCAGCGAGCCGGCAGGCCCGCCCCTCCGTCGTGCTCACCTCGAGCCGCGACGCGGTCGACTTCGGCCCCGCTGATCGAGGAGAGCGGCGCCAAGCGGCTTCGTGCCGAAGGCTGAGCTCTGCGGCAGCACGCTGGCCGACGCGCTGGGATGAGCACCCGCTCGGCGCAGCTGCTGGTGACCGGCCTGGCGGCCGTGATGACCATTGCGGTGGCCATCGGCGAGTCGGGCACGCATGTCCATCACAACGTCGCCGCCTACCTGATCTTCGGCCTGACGGTGACCTGGTCGTTCATGGTGGCCGGCCTGGTGGCATGGAGGCGCCGTCCGGCGAACCGCACCGGGCCGCTGATGTGCGCCACCGGCATCGCCTGGCTGACGTCCGGCCTGACCGACTGGTCGAGCGCATCGGCGGCGACGATCGGCCTGATCGGCTCCAGCCTGTGGCTGTGCCTGCTGATCCATCTGATCCTCGCGTACCCGAGCGGCGAGCTGGGATCGCGCACGGCCCGGCTGGTCACGATCGCGATCTACATCGACGTGTGGGGGCTGTCGCTCCTGACCCTCCCGTTCACCGACCCACGCCAGGACGGGGCGTCACCGGCCTCCGCCCGCAACCTGCTGCTGGTGGATCACGAGCAGACGATCGTGCGGACGCTCGACTACCTGTCCGCCGCCATCGGCGTCGCGCTTGCCGTCGTCATCCTGCGGATCCTGGTCGGTCGCTGGCGCGAGGCGACGCCGGCCGCGCGGCGCGTGCTGTCGCCCGTCTACCTGACCGGCGCCATCTGTCTGATAACGATCATGGTGATCGCCGTCGTCTCGATCGTCGCCACGGTCGGTGCCGGCTCGTTCTACGCGTTCGCATTGACGCTTTCGGCGATACCGCAGGGCTTCATGTACGGGCTGCTGCGCACGCAGTTCGGCCGGTCGGGCACGGTCAGCGCGCTGATCGCTGAGGTCGAGACGAGCGACCGGCCGCAGGAGCTGCGCGAGGCGCTGCGACGAGCGCTGGGCGACCCCACGCTCGAGCTCGCCTACCTGCTGCCCGGGTCGGGGATCCACGTCGACCTGGATGGCCACATGCTCCCGCCGATGACAGACAACGGGCGCGCGGCGACCACGATCCACCGCAGCAACGAGAGCGTCGTGCAGATGGTGCATGACACGTCGCTGCTCGAGGATCGCGGCTTGCTGGATGCAACCGCGTCGGCGGCGGCGATGGCGATCCGCAGCCAGGCGCTGGCCGGAGAGCTCGACCAGCAGATGCGCGAGGCGGCTGCGTCCCAGCGGCGGCTGAGCGACCTGCTGAAAGGCGTCCGGCTGATCGCCGTCAGCCTGGACACGCGCGGCCGCATCACCTATGTCAACCCGTTCCTGTGCGAGCTGTCCGGCTGGAGCGCCGAGGAGGTGCTCGGACGCGACTGGCTGGAAATGTTCAACGGCACGGAGGCGGAGTTCCTGCAGCGGATGGCGCGCGACGACATCCTCCCCTACGAGGAGAACTGGATCCGCACGCGCGACGGCGGCATCCGCGACATCGCCTGGAACAACACGGTCATCCGCGACCGCGACGGGCGCATCGTCGGCGCCACCAGCATCGGCGAGGACATCACGCTGCGGCGCCGCAACGAACGGCGCATGGGCTTCCAGCTGGCGGTTGCGCGGGCGCTGGGCAGGGGCCGAGCGGCTCGAGCAGGTCGCCGAGCCGCTCGTCGAGGCGCTGGCCGCCGCGTTTCCCGGCTGGGCGGTCGTGTACGGCAAGACCGGGCCGGACGGTGGCACCGGTGGCCGTCTGGGGCGACCCCGACGCCGTCGCCGGCTTCGCCGCCGCGGTGCGCGCGCAGCGGTCGCGCGCAGATGCCGGCCTGGCTGCGTACGTGCGAGAGCGCGGAACGGCGCACTGGGATGTCGACGTGGACGACGATCCGGTGGTGCTCGCGAACGAGCTGCGTACGCCGGCCGGCTCGTTCGCCTTCCCGATCGTCGCAAACGGGTCGTGGACGCCGTCGTGCAGCTCTGCTCGACCGACGACCAGGAGCCCGACGCCGAGATGCGGGCACTGCTGGAGGCGGTCGCCGACCGGATCGGACAGCTGATCGAGCGGCGGCGTGCCGAGGGCGCCGTCGCCCGCAGCGAGGCCCGCAAGTCGGCGGTGCTGCGATCGGCGCTCGATTGCATCATCACGATCGACGCCGGAAACCGGATCGTCGAGTTCAACCCTGCCGCCGCGGAGACGTTCGGCCACCGCGCCGCCGACGCGATCGGCCGTGACATGCCCGAGCTGCTGATTCCGGAGCGCTTCCGCGAGGATCACCGGCGGGGCATCGAGCGGCACCTCGAACACGGCGAGCGCGGACGCCTGCTGGGCTCGCTGGTCGAGGTGGTCGGCATGCGCGCGGACGGCAGCGAGCTGCCGATAGACGGCGGCGACGCGGGTCGAGCCCAGCAGGGCCCCCACTTCACGGCCTTCATCCGCGACATCACCCAGCGCCCCCGGCAGGCAGCCGAGGAGCTGCGCGCCTCGCGCGCGCGCATCGTCGAGGCCGGCGACGCCGCGCGCCGCCGGCTCGAGCGCGAACCTTCACGACGGCGCCCAGCAGCGGCTGGTGGCCCTGTCGCTGGACGCTCCGGCTCGCGCTGGCCCAGCTCGAGCGCGACCCCGCCGTCGCGACCCGAGCCGCTCGAGGCGGCGCCGCGAGGAGCTCGCCGCAGCGCGCTCGCGGAGCTGCGCGAGCTGGCGCGCGGCATCCATCCCGCCGTCGCTCACTGACCGGGGTCTGGACGAGGCGCTACGAGCGCTGGCCTCCCGGGCGCCGCTGCCGGTCGAGTTGGAAGCGTCCTGGTCGAGCCGCTGCCCGGCGCGGGTCGAGGCGGCCGCCTACTTCGTGGTTGCGGAAGCCCTGACGAACGTCGCGCAAGTACGCCGAGGCCAGACCCGTTACGGTCGCGCGTCGTGCGCTGACGGGGACCATGCGGGTCGAGGTCCGCGACGACGGGTCGGCGGGGCCGACCCGCGCGGGCGCCGGCCTGCGCGGGCTCGGCGACCGCGTCGCGGCGCTGGACGGGACGATGCGGTGGGCAGCCCCCCGGGCCCGGGACCCGTGCTGACGGCGGTGATTCCGTGCGCGTAGTGCTCGCCGACGACTCCGTGCTGCTGCGCGAGGGCGTCGCCCGCCTGCTCGACCGACACCGGCTTCGACGTCGTCGGCCAGGTCGGTGACCGCCGACGAGCTGCGTGCGCGCGCTCGAGGCCAGAGCCCGACGTCGTGGTCGTCGACGTCCGCATGCCGCCGACGTACACCGACGAGGGGCTGCGGGCCGCGCGTGATCCGCGAGCGCAGCCCCCCGGCATCGGGGTACTGGTGCTCTCGCAGTACGTCGAGGAGGGCTACGCGTCGGACCTCCTGGGCGACTCGGGAGAGGGCGTGGGCTACCTGCTCAAGGACCGCGTGGCAGACGTCGACGAGTTCGTCGACGCCGTGCGGCGTGTCGGTCGAGGGCGGCACGGCGCTCGACCCCGAGGTCGTCAGCCCAGCTGCTCGGCGCGCCGCGGCGCGACGACCCGCTCGACCGGCTGACCCCCCGCGAGCGCGACGTGCTGGCGCTGATGGCCGAGGGCGCAGCAACACGGCATCGCGGACGCGCTGGTGGTGACCGACCGCGCCGTCGAGAAGCACGTCACCACGATCTTCCAAGCTCGACCTGCGCCGCCGGGAGGACCATCGCCGCGTGCTCGCGGTGCTGACGTACCTGCGCAGCTAGAACCGGCCGGGCCGGCGCTTACAGTCACCCCGTGATCAAGTACCTGGGCCTCGAAGTGGCTGCTCGCGCCACGGCTGGCCGCGATCGCCGAGCGGCTTGGTGCTGCTTCGGCGGCCGATCTGTTCGCGGGCACGACGCGGGTCGGGCAGGAGCTGCGCCGACGCGGTATGCGAGTCGTCTGAACGACACCGCCGCCTACTCGCAGGTGCTCGGGCGCGCCTACATCGAGGCGGACGGCGGCGTCGACCGCGAGCGGCTGCGCGCGCTGCTCGCGGAGCTGGACGCACTGCCGGGGGTGGACGGGTACGCGACCGAGACGTTCTGCCGGCGTGCCCGCTACTTCCGACCCGAGAACGGCATGCGCATCGACGCGATCCGAGCCGGCATCGATCGTATGGCCGTATCGGAGGTCGAGCGCGGGCTGCTCTTGACCAGCCTGCTGGAAGCGGCCGACCGCGTCGACAGCACCGTCGGCGTGCAGATGGCCTACCTCAAGCGGTGGGCGCCGCGCGCCGCCAACCGGCTGACGCTGCGCGAGCCGGAGCCGGTGCCGGGGCCGGCCGGTGTTGCCCATCAGGGCGACG
>CAWBXL010000246.1:0-21785 GCA_963792305.1 uncultured Acidobacteriaceae bacterium | reverse complement strand
TGTCCTGTACTGGACTAGAGTACGTATTGCCGTGCATAGCGTGACGTTCACCGATGCGGGCACAGAGTTACCTCTGCTACAGGAGGCCGCAAAACCTCTGGTGAACAGTGACTATACTCAGATCGTCGTTGCGAATGAAGAACGGCTTGGATTTCAGCCCATCTACCTCCAGCGGGGTCATCTGAAAGCCAGCTTTGAGGAGACCGGAGTCAAGATTGCACACGAGACGGAAGAAGAGACTGCCGTGGATGTCGCCATCGCCGTCACCCCGGGCTTCAGTACAAGCTGACTGACATAAATTGGGTGGGAAACAGGCATTTCCGGCTGCGCAACTGCAGGGTCTGATTCTCCTTAAAACCGGCGAGCCCGCCAATGCTGTTGAACTGGACAAAGATTTGAGGATGGTGGCTAGACTGTATGGAACCAAGGGTTATATGGCACCTAAAATCACACCGTCCCCTGTAATGGATGATTCAGCATCCACCGTGCACTATGACATCCATGTGCAAGAAGGCGATGTTTACAAGATGGGAGAGTTGGAAATCCGCGGCTTGGATGAAAAAACCAAGAACAAGCTGGTTTTCGACTGGAAACTGGGCGAAGGGCAGGTTTACGACTCCAGTTATATCCAAAGGTTTTTGGCAGAGAGTACAAAAGACTTGCCCGTGGACACGAAATGGACCACCGATGTACATGAGGCCGTAAACAACGATAAAACGGTGGATATAACCCTGCGCTATTCGGCCAAATAGCATGAGAAATCCTTGATATTTTAAGGAACGTGTAACAACTTGCCAGTTCGCGCATCTTGGATAATAGAGGTGCCGTTTCCTGGCATCCAAGGAAATATGTTAGGTTTTAATTCAGAGGAGAAAATCTGCATGCGATCTGGTCTTTTGAAATTAGGAGCAGTTTTGGTATTGGGAGCTGGCTTGGCGCTTCCCTCATTTGCCGCCAAGGCAGAAACCTTTACCGGTGAAGTCGGCGACATGATGTGTGGCGCCAAGCACGAAATGGGTGGCAGCAAGGCTGATTGCACCCGTGACTGCGTGAAGCAGGGTTCGAAATACGCGCTAATCGTCGGGGACAAGGTTTATACCCTCGAAAGTAAAGACAAAGCCACTTTGGACCAGTTGGACAAGCTGGCCGGCATGCAGGCCAAAGTCACCGGAACCGCTGACAAAGATGTGATCCAGGTTTCGTCGGTGGCAGAAGCGAAGTAACCTGACAAGTCTGAGTTCGGGAGCGGAAGCTACGGCTTCCGCTTTTTTTCTGCCCGTAATCAACTTTTCATATTCCGCAGGGTTCGTGCTGTGTTAGATTAACGCGTTCTACTTACATTTCCACAGCTAGCGGAGGAAACACGAATTGGGCAAAAACATGGTTCCCAAGCGGATCTTTTTTACGAAAGGGGTCGGCAAACACCGGGAACGCCTAACCTCCTTTGAATTGGCGTTGCGCGATGCGGGCATTGCGGCACAGAATCTGGTTCGCGTCTCTTCGATTTTTCCACCACAGTGCAAAATGCTCTCCCGCTCACAGGGACTGAAATACCTGAGCCCTGGCGAGGTCGTCTTCGCCGTGGTGGCGGAAAACTCCACCCGTGAAGCGCATCGCCTGCTGGCCTCGAGCATTGGCGTCGCCATACCAGCGGACCGTAACACTTACGGCTACCTGAGCGAGCATCATTCCTTCGGCGAGACTGAAGATGCGGCGGGCGACTATGCGGAAGAGTTGGCGGCGGAGATGCTGGCCACTACGCTGAATGTCGAGTTCGATCCAGATCGGTCGTGGGATGAGAAGAAAGAGATATATCGCATCTCCAACAAGATCGTGCGGACAGCAAACGTGACGCAATCTGCGGTGGGTGACAAACGAGGATTGTGGACCACGGTCATCGCGTCAGCCGTGCTAATCTTCGACTAGCCAGGAACGCGGATTTCACAATCGGCTACATTTCCATATAAGCTTTTCTCTGCGTCTTTTGCGGCATTCCTTTGCGTCCTCTGCGTTTTAAGGTTTGTTTGGCTTGCAACCCCTCAAACAAAATCTTGGACCGCAAAGCGCAAAGAAAGGCCGCAGAGGACGTGGAGAAAACGAACAGCGAAGGAATGTTTAGAGATTGCCGCCAGAAAAATTCCAAATCGGACTGATACAGATGTCGTGCACTCCTGATCCAGAGGAGAACCTGCGGCGCGCCATGGATCGTGTGCGCGAAGCGACATCGCGTGGTGCCCAGGTCATTTGCCTGCCGGAACTTTTTCAGACGCAGTATTTCTGCCAGCGGGAAGATGCCGCATTATTTGATCTCGCTGAGCCGATCCCAGGGCCTACTACAGAGAAACTTTCCGCGCTGGCCAAACAACTGCGCATCGTGCTGATCGCTTCCCTGTTCGAACGGCGTACGGCAGGTGTATATCACAACACAGCGGTCATCTTCGATGCCGACGGAACTCAGCGTGGCTTATACCGCAAAATGCATATCCCGGATGATCCGCTGTACTACGAAAAGTATTACTTCACGCCGGGAGATTTGGGATTCAAGGCTTTCGATACCAATGCGGGACGTTTAGGAACTCTTGTCTGCTGGGACCAGTGGTATCCCGAAGGAGCGCGGTTGACGGCTTTGCAGGGTGCGCATGTGTTGTTCTATCCCACGGCAATTGGCTGGCACCCAGCGGAGAAAGCTGAGTTCGGCGTGGCCCAGCATGATGCCTGGCGGACAATTCAACGTGCGCATGCAATCGCCAACGGTGTTTATGTCGGTGTGGTAAACCGCGTAGGATTTGAGACGGGAAACATTCGTGGGAACCAAGCCTCTGGGGCAGGTCTGGAATTCTGGGGTGGGTCATTCATCTGCGATCCGTTTGGACGAGTCATTGCTGAAGGATCACATGATAAAGAGGAAATTCTGCTGGGCGAAGTGGATCTAAAGGCTTTAGAAGACACTCGCCGTAACTGGCCATTCCTGCGTGATCGCCGCATTGACAGCTACGCACCGATTACAAAACGGGTAATTGATTAACCGCTTCCATGAAAGCATCTCCCGCAGATATCTCAAGTAAAACTTCAAATTCAGTAAATCCGTTTTACCGCATGCCTGCCGAATGGGAGCCACATGCCGCCACTTGGTTGGCCTGGCCTCATTTTCATGGCGACTGGCCGGGAAAGTTTGAGCCGATTCCATGGGTGTATGCAGAAATCATCCGGCATTTGGCCCGGCATGAGCGGGTTGAGGTCATCGTCAATGATGCGGCCTCCGAGCGGCGTGCTCGCAAAGTCCTGAAGCAGGCGAATGTCGCGAATGCCAATATCTACTTCCACCGCTGGCGGACCAATCGCGTGTGGACGCGGGACTCTGGCTGCACCTTTGTCGTTGGTAACGCTGCGATGCATGCCATCAAATGGCGCTTCAACGCCTGGGCCAAGTATTCCAATTGGCAACATGACGAAAAAATCGGCAGCCTGATGGCGAAAACCACAGCTGTAGAGGAAATCCGCGCTACCTTCGGGAAAGACCGTGTGGTGCTGGAGGGCGGATCCATTGATGTAAATGGTAAGGGGACCTTGCTGACTACCGAAGAATGCTTGTTGAGCAAAGTGCAGCAACGCAATCCAAGGATGAAGCGTAAGGACTACGAAAAAGTCTTTGCTGAGAATTTAGGAATTAGGAACGTGATCTGGCTAGGGTCGGGGATCGCAGGAGACGACACCCATGGCCATGTGGATGACATTACCCGTTTTGTCGCTCACGATACAGTCGTGACCGCGGTCGAGTCCGACCCTAAAGATTCGAATTACGAGCCGTTGCGAGATAATATTCGCCGGCTGTGTGAGGCCACCGATCAAGATGGCAACCAATTGTCCATCATCGAGCTGCCGCTTCCCTCTCCAGTCTTGTTTCAAGGCGTGCGGGTTCCGGCCAGCTATGGAAATTTCTATATCGCTAATGGTTTGGTCCTGGTGCCGGTATTCAATGATCCCAATGACCGCATAGCCCTCGATATCATGGCTGACCTTTTCCCTGACCGTGAAATTGTTGGCATTTACAGTGGCGATTTAATCTGGGGATTTGGGGCCATCCACTGTATGACCCAGCAGCAGCCGTTATTTGCCAGTTAATGGGAAGGCGGGTTCCACCCAATTGACCGTTGACAATGCTGCATTCTCAGTGCAAACTTTGTTCACGCTCCACTTCGCCCGTCCCACGCGGCATCTGCCGCAGGATGTAATCTCGGTTTTGAGTGTAAAAGATGGCCTCCCCCTTAAACATGTCGCCATGGCCTGGCGTGACGGAACCGTTATCGTTCCCTCTCCCGGCCGCCGAAGAAGTGCCCCAGCCTGAAAACATTACTGATTCAGAATTAATTCTTACCCGCTTGCGGGAGCAAATTGCATCTGGCACGCAGGACCCGGACATTCTGCTGGGTACGATTGCCGTTGCAGCGCAAGCCATGACCGACGCCACAGGCGCAGCGTTAGGCATGCGGCGAGATGGGACAGTGGCTTGTGTCGGCCGCAGCGGTGAAACTGCGCCGGCACTGGGAGCGCGGCTTAGCGAAAATTCAGGGATCTCGGGCGAATGCCTGCGTACCGGCCGAAGCCAGCGCTGCGACGATACCGAAAATGACCCAAGAGTGGATGCAGAAATTTGCCGCGATTTGGGACTGCGCTCGATTGCGGCGGTGCCAATCCGTTCCCGGTTGGAGGCGGTAGGAATTCTGGAGGTATTCTCCACTTCGGCCCACGCCTTCACCGAAGAACATTTAGCTCATCTATCGAACTTGGCGGAACTGGCAGATGCCACCAGTTCTGCATCCAGCACGAATGTACAGCTAGCACAGAGCGTCAGCCCTGGGTTCGAAACCAATTCTCCGGCCTGATTTACCAATTTTAAATTCTCCCTGGCTACAGACGGAGAAAGCACGCAAACCTATTTGGCGGTACTTGATTGTCGGGGTTGCGGTGGTCGTGCTGGGGCTTTTTTCGGTGGCCAGTTGGAGAATGTGGACCGAGCTTAGAAGCCGCAACGAGGCGCAGCCGGTCGCAGTACAACCGTCAGCTACGCTCCCAATCAATATGACAGCTCAAACGGCGGGAGGATCCAACCTGCCGGCCAAGCCCACTCCTGAGCAAATAGCGTCTACGCAGTCTTCGACTAAGAATCAGCAAAAAAGCCGGGGAGTTGTTCCCGCGTCAAACATTGAGTCGGAGCCAGACGACGGGTTGATACGAAACATTCCGACCGATTCCCCCGCCGTTGCCAAAACCAACAAACCGGCGGAAGCGGACGCATCCACCAATGCGCCGCCGCAAGTCTCCATGGTTACCACCAACGAAGACTCTTTGCATGGCATTCTCGCGCCCACAACATCGCTGCCCAAATTGGAACCTCGACTATCACAAGGCGTGAGTCCTCTGGTACTCGAACATAAAGTTATACCGGCGTACCCTCGTCAGGCGTTGGTGATACATCGCGAGGGACCGGTTGTGGTACGGGCCATAGTGACTGACAGCGGGAAAGTATCGCAGGTAAAGTTGCTGAGCGGAGATCTAATGTTGGGCCGGGCGGCGATGGACGCGATCCGGCAGTGGCGTTATCATCCAGCGTTATTGAATGGAAAACCTACACAGACAGAAACCGATATTACCCTCAATTTCAAGCTGCCTTAACTAACTCCGATACTGCGTCGGCTGTGGTCCTTTTTCCAGCATCTCGCGGTTCCAAATGGCGCCTTCGCGTGTGTAGCTGGCCAGCTCAAAATCCTGCGTGAGTTCCAAAGCATCCGTGGGACAGGCGTCCTCACAGAGGCCGCAGAACATGCAGCGGCTAAGGTCGTAAGTAAAAGTAGTAAGTTCCTTGCGGCGGGTCTTTTCGTTGCGTTCGCTGGCGACCATGATCAGGTGTTCCGGGCAGGCCAATGCGCACAGATCGCAGGCGATGCACATGGTCTCATTTGTATCGGGATTGACGTTCAGCCTTGGCGCTCCGCGATATCGCTCGGCTACCTGCGGCCGCTCCAGCGGATACTGCTCGGTGTAAATCTCCCGTGGATCCTGATAGAAGAAGGTCACCTTCATGCCCTGGAGCAGGTCAAGCAGCAGGATTTTGCGCAGCAGCTTAGGGATCGTCATGACGCGGTAAGAATACCACTAAGTGCGGGATCGGTGAAGATGGCAGTGGCAGGGTGGGAGCCGCGCAGCGGCAAGTTCTCTTTCGCCCTTCAGGGCTTGAATGAGGCGAACTTAACCCAGGGCTTTACGCCCTGGGCTGCAATCTTTCGCTGCTTTGAGGCTTTTCAAATCGTCTAGTTTTTAAGCTGCTTTTGCGGACATCATCTGCACCGTTGCTGTTGCCGGCTTGACGAAAGCCGCTACCACCAGGCCGACCACCATGAACCCAATCAGTTTGTCCACCATTGCGGCCATTGTGTAGTTGGAGGGAAAGCCGTACCAGATCCAGTATTCAACGTTGGTGGCAATCGCACTCAGGATTCCCAGCGCAAACACGAAACCGACTCGTTGCGGATAGCGTGTAAGTTTTGCCGTCAGGGACAATAGGTACGCCGCGATCAACGCCTGAATAATGTTCAGGATCGTTTCGTTGACCAATTGTCCGGTCATGCTTGCGCCTGCTCCGGTCAATTTGTAGATCAAAATACCGGTGGGGCCACCTTTGTATTCGTCCTTGATGTTTCCCTTCATATCGCTTTCCGGAATGAAGTAGAAACCGGCTTGCGGGATTGAAGTCTTCATTGAATCGTAGACCGGACGTTGGATGCTCTGCATGCCGACGCTTCCCAGTCCTAACGCCATGTGCGACAAACCACCCCACATAAACAACGCGAGCCCGCCTAGAATGCCTCCTAAAATAATCTTTGTCATGGATTCCTCCTATGGGCGGGATATTATGCACAAAAAGCTGGTAAAAGCGAAGTTATTCCTTTCGATAGTGGGGCAGTTTGATGGACGGTTCGTGTCAGGACATCGGCTTTTTAGCCCTGCCGAATTCATGGCAACATTTATTTAAAGCGCTCATGGAGCGCAACTTGACGGGAGCAGCATTCGCATAGTTGCGCCTCACCGGCGCCCCAGTCGATTTCAGTTTCTGATCGGCATGGCTGAAGCCGATGCCCTGACACGAACCTGTCTTTCACGGCGCAGGCTACAATTGCCATCGTGACTGAAGCTGCTAACGATGAACTGTGGATGGAGGAGGCTCTGCGCGCTGCTCAACGCGCGTTGGAGATCGGCGAAGTGCCGGTAGGCGCGGTTGTGGTTTGCGAAGGAAAAATTATCGGTCGTGGATGGAACCGCAACATTACCGACTCCGATCCCAGCGGACATGCTGAGATCCTCGCGTTGCGGGAAGCTGGAACAAACCTCGGCAATCATCGTCTGAGCGAGTGTGAGCTGTTTGTTACAATTGAACCGTGCGCGATGTGCGCGGGAGCACTGGTGCATGCGCGGATCAAGCGGCTTATTTATGGCGCGGATGATCCGAAAGCAGGCGCAGTCGGGTCGGTTTTACAAGTGCTGAATCATCCCCAGTTGAACCATCAAATGGAGGTTCGCAGCGGGGTGCTGGCCGGGCGCAGCGGTGATCTTTTACAAGCCTTTTTTCGAAGCCGGCGTTAGCTGGCTTTTGGCGCGGAGAGGTGCGTGAGTGGTTGAAACGATCCGCCTCGAAAGCGGACATACCTGAAAGGGTATCGGGGGTTCAAATCCCTCCCTCTCCGCCAGATTTAAAACTGCAGCAGTTTGACCAAGAGGTGCAGATGTATAACCAACAATTTCTTGTCATCGCAAAAGACGAAATTGAGGCTCAAATTCTCGCTATGCCGGTAAACTTCACTAGCGTCGATTACTATTCTGCTTTCGAAATAAATTATCCGCAGAAATATGAATACATGATCCGTGTTTACACGGAAAGACATCGCGACGAACCGCATGCGCGACAAATCGTCAACAGCCAATTAATGCATACCGTCAACGATCGCTTCCACCATCTCGTTCATAAAGTGGAAACTATTGACAACCCAAAAGGTGGCGATATGAGCCGATGGAGTAGGATCTAATACTTCGAAACTCTCAGCTTGACAAATCGTAAGGTTGGACCGCCGCTGCGCCTCACTCCTTTCCAGAACTTTTCCACAGTGTGTCCTTTCTACTACTCCTGCATCCAATCCTTTAGGAAATGTTTCTCTGAAACTAAGGTATTCGCGGGATGCCGTGCGCTTGTTCATTCTGGCTTAATGCATGTAGTCAAGGAGGAAGTGCTGATGAGAACGATTCCGATGCAGTTCAATGTTACCTGCCACATCTGCAATCAGTATCTTGATCCTGGAACAGCTGTCCTCGATGAAGCTACCCGGGCCGTGCACGAGGATTGCTATATTCAACTGATCAATGAGCCTGAGACTTGCTCTCAGGAATGGGCGACAGCAGCTTAAGCTGCTTTTAAATTGATTTGAATTTCCTTGCCACGCTTCGGCCATTGGAGCCGGGGCGTTAATTTGGCAGCGGCAAATTCACGTTCGATGTCCTTTTTGCCCTCCGAGAAATGCGCCCAATCTTCGAAATGGATGGGAACGATTGCTGCCTTGGGAAAAGCTTGGGCGGCTTTTATACCTTCTTCCGCCGTCATGGTGAGATGGTACGGTCCGACTGCTGGAACTCGCGCCGCTCCTAAATGTAGTAAGGCCGCTCCGATATTAAATTTCTTCGCTATTTCAGGCACACCTTCATACCAGACCGTGTCGCCAGAGATGTAGACCGCCTGTTCGGGTGCATCCGCAAAAAATAGAACAAATCCGTTCACTGCGCCGCGACCGAGTCCTTCGGGGCCGTGCCTTGCTGGCGTGGCGACGACCCGCAGAGTGCGCCCGTTTGCGGCAGGTAGATCAACACTTTCCCAATCCTGTAGTCCCTGACTATTGCCTCCAAGCCTTGCCGCACCCTCGGCGGTAGTGAAAACCTTTTTTGCTTTAGCTAGAGATTTGCGCCCGGCATGGTCCAAATTGTCGGAATGATGATCGTGAGTGAGCAGCACGTAATCGAAGGTGAGCGAATCAGCTGCAAGCCCTGGACCTACCAACTTGCGCAACGTGACCGGACCGGTTGTATATTCCCCGCCCGCAGGGTCAAAAGTAGGATCGGTAAGGAACCGTACCTCGCCGAATTTCAGCAAACAAGTCGGGCCACCGATGTAAGTAATGGCAATCTGTTCCGTGTCCATAAAACTTTGGATGCAGTGACAGATTTTTGGATTCGCAAATCAGCAATGGTGGTCGTCCGTCCTGATTGCTTGTTTATATTTGTTCTTGGTACTTAAGCAAGCGGCGCTCCACACTCTGCACAAAAATTTGCAATCTCGGTGGTGGAACCGCATTTCGCGCATACCACAGTTGTTGGCTTCACAGAAATGGGTTCGGCAGGCCTGGAAAAATTGTTCTCCGTGCTCACGGAGATCACTGGTGTAGGGGTTGCAACACGGTTGATTGTGCCACGGCCAAATCTTTGTTCATTTTTTCTGCCAGATTTTTTGCCATAACAGCCGAACCCGCCAACACACCGAAACCTACAGGAACTGCGACCTCCGGATAAACCATGACCGCGGCATATCCAATTCCTAACGCCGCCAGGAGATTTAATACCGCCCATCCCCACTTGCCGAGATAGGCAAGTCCAGCAGAAAAATGCTAAGCAGGAATGCTACCCACGGTTTTTTCGGTGTGTTGGCCATGTTATTCCCTTTCACTATGTAAAGCGGGGTTTTCACGCAAGAAATGCGCACTGATTCTAACCAAAGCTGGATTTTCAGGGGATGGCACTATCGGGCGGCGGCGCGGGCCTCTAAAGCACGGAAATTCCAGGTCATGCCCCAGGCGTAGAAGGCGATGATGATCAGGACATCCAAAGGCATTCCGAAGACGATGTATAGGACCGGCATAAAAAGGACAGTCTTTTGCAGGATGATTCCCTGAAGCAGAATTTGCAGGGGCAAAAACAGGACCAGGTGCCCCATGGTCATCAATGTCAGCAATACTTTTTGCGGCATGCTGAATTGAAAGATAAAAAATGTAAGGCCGAACAGCAGGGGCATGATGGAGATCATGCGCGAGGCCCGAAGCCAGAAGACCTTCAAGATAACTGTCCGGCGTGTGCGGAAATTCAGCTGGAATCAGCGCGAAGTAGACCAATGCTGTGGCTTGAACAAATAGGATTCCACGCAATAGATATGTAACTGGAATCCATTGCGCCGGCAGGAAAAATGTCCCCACGAAAATCGCCAGAGTCACCAGGCCGGTAATGCGCCATACTTGCGCATCCGGCAGAATTGGCTCCATGGAAGGAAATGGGACGCGGAATCTCAGGAAAGACGTGATGTGGTGCTCGGTGATATGCAGTTGGCCATGGAATGGCAAATGGTGGATACCGTAGTCCATCATGTGGACCCACAGCTCACAGACGGCCGGCACCGCCAGTACCCAGATCAATGTGATCAGGACTACCATCATTACAGCAGTGATCAAATCGGCTGGACTCATCACATAGCTTGCCATCGAGCGGTGCATGGCAATCACACCTCCGCGATGGCCGCGGAAGCGTACGCGGTCTGCCAGCTAAGATGTTTTCTTGCTGCCATTCTCTCGTTTAAAAATCTTTAAAGACGCCGATCAAGCTTCCGCCCTTGGTGTAGAACGGGCTGTGATAGAAATCGCCGATTACGTTGAAGCCCCAGCTTTTGTGTATCCACTTGCGCCACGTCACCGTAAAAGTCTGGCTGGTGAAATCGTTCAAGCTCGCAGTCGGACCGACCAGCTGATAAGCCTCTTCTCCGAAGCCGGTACGGACGGTCAGGAAATAATGCTTGTCGCGGCCTTGTGTCACCGCCACAAATCCTGATGGAGAGTAAACCGTACCAGGATTGCTCAGGTTGAAATGGACGCCTTCTTCGATGATCCAAGGTTTGGAGAAATAGTACGTGCTCCCCGCGTAGAAGGTATGGTCACGGTGGACATCTTTTGATACGTAGTAGCCGAAACCCGCAGTGGTGATGAATTGGCCGCGTTCGAACCACTTCTTGTTGATGAATCCATCGGCGCGGAGGCGGGGCCAGAAGAATCCGCCGATGCTGGTACCGACTGTTAATGAACCGTACCAATCATGGTTGATGGTGTAGGTGTCACCAGCGGCGATGTAGGTGCCAGCGTCGGAAAATTCATGCTGTCCGTTGATTTCCCCGAACCAGACATTCTTTCCCTGCGTGATCGAACCGCGCCCATAACCGCCGCTAACGTGGCCAAATTTATCGGACATGGGTAGATAACTGCCGCCAACTTCCACGTAGTTGGTCAGTATTCTTGAGTTTTGCGTTTCGGGCTGATTGCTGACCGCGACTTCCTGGGTCGATGTTTCGTCTGCATAGTGGGCAGTGACATCCTGCGCCCATACGCTTGATACCAGCGTCAGCCCTACGATTAACAATCCGAAATGTTTGTGTTTCTTCATAATCATTGACCTGCTGTGTTTTTCGTTTCAATTTCCAATGTCTTGGTGGCGCCGGCAATCACCAGCCAGCCATCATCGTTTTTTGTGACCTTTCCAATTCCTGCACTGATTTTTGGTTCATGAAAACGGTTTGCTGGAAAAAACCAGGTTTGGTGCTCCAAACTCGTTGGGTGACTGGCTTTTATTAGCAACTGACCGTCGTGCCGGGAAACTTTCCAGTCCACTTGCTTTCGCGAATTCAAAAATGTGGCGAGATCAGTCATGGTGTACCAACGAAATTGGCCTGACGAACGCAATCCTCCCGTCATGCTCATCCACTGGCGAATGATGGGGCGGTATTGCAGAATCCCTGGAGGATGGAAATAAAGCAAACGCACCGACCGGTGGTTCACCGCGAATGTCGTGACTGCTTCCAGCCAATGCTCTATTTCGGTTTCCGGATAATTTTGTTCGGCAAACTCTTCGAAGGCAGCCGCACGATTCAAGTGCAGCATGGGAAATGCCCAGATATTCTGCCCTTCGCGCTGACCGTCACGATAGCCCTGGGTAGGGCCCATGCCGGTGTCACCGGTGAAGTAGTAAGCGACGAAGCCGTGGGCCTCCAGCCATTTTGTGACCCATTGTGGCTGGTTGCCGTCGGGGGCGGAGTATTCCGTGACCGGTTTGCCTGTGACCCGCTCCAGTGATTCCTTGTTCAGATGCCAGATATTTTTCGAGATCTTTGGGATCGCCGGAATCAACGTGGAAGGCGAAGTAGTTGTGGATCCAGCCGCCGTGGCTGCCGATCGAGAAGCCTAGTTTTTCGTACTGGTGAATTACGTCCTGGCTGATGGGGTTGTTATCTACGTTGAAACCTCTTTTGTCGCCGAACTCCATGGCATCGGGCCCAGCAGTGATGTGAACTGAGTACGGGCCTTGCTCCAGGATTCTCCACGTCTCCATTTCCTGAAGCGGCTTGATGGCGGCGTTCGAGTCTTACGTGCCAGTTGAGAGTGATGCCGCCGATTCCATCGGGGACCGGAAGCAGGCGCGGCAACGCCGAGCGTGTGCTCTGCGAAATATTCCAGAAATCCATGCAGAGGCAGGCCGTCGGTGTTGCCCTTCAAATATCCAAGCGGAAGATTTACGAAGAGGACTGAGCCGGATTGGTATTTGTGCTCACCTGCTACTACACCGGCATCGGAGTGCAGCAAAACTCGTCCGTCGTAGTCGCCAGAAGTGACCAGGCTGGGATACTGAAGGTCGCCATACATGTAGCGGCGTAATTCGACTTCTGGAGCTATCGGCCTTGGCATCACCCGGCTTGTTGTCGGAATAGAACGGATAATACTTTCCCGGCGGTACTCCGTATTTCGTCGAATGTTTGTGCGGTGCCTTTAATCTCGCTCCATTGCGTGGTCTTATCCCGCAGTGATTCGTAGAGGGCATACTTCACTCCGCCAGATCGGAAAATCGCGACTGGGCAGATGCGTAACGACCCGTCAACGATAGCGTGCCAGCGTCGTACACCGAGCATGAGACTTCCACCCTCAGCTACAAAGCGGCGTACGGCTGTCACCAACAGATCGCTGGCCTCTTTGTGAATTGAATCGGAAGAATCACGCCGGAGAAATCTGCCTTTTGTAGAAATGGGCGCAGGAATTCAGAATCGTGCATGGGAACTACATGCAGTCCTTCTTCGCTTCCCGCGTCCACCCACATGGTCACTTTAGGATCAGAAAACTTCGTTCCATCCGGAACCAGAAGCAACAAGCGATCCGCGCTGGTGCTGGCGAACTTATGCGCAGCCACCAGTCCCAGGAGCAGCATCACCAGCAGGACAGCGGACATCAGCTTGGGGTTTTTTAAATACTTCATAAATTCACAACCACGCGTCCGTATTCACGTGCCCATAACGTGCCGAATACCACCACTCCTTCTTCCACGTCTATGCGCGGGGAGCTGATAGTTGTGGGCTGGGTCAGGCTTCCACAACGCGTTCCAGCGGCGATCTTCATCTGGCGCTCGGCAATCACCGGGCCGTGAATCAGGCAGTTGTTGCCGATGACCATGTTGCTGGCGCTGATCAGGCTGCCGTCAACTGTGACCTCTGGTTCGAGGATCATTTCGTGATGGCTCTTGATGCTGCCATGGATTTTTGCGCCGGAACGGATCAGCAAACGCCCGCGAGACACCACGCTGCCGGTGATCTCTTCGCCCGCGTCGATTTCGTAATCTCCATCTACCAGCAAGCGGTGCACGATTCTGGCCTGCACGTTCGTGAACAGATTTGTGTCCTCACGATCATCCGCGATTGCCATGGCGCCGAGTTCAATGCGTGGCGCATTCACGCGTAGAAACTGTGTATTGACTCCCAGGTAGATGAAGCGGTCAGAAGAGACACGGCCAAAAAGATCACAGTGGTGATCGGTGCTGAAATTACCCAGAGCGTGGACCCAGCGCATGACCGTGGTGCCGGGAGCAAGGCGGACATTTTTTTCGCCCAGGATGGCGCGGTAAGTGTTACCTTCTCCGCCGATGAAATCCTCGGCAGAATAAATTTCATGCGCAAACGTTCGTGTTGTCGGGAGTTTTGAGCAGCGCTCCGGAAATCACTACCAGTTCGCAGAGCGGCTCTTTGTCCCGGATTTTCATCTCCGGAAATTTAATCGGCTTGCCGATGATCAGATATTCACAGCCATCGGGAAGAACTCCGTGGGCAGTCGTGCCGGTAGCGACACATTGCTGCAAAGCAGGACGCAATCCGGAGATGTAGTTGCGGAAACCGCTGGCAAAATGGCGGATTTCTCCAGCGTGCTCCTGGATCACACTCAGCGGTTTGGCGTCGGTAAGATTACGCAGCTCATTGATGGAAGGAATGAGCGGAATAGCCAGCATTCCTCCTACCAGCAATAGCAGCGCGGCGACGGCGAGCGAGGTCACGTTGCCTTCCGGAAACGTTCAGTTTTGTCCCAGTGAAATTCGGTCTTGAAGATAAGTCCGGTCAACTGCGACCACGCCGCGCGGGAAACGGCAAAGATGCTGACCGAGAATCCTAAGACAAGAAACGGAAGTAGGGAGATTCGGTTGCGGTTTCCATCCAGGCGAACCGCGGCGGCGATTTCGAAAAATGCAGCGAGGTTGCCGACTGAAGCGTAAGCGGTGATGCCGAACAACGCGATCAGTCCGTGAAGCGGAGCTATTCCTTGATAGAAAACTCCAAGGGCGAGGACCCAGCCGACCATGGTGACCGGGGCCATGGCATAAACACCCAGCAACAATGTTCCATCGATACGTTCCCGCAGCGTGGCGCGATGGCGCCCAAACGCAAGCGGAGGGCATATGTGACCATCGCCTGGTTGTGGCCCTTAGCCCAGCGCATGATTTGCTTGATGCGAACAGTCCAGGTTTCGGGAACCTCCTCGTAGCACTCCGAGCGATTCTGATATGCGGTCTTCCAACCGTGCAACAACAGACGGTAGGTGAGATCGGTATCCTCGGTGAGGGTTGAGTCATCCCATCCACCGATTTCCCGGAGAGCACTCAGCCGAACTCCAGCCACAGTTCCACCGTGCTGCGGAACTAACTTAAGGTTCATACGAGCTTGCTGGTCGACCTGATATCCGCCGGAGCGTTCCAAATCGAGCAAGCGGGTCAAAATATTTGCCCCGCAGTTCATGGGAACGACACGGCCCATGACTCCACCAACTTCGGGGTCGAAGAAAGGCGCGACCAGTTGCTTCACCAGCCCGGCGCCGGGAATGTAGTCCGCATCAAAAATCAGGATGACTTCGGTATTCACCAGCTCCATCGCGTCTTTCAGGGCAGCGGCTTTGCCGCCTTTTCCGTCTTTACGATGGAAGGGCTGAATGCGGCCGGGAAAGCGCTCGACGAACTCGTCGATAATTTCCCGCGTGCGATCGGTGGAGCGATCATTCACAGGAATGATCAGCATTTTTTCCGGAGGATACTTGACCGTCATCAGCGCGCCGAGAATGTTGGCAACAACTTTTTCCTCGTTGTGCGCGGCGACCAGAATCGTTACCGGCGGCCACTCAGCCGTGTCGGTATCAATGTAGGGGTGGCGTTGAAAGCCAAATAGCCGGTTCAGTGTGAACCAGTAATGGCGAAAGGTGTAGATGCAGATGATCGCTACGATGATGTAGAGAGGAACAATCACGTCTGCGGTCTCCGCGGGTATTCACAACCCCGCTATTCCTTCCCTGCCTTCGCGGCTTTGGCTGCGACATCCGTTGCCCGGCGGCGCGGTGTTGGGCGCGGCGGTAATTTGAATTCTTTATCAGCTTCGAGCAGCGGCGTTTTCTTCTGGTGCCAACGCCAGATGGCTTCGACGATGCGCTCGGAGCCGTGGCCATCGCCGTATGGGTTCTCACCGCTCGACATGTCGAGGTAAGCGTCCGAATCGGTGAGCAATTTGTCTGATTCCCTTACGATGTTTTCCCGCTCCATACCGATGATCTTTGCCAAACCGAACTGCGAGGCTTCGGGGCGCTCGGTCACTTTGCGCAGGACCAGTACGGGCTTCTTGAAAGTTGGGGCTTCTTCCTGAATACCGCCTGAGTCGGTGAGTACCAGATGGCACTTTTGCAAGAGGCTGACGAAGGTTGAGTAGTCCAGCGGCTCAACCAGGTGAATGCGCTCTGCACCCTGGAGCAGGCGATTCACCGTACTGCGCACGTTCGGGTTCATGTGCACCGGATAAACAACACGAATATCTTTGTGCTTGGTAACCAGATCTTTCAGGGCCAGGCACATATTTTCCTGATCGGTACCGATCGATTCGCGGCGGTGCGAGGTGACCAACACAAGCCGTGTGTTGTCCTGCGGAATAACCTCGAGCGGCGTGCCTTTCCATGAATGCTCCAGCTTGCCGAGTGCGCGGAGCGTGTCGATGACAGTATTTCCGGTGACAACGATCTTGCTGGCAGGAACTCCTTCCGCCAGCAGGTTGTCGCGCGAACCCACGGTTGGGGCGAAGTGAATGTCGGTAACGGTCCCAACTAACTTACGGTTGGCTTCTTCAGGGAACGGATTGTAGAGATCGTGACTGCGCAGGCCGGCTTCGACGTGAGCGACGGCAATCTTGCAATAGTAGGCAGCGAGGGCTGAGGCAAATGCTGTGGTCGTATCGCCCTGCACCAGAATGATGTTTGGCTGGAAGCGGTGGCAGGCATTCTCAACCGTGTCCAACACGCGCGAAGTCAGCGAGCTGAGCGTCTGGTTGGGACGCATGACATCGAGGTCGAAGTCCGGCTTAATTTTGAAGTAATGCAGAACGTGATCCAGCATGGTGCGGTGCTGGCCGGTGTGGACGACAGCCACTTCGAACTCATCAGAACGGCGCTTGAGTTCGTGGATAACTACCGCCATCTTAATGGCTTCCGGTCTAGTTCCCAGTACTGCGATGGCTCTACATTTCATTTCGACACACCTATGGACTAGCAGCGTTTCCGGCACATCTTGTCCGGGGTGTGGTGTTGACCTGGTCGCGATCGGAAGGGGCCCTAGTCGGTCGTAAGTGGCTCAATCCGCAAGTGCAAACACCGACTCACGATCAATTAGATTTGAGGGGCGTGGTTACGTAAAGATTACCGTCGTCATCTGGAAAGATGGCATTTCTCTAACGTTGTGAGCAGTTCTGGGCTCGTTTTGAAGGTCCAGGGAGTGTATCGATGAGAGGTAAGGCGGCGCGTTTTGCAGTGATATCGATTGGAATTGCGTTGATGGTGGCCGCTTCCACCAAGTTAGGCCCACGGGGAGCATTAGTGGCAGCGATTATTTTTATCGCCGTTCTGGCCGGGTTCACCTTCCGCAGGAAAATGAGTATCTGGTAATCCTTGCAGCCTTTTTCAGGCATAGTAGTCCTTCATGAGTTCGGTCATCCAATCGGGTTGGCGGACTTTATCCGGATCTGGGTCGAACTCTTTGACGTGGGGCTTGATGTCGAGGATTGGAGTGCCGTCGATGGCATCCAAGGCTTTGACTTTGAGCGTGAGGCCATTGACTTCCAGCAGACCGCAGATGGAAACTCCAATTTTGTTAGGACGATCTTTTTTGCGCTGGGCGAAAATGCCTACCTTGGGCCAGTCCGTGTTACCTCTTGGGTGCCCTGCGGACCAGAGAACTTTCTCATCTGGGACCTTGTCTAGGTGATAAACCACCAAAAGATGAGAGTAGTCGGTCAGTCCTTGCACCGACTCAGGCGTGAATAGAGAGGGGTCGAGTTCGATCGTGGAGATTGTGTTTCCCCAGAAATCATCGATTGCTTCCGCGCGCGGGCAGTGTACTTGCCCGATCGCTTTAATATCGATGGCAGCCATACTTCACCCTCAAAATTAGTAGAGAACCGTGTGATGGTCCCCACATTTCCAAAGATAGAGACACTTTGCCGAGCGGAATCTATCATGTGCCGCCACCCAAGCCGATTCGCAAGGAGTCGGAACTACGCACATTGGTCCGGCAGTAATCGCAACCTGATCTTCTACTTGACTCACTTGCGGAGTACTGATGGTGCAGTCACACTTAGAAGTTGGTTCTACAATTTTGAAGGTGTAAGTCAACGTGTAGAACGAATCTTCTCCTGAACATTGTCTACACTCGAACTTCGACTTGTTCACGCTATCCAAAACAGCTTGATCCAACATTGGGTGACCCGATATAACACGCGCCGATTCGATGCTGTTGTCTTTTTTGATCAGTACATCGATCTTTACTTGTCCCGTAATATCGGCAGTTCGCGCTAATGGAGGATATGCTGGTGGATACAAGGTGACCAGTACAACATGGTCGGCCTTTACGCGATTCGCCGTTTCCTGTGCCGGGGCATGACGCACCACTATCCCCAAGATAAGAATTAGCATGGCGCTTGTAACTGTTCGTTTGATTAAACTTTTGCAGAAACATTGAGGCAATCGAGGTTGCCACGCGAAGTAACCGAACATGTCGAGATTGTACGGCCTGCTGTCAAAAACAGAATGGTTGATCAGCGTCGATGAATCAATATATAAACCAACCCTGCCGCAGCCAATAGGGCAAGTACAAAACGCACGATCCCCGGGAACTTGCTGCTCTCAGGAACAATTGGAGAGCCACCGAGAAGAACTGGCGTCGGGGTGGCAGAAGGTGAATTGCCGAACGTCTGCACTGTTTTTGAATTCATTGTGAAACTGCCCTTGCGATTCACGACAACTTGAATATCTCCATTCCCAATCCCTACATCGAAGGCCTTCGATAGCAAAGGCATGAACGCTTTTCCTGCAAACCCAATAAATTTTTCGGCAAATTGCTTTTCTAGGTCCTCATGGGTGGCGCCTTCAATTGAGGGCTCAGCTGGATTCGACGACCGCAGGATGTAACCGCCATCGGGCTTGTGCTCTATGTGGAACGAGAACTTCGTTCCCTCAGTCTCCGCCGGAAGCGTGAAGCCCGGCATCGCAGTGCCAAGTGTGGCAAGAATATTTTGCTGAATTTTTTGTTCCAGTTCCGGACGCGTTGGCGCTTCGAGCAGCGGAGTTGAAGGATCGCTACCGCGAGCAATAAAGCCACCTTCCGGTTTGGGCTCGATGCGATATGTAAACTGCGATAAAAGATGCTCTAGTTCCATTTGGCGCGATTGTAGCGCGACTGTAACCCTCGTTCCTGATTACGTCGGTACTGTCTTGTTATTAATGAAGCAGCCCAGAATCGTAGGCGACATGGCGAATCAAACTATTGACATTCTATCCATAGATTGTCTATACATAGATCATCATGGCGATCAAACCAGAACTGCTCCCCGGAACACTGGACATGCTGATCCTCAAAACCCTCAGCCGCGGCCCTCTGCATGGATATGGGATCGCGCTGTCCATCAAGCGCATTTCCGACGACGTGCTGACGGTGGAAGAAGGATCGCTCTACCCTGCCCTGCAACGGCTACTGCTGCAAGGTTGGGTGAAGGCGGAATGGCGAAAGACGGAAACCAATCGGCGCGCGCGTTTCTACACTCTGACTGCCGCGGGGCGGAAACAACTCGGCGTAGAACTCACCCAGTTCGAGCAGATGATGGCGGCCATCGGCCGGATATTACAAAGCGCATAGGAGGTTCCCATGCAAATGCTGGCTCGCTTCTTCGGCAAATTACGGGTGTTTTTCGGCGGCGAACAGTTTCGCCATGATCTGGAAGAAGAGATGGCATTTCATCGCGAACATGCCGAGCAATCCTTTATCGCTGATGGCATGTCTCCGGAGGAAGCACGCTACGCGGCTAAGCGGCAGTTTGGAAATGACTCTCACATAAAAGAACAAACCCACGAACTCGCCGGATTTTGGTTTGAGAGCACGCTGCAAGATATTGCTTTTACCTTCCGCCAGCTACAAAAGAACCCGGCGTTTGCCTGCACAGCAATTTTGATTCTGGCCCTGGGCATCTGCGCGAGTGTTTCGATCTTTGCATTTGTAGATGCGGCAATGATCAAGCCTCTTCCCTACAAAGAACCTGCGAAGCTTGTGGGGCTGTATGAAAGCATCCCGCTGGGCCCCCGCTACCATCTTTCATTCCCCGACTACGAGGACTGGAAAAAGCTCAATAAGGTTTTCAGTTCGCTGGATATTTACGAGAATGAAGGTTTCGTATTGACCATGCCCGACGGAGCGCAAAGAGTGGACGGAGCCCGGGTCAGTGACGGCTTTTTTCGTACGCTGGGTGTGGCACCTGTGCTGGGCAGAGATTTTCGTCCTGGGGAGGACCAGCCGTCCGCAGCCAACGTTGTTTTGTTAAGTTATTCAGCCTGGCAGACACGTTATGGACGACGCGACGACATCCTCGGAAAAGCTATAACTCTAGACGGTACACCCCATACCGTCATTGGCGTATTGCCGGCTGATTTTCATTTCGCTCCTGCCGAGCCAGCCGACTTTTGGACGAACTCTCTTTTCGGCAACAGAAGTTGCCGGGGATGCCACGCCCTTTATGGCATTGCCCGGATCAAAGATGGCATCAGCTATGAGGCTGCCTACGCCGACATTAAAGCAGTCGCGCAGCAACTGGCTCTGCAATATCCCGACACTAACCGTTTACAGGCAGCTTTCATGCTGCCCTTGGCAGAGATTATTGTGGGGGACATTCGCCCCGTACTGCTGGTGTCATTAGGCGGAGCGGGATTGTTGCTGCTGATTGCCTGCGTCAATATCGCGAGCCTCTTGCTGGTGCGCTCGGAGAGCCGCCGCCGGGAGATCGCAGTTCGCGGCGCGCTGGGCGCATCACCAGCCCGGCTGGTGCGGCAATTTATTACTGAAGGTCTGGCCTTAGTGACTATCGGCGGAGTTCTGGGAGTGGTTGCCGCACGTGGAGCAATGCATCTGCTCACCCGGCTGATACCGAAAGACATGCTGGCTAGTATGCCCTTTCTACATGGGCTCGGATTCAACATACGTATCGTTGCATTTTCCATCGTTATCTCTGGAGTTGCGGCGATCTTATTTTCACTTGCTCCCATGGTGCAGCTACGCTGGTCAGAAGTACGCGCCGACCTCGCCGAAGGAGGCCGGAGCTCATCCGGGATAGGATGGCGGAAGCTGGGAGCCAATCTCGTCATCGTGGAATTAGCCACGGCTACGTTGCTTCTGGTTGGGGCCGGATTGCTGGCCAAAAGTTTTTATCGCTTGCTTCAGGTTGATCCAGGGATGAAGCCCGATCATCTGGCGACGTTGAGTATCACCACTCCCTATCAAATTTATTCAAAGCCGGAGAAGCAGATTGCACTCGAACGGGACTTGGTAAGCCAGATCAGCAATCTGCCGGGAATCAAGTCAGTCGGGCTTTCTACCCGTCTCCCGCTGGGGGACGCCGATGGAACATCTGAATTTGTGGTAATTGGCCGCCCACAGACCAACGAACATAATGAAGTGACGGTCCGTACTGTCAACGCGGCTTATTTTTCCACCCTGCAAACTCCTCTGGTCAGCGGGCGTTACTTTACCGAGGAAGAAGATTCTTCCAAGCCGGGCGTTGTAATTATCAACCAGGCTTTAGCCAGACGGTACTTTCCCAATGAAGATCCGATAGGCAAACATATGCGCTTCAATTTCGATAAGGCGAACCCCATGGAAATTGTTGGCATTGTGAAAGAGGTCAAAGAAGGGCAACTCGATATGCCCCCTCGCGCTGCCTTCTATGTACCATTCAACCAACTTCCCATGCCTTTTTTTTCGCTCATTGTGCGCACTTCCCAGTCCCCACAATCACTGTTGCTGCAAATGGACAAAATCATCCATCAAGTTGATCCCGGGAT
>CAWBXL010000245.1:0-3483 GCA_963792305.1 uncultured Acidobacteriaceae bacterium | reverse complement strand
GGTCATGGAGTTCGTTGCCGGAACCGCGCTGGATGAAAGACTGGCAAGCGGTCCGCTCTCCCAGAAAGAGGTAGTACGTTTAGGAATTCAACTTACGGATGGACTAAACGCTGCACACCGGCAAGGAATTGTCCATCGCGATTTGAAACCAGCAAACCTGCGCCTTCAATCTGGACGGCAATCTGAAGATTCTGGATTTCGGTCTGGCGAAGCTGTTGCAACCGACCACGGTAACAGCAACGGCTGCCACCATCAGCCAGACGGTGACGCCGGCTTTTGCCGGTACTTTGCCTTACATGGCTCCTGAACAGATTCTGGAAGAGGAGATTGACCCTCGCACCGACATTTACAGCGTGGGCGTTGTGCTCTACGAAATCGCAACAGGCCACCGTCCATTTCCGGAGACGCAACCCTCGCGCCTGATCGAGAGTATCTTGCATCATGCCTCCCGTCGCGCCGCGGGAGCTGAATTCAAAAATTGCTACTGAACTGGAACGAATTATCCTAAAATGCCTGGACAAAACGCCGGACAATCGTTATCAAACCTCCAAGGAGATAGGCGTGGACCTTCGCAGGTTAGAACTCGCTACCACCGGCACAATTGTTCTACCCCCGGTTTCCATCCCTGATCGTAAGCGATCCCTCACAGTTATCTTTGCTGCTACCTGCCTTGCTCTCTTGGCTGCATGGGGTATTATGCGCTGGCGCACCCCGTCTTCCCCCACCGTCGGTCCCCACGCAATTCGTTCTCTGGCAGTGTTGCCGTTACGGAATGTTTCAGGTGATCCCTCACAGGAATACTTCGCAGACGGAATGACGGACGAACTCATCAGCGACCTGGCGAAAATAAGCAATCTCCAAGTGATCTCTCGTACTTCCAGCATGCAGTACAAAGACGCACGCAAGTCTCTGCCCAAAATTGCTCAGGAACTGCATGTGGATGGCATCGTGGAGGGTTCGGTGCTGCGATCAGGGGATGAAGTTCGCATCAATACGCAACTGATTGACGCTTCGTCGGACAAAGAGCTTTGGTCGCAAAGCTTCCAGAGCGAACTCAAGGATGTGCTTGGCCTGCAACGTGATGTTGCACGCGAGACCGCGCGACAGATCCAGGTTGCACTTACCCCGGCGGAAGACGTTCTGCTCGCCCATCCCAAGCCGGTTAACGGCGAGGCTATCGAGGCCTGCCTGAAGGGACGTTATTTCTGGAACAAGCGTACCGAAGACGGATTCCGCAAGGGGATCGAATACTTCAAACAGGCAGTTGCGAAGGATCCCAGCTACGCTCCCGCCTATGCGGGTCTGGCGGATTCGTACCTCATGATGGTGGAATATGGCCTTATGCCCGCTCGCCAAGGATTTCCGCAGGCCAAGGCTGCGGCGGTAAAAGCTGTTGGATTGGACGACACCCTGGCTGAGGCCCACAATTCTTTGGCCGCAGTTATTGAGGATTGGGATTGGAACTGGGCCGCGGCCGACAAAGAATTTCGGCGTGCCATCGAATTAAATCCGGGATATACCACCGCCCATCAGTGGTATGGCGAATTTCTTGCCGAACTCGGCCGCTTTGACGCTGCTGTTACGGAAACCAGGAAGGCGCGAGACTCTGATCCGCTTTCTCTAACTGCAAATTCTGCTCTTGGCGAGGTTTTGTACGAATCCCGCCAATTCGAACAGGCAGCCGACCAGTTGCACAGGACCCTCGACCTGGACCACAGTTTCGCGGAAGGGCACCGGCTTTTAGGAGTCATTTACCAAGGTGAAGGACGGAAGGGCGAGGCGATCAGCGAATTGCAGCAAGCGGTGACGTTGTCCAATAACAGCACCCAGTGTGCTGCCCTGCTGGGACGGGCTTATGCCTTTGCCGGCAACAAACAAAAAGCGGAACAGATTCTCCGCGACTTGACCTCACCCACCCAAAAGGAGTATGTCTCTCCTGCCGATTTATCGGTCCTGTACGCCAGCCTGGGTCGGAAAGATCAGGCCCTTCGCTTATTGGAACAGGCGTACGACCAACGGCTGCCTGCGATGGTGAACTTGAATGTGGACCCCGCCCTCGACGACTTGCGGTCGGAGCCCCGCTTTCAGCATCTCCTGCGCCAGATAGGGTTTCCGTCCTAGTTGTTCGGCCCTTAAGGGACAGTCTCCATTGGAGTCAATATGACGAAAAGCTACTTCCAGCCCCGGCTTCACCATCTAGGCACTTTAGCTTTGCTGGGCACGCTGATTTTGTTGAATACCTGCACCTCAAAAACCACGGAAGGGGGCGGTGTAACGCCACCGCCGAAATTGGTGGGCTGCCGCGCGGCTTCATGGCACCCCGAAGCGTTCTCTTTTTACGGTGTTCCAGCGGACGTTCTTTCGCGCGCCGAGAAGACTGATCTCGATTTGTACAAGCATAGAGTCTTCTTGCTGGTAGCCGACCCTCCGCTGACGCTAGCAAGAACGCGCAGGTGGTAATTTTTGAGGTGCCTAAGACGCCGGATAATAACAATGGCAGTGACCCATGGACCGAAACCGTCTACTCCATTGGACAGGACAAAGCAGCCGCTTTGCGCGCGGATCTGGATAAGCAGATTCTGAACAATAAGGGACAAAATTGCGTTGGAGACATAGCTGATGCCATCTTCCAGCACTATTTCGCCACCGTCACACCCACGAGTACGAAGACGGTGAGCACAGCGACGGATGATTCCGCCTTCGGCGATCTCACGAATGGTCTGAACGATACCTATCTTCGTGTGACCATTTACCTCCTCTGCTAGGAAGAACCGGCAAGTCTGTGTGGGCGGCAAATATCAAGGCTGGCTACTGGTGGGGTTGCGCCATGCCGAATTAGGCCACCACCTCTAATGCTCCCGGCAGCACGTCAATCTTTTCGCAATGCAGGGTCAAGACTTCGCCGTCAATCATTACATCCACGGGAGCATTCAAAGAAAATTCGACACGACTCGCGGAATGGCGCTCGGCCAGTTCGTGATTAAGGTGCGAACCGTCATACAACGTGTGCAGGTTGCGCAACAGCCCCAGACGGCTTATCGGCCCCCAACGCACATACTCAATTAATGCGTCCGAAACATTGGCTTGGGGCGCAATCATCATCTTCCCGCCGGTAAACTTGCTGTTGTTAAAAGTCAGGAACAAACAGCGGCGATTGTCGAAGGCAGTTTGGTTTGTCCAACCGCAGCGGAAACGCGCGCCGATTAAGACGTAAAAGACACGTGAGGATCGCCAGAAAATACCGAGTTCCCCCATCCCCTGAAAGCTGCGGATGCGCTTTGCCGCCACATCAGCCGCAAATCCCATGCTTAGAAGGTTGATATAAAACAGCGCCCATCTTTGTGCGTCAGGCGTAGAACGTCGCACGACGATCTGCGGCCCTGCACCAGGGAGCTCAACTGCATGCTCCAGCCCCTTGTCACTGAAATCGCGGAGAAACGAGTTCCCTGTTCCGAGCGGCAGAAAGCCCAGGGTTGGGCGCTC
>CAWBXL010000244.1:0-16969 GCA_963792305.1 uncultured Acidobacteriaceae bacterium | reverse complement strand
CCACCCCCGCAACCAAATCCAAACTCCACAAAACATTGATCTTCCTTCCTGGCTAAACAAAACTCAATGAAAACTCAATGAAAGATTGGCCGGAGTCGGGCTAAACCTCGCTGATTCTGACGCTCACAATGTGTCGTTTTGGACGTGAATTTTTGTCGAATGCTAGCGTGCGGCCGAGAAAGTGGAGCGTTCAGATGGAGTTTCAAGCCAGTGTGGAATCGCAATCGGCGGTCTTTCGAGGACGGGGCCGCACAACCGAAACCGTCAGCATCTACACGCGTCATGCAGAAGACTGTCCCCAAAGCAGCGAACCTTACTGGCGGAGATGCAACCGAGTCCAAGGGCTACCTGCGGTGCAGTCTTTGGCGATTGTAAATCAACTGCCGATGAGTGATGTCGCCGCCAATGCCTCGTTTGAAGTGGAAGGTGGACAATCTGACAAGGATATCAATGTTGCGGATACGTAAATTATCAGCCCAGATTATTTTCGTACAATGGAAATCCCGCTAATCAAGGGGCGATTCTTAAGCCAGGGAGACCTTCCAGCCATCTCCGACCTCTGTAGTTGTGAATCAAAGTCTAGCGCGAAAAGTTTGGCCGGACACAGATCCCATTGGTAAACGCATTAAGCTTCGTCCCGATGCTCCGTGGCTAGCCGTTGTCGGGATCGTTGGTGACATAAAGAATCATGGTCCCAACGCGGCTACGAAGCCTGAATTGTATTTCTTGCATACGGACAAGCCATTCGGCATCTGGACTGATCTTCGTTCTATGACCCTTGTTGTGCGAACCAGCTCGGCCCCCGAGCAGGCGGTCGCTGCAATTCGTAATCAACTCAAAGAGATCGATCCTAATCTTCCGGTGTACAAGGTTTCGACATTAGAACAACTTGTGGCGTCGTCAGTGTTTCAGACTCGATTTCCTGCACTTACGCTCACCCTGTTCGCATGCACCGCTCTTATCCTTGCTGCAACTGGAGTATATGGAGTTCTCGCCTACACTGTTGCACAGAGCAGGCACGAGATTGGCGTGCGAATGGCTCTTGGAGCTCAACGCGGCCCAATTTTGCTTTTTTATTGGCCAAGGCGTGCGGTGGACGATAGCAGGTGGAGTTATCGGAATAACAGCCGCCTTCGTGTTGGTACGGTTCATGCGGGCAATGCTGTTTGAAATCAGTGCTTATGATCCTAAAACTCTTATCATCGTGACTGCGGTTTTAGTCGCAGTTGTATTGCTTGCCTGTCTTATTCCGGCATTACGTGCGGTTAGAGTGGACCCGCTAATTGCTCTCAGGAGCGAATGACACCATAGACTGGTTTTTTGCGGCTCTTGCCAACAAGCGATTGTTGGCGTAAGTCCCGATAGGCACCATGCCTCGAATCGGGTGCTGCCTTGGACTCGCGGGGATTTGCGATTATGGCAAGGGTGGTCTTCTTCATACTTCCAGAGCCGGGCCATGTTTTGCCAACTATTGCCGTGGCGCGGGCGCTTGTCCGAATGGGCCACTCCGTTACCTACTTGTGTGTGCGTGGTTTAGAGCGTTATTTTATCGACCTTGGATTCTCCGCGCATGTGATATTGCCTGATTATGGCCTCATACCCACCACCTCGGATGTTTTTTCCTTCCCGCAAGGAAGAATTGTGCAATTGCTACTGTTTAATCGATGCCATCCTTTGTCCCAGTGGGTAGATGCTCGATCTCAACAATGAGTCCGGTCCGAGCCACCAACATCCATTCCTCTTTCGAAAGACTCAGCGAAGGCTCTAACGTCGTAATTCGCAACTATGATCGGCACTGCTTTCGCATAAATGAAAATGTTAAGATTGGATCACATTTGCCATGAAGTCGTACCCATATTTACGCAAGCGCAGAGCTTGGGATTGGGCTTGGCTGCTCCTCTTCACTCTCATCTCTCTCGGGGAGCTCCCCGCCCAAGACCACCCACCTAACTTCGAGGAAGTCGTCGCTGAGGCCGCAGCTGCCCGCGATGTAGAAGATAATCCTCGGGCCATTCAACTTTACACACAAGCCCTGCAACTCAACCCCAAATGGGAAGAGGGATTGTGGTTCCTTGGACTCTTACAGTATGAATCTGGTGCGTTTTCACCGGCAATCGACGCTCTTTCACAATTGATCAACTTACATCCTGATGCAGGACAGGCGCTGGCACTCCGGGGACTTTGCGAATTTGAAACCGGTATTTATACGCAATCGCTCACGGACATACAGAAGGGTGTTGCCTTTGGCGCAGTCACTGATGCCCACAACGAACAGATTCTGCGTTATCACGAAGCTTTACTGCTAACGCGATTGGGAAGGTTCCAGGAGGCGTTACGATCTTATTCGATTTTCGCTGAACATAAGATATCGAATCCCAATCTGCTGGTTGCGATCGGGCTGGCAGGGCTTCGCATGCCGCTTCTACCCGAAAATGTTCAGGCGGACCAGAAAGAACTGTTGATCGCAGTGGGCGATGCCACGTTCAAATTTATGGCGGGAGATACACAGGTGGCGCAAACGGCATTCAATGATCTGTTTCAGCGTTTCCCCACCACGCCAAACACGCATTTCCTGTATGGAAATTTGTTGTATGCCTTCGGCCCGGACGCAGCCGTGCCTCAGTTCAAAAAGGAATTGGAGCTTTCCCCCGATAATGCCAATGCGCGTACCATGCTGGCATGGGCACTGCTGATGCAAAACCGGGCTGATGAGGCCCTGCCTTACGCAAGGCGCATTGCCGAAGAAGATCCAGAACGACCCGCCTCGCAACTGACACTCGGCCGGGCATTGGTGGACACGGGAGATGTAAGCGGCGGCATCCAACATTTAGAACAAGCACGAAAGCTGCAACCTGATAATATCGAGACTCACATCGCATTGGCGAAAGCGTATTCGAAATCCGGACGCGATGACGATGCCCGCCGGGAACGAGCGCTGTGCCGGCAAATGACCGAGAATAGTGTTGCTCCGCTTGCGCATCCTTAATCAACTCACGGCGATTCTGGCTGTGGTACTCGCTGCAAACACTGCGTTTGCCGCACAAAAACCGCCGCAGAATTCCGCAGCCGCCTGCGCTAGTTGCCATTCTTCCCAAGCGCAAACTCAGCCGCACACCTCCATGGGGCGGGCCCTTCAGCCACCAGGGGGTATGAATCAAGTCTTGAATTCTCGTCCCAAACTCACATTTCAGAAATTTGGCTACACCTATGTCGTGGAAACCAGGAATGGTCAAAGCACCTATTCAGTAACCGACGGGAGTGCAACCATAAGTCTGCCGATCCGCTGGAGTTTTGGCAACGCTGCGCAGACCTGGATGTTTGAACGTGACGGCGTTTACTACGAAAGCCTGGTCAGCTATTACCCGTCTATCGGGGGACTCGAAATCACGACCGGCGATTCGGAGATTACTCCAACAACTCTTGAGCAAGCGGTCGGAAGAAAGCTCCCGCCGAACGAACCGAAAGCCTGCTTTGGCTGTCACACGACGGGCGCAGTAATTGATGGACAACTCAATCTTAGTTCGTTTGAACCCGGTGTCACCTGTGAACACTGTCACGTAGGCGCCACTTCGCATTTGCTTGCAGCTTCGCAGGGCGATGTGATGAAAACAGCTCCGCCCGATCTGCGAAAGCTACCCTCGGAGGACTTATCGAATTTCTGCGGCCAATGCCATCGCAGCTGGGAGGCGGTCATTCGCAGCCCCTGGCGTGGAGAAATCAATGTACGCTTTCAGCCTTACCGCTTAGCCGTTAGTAAGTGCTTTAGCGGAACCGATCCGCGCATCAGCTGTATCGCGTGCCATGATCCACACAAAGAGTTGGTTGCCGATACCGCTTCTTACGACGTAAAGTGCCTGGCATGCCATGTCACTAAGAGTACGGCTGCTTCCCCGATCCATGAAACTACTGCCAAAGCATGTCCGGTTGCTACGAAGGACTGCGCAAGTTGTCACATGCCAGAGGTCAAAATGCCCAATGGGCTGACAACCTTCCACGATCATCGGATACGCATTGTTAAGTCGGGAATGCCTTATCCCGATTAAAAGAGAAGCCCTGGGACAATACTGAACGATGGGCCAGATGTGATCCGTCAAGACGATGTACCCACAGAGGCAGCGCGGCTAATGGGCCAATGATCCTAGCGAAACTTGGCGTGGACAATCTTCACCTTGCCATGGTCATTGGCTATAAAAGTGAAGCCTTCGTTGGGTGAGAAGCCGACATCGGAATACCCCACATCGGCAGATCCCTCATACCATCCCATCACTTCTCCTGTCGAGAGATCTATAACCAAAAGACTTTTCTCTACTGTTTGATCAGAATTATGTTTGTGAAATCTGATCGCAGCCCATCCATGAGAAACATAAAGTCCTGCGGCGGTTAAGTCGGAAGCGGGTTTGGCGAAATGTGTTCGTTTGCCAATTTCTCCGACTGGGGTAATCGAAACCACGCTGTCTTTGTCAACAAAATAAGCATTCCCATCATCGGCCGGTGTACATGCGCCCTCTCGCAGTTCTCTACCACCCGATACCTTTACGTGATTGAACGCTGGAATGTTATGGTCTAAATTCTTAACCAGTTCGCCAGAAGTGTTGAAAATACCTAGAAAGGGTTGGCCTCTCTGTGCGTCAGCCGCTTTGTCTGTGTAATGTCCTGAGACGAAGAGCACGTTTGAATCAAGTGCAAGGAAACCGGTAGCTTCGATGGTTTCCGGTGTGTCGAGACGAACAGGCTTCTTGGCCTCTCCTCCAGAGTTGAACTCAATCGCGCGAAGCTCAGGCGATCCTGTTTCGTTCATGAGTGCCCAGACTTTGCCGCTCGGCGTCACACTATAGTCACAAAATGTGTATTTTTTTGCCTGCTCATCGGACAGTTTATAGACGACTGTATCGTCCGAAGAGGGCACAATCTCAAGAATATTGACCTCTTGGAACGGTGCAGGATGGATGAAAATGTTGCCATTGTCGTCTGCCCGCGCCGAACCAAAAAAGCCAAAGGCAGGAACATTAAGTACTTTCCCGCTAGTTGGCTGTAACAAAGTCGGGGTGGGACGAGTTCCACCGTATGCATACACAAAAGCACACGAAACCATCGTTGTGAGAAGGATGCGGTGAATGTTCATTTTCCGTGTGCCATTATTTTTTCGAAAGAGTCTTCTCTGCGAGCCATTGTTTTGAAGTCTGGAACAGAACATTCCCGCCGCGTATTAGTCGGCGCGAGCCCAGCTTCTAGATTTTGGTCAAGCCTTCACCCCTTCTTGGGGTGGCCATTTATAAGACCAACAACAAGATCAATGTTTAGCGCCTAACGCCTCGGCGAATTCTGTGCCTAACTCGAAGACCGCGTGCCGAACATCCTCATGGCTGGGACCGGTGCGATCGAAAACGATTCGACCCTTTGCGTCTATAAGAATATACCGCGGGACCGGTCGTAAATTGAATGCAGAGTTGATTTGGCCATGATCGTGAAAATTTCGCCACGGATAATGCATCCTGGCCAAGTATGCGTCCGCGACTTTCGGATCATCTTCTGCATCAATCGATAAGATCGTCAATCCAGTCTGGCGTGTGTCGTGGTATAACCTTGCCAACTCCGGGAAACTAGCTGTACATGGACCACACCAAGTTGCCCATATATCGAGTAGTACCGGATGCCCCCGTAAGGACTCTAGCGACAGGCTTTCTCCATTCTGCGACTTAAACACTATTTCCGGTGCTTGCCGAACGACGGGCATGGGTGCTGACTGTATCAACTGGTGGTCTGAAAAAGCTGTAACCAATTTACTGTTTGCGGGAGGAGTAAATTCAAAGGCGCCATCTGGGAGGGGCTCATTGAGCATAACTTCCGGATAAGTTGTCGATCTCATTACCGGAAAAGTTATGGGAGCCAAGCCGGTCGTTTGTGAAGTGGTGATATAGTTTTCGACGATCTTGCGAATCTTCCATGATTCCTTTTCGATCCACACCGTCTCCATAAATGGAAAAGGCTGAGGAGTTTTGAGGTTCTCGTTTGAAAGTTCCAATACGTAGCAGTCAATCGGCTTCCCGTGAAGTACGATCACCGCGTCAGTAAGTGTAACTGCGGACTTATAATCCTCCGCGAAGCGCGCCAAGCGTTCCCGAAGATACAATGCTCCCTTGATTCCCAACTCATCAGGCCACATTGGTATGTCAGGTTTGCCAAAATCCATCGCAGCGCCTGCGGCTAATTGTGTGAAGGCACTCTGTGGTGCGCGATAAAACCATGTGAAGCGTCCATCGGAGACCCGGATGTCCTTACCTAATCCAATATCCGCTTCGAAGCGATAGCGTTGGCTCGGAGCTTCCATCGCGGTCATCACGCTGGGTGCGGGGTCAGGCGGGTGTTCGCTGGAAAAAGTTTCTTCCTGAGTGATTTTGTAGGTCTCTACATTAAGATATTGCCGGGAAGATTTCTGCAACAGTGGCAGCGCATCCAGCGAGTTTTCCGATGACGCCTGTGCCGCTCCCAGAGCTGAACAGCCAATCACAAGACCTAAAGCAAAATACATTCGCATAACAACTCCAGCAATTTGTTCTTAACTTGCGAGTAGTATATTCCCAGGAGTCTGACTCGGGCAGAAACTAATAAGGCCGGTTTTCGCCACCCTTGCAAAAACCGCAAGAATGGGTCAGCCTTGGTTGTGGTGGGCAAGGAAAACCAAAGAACACGTGGGTTTGCCAGCCTCCAATTTCCCACCGTTTAAGGCGGAACAAGCAAACTTGAATTGTGTCTCTACACCGTATAGAAACAAGTCTATTCTTTCCCTGATGCGATACGTTTGTTTCTCTGCCATTCTCATCGTCATCTTCTATAGGAACCCAACGTTGGCCGGGCAAACACCGCCGGGCGATCTGCCCAATTTCCAAGACATCACTCAGTCCGCGGGACTCTCCGTTTCGCATATTTCGACGGCGGAAAAGAATTACATGGTCGAAGCTATGAGTGGAGGCGTCGGCTTCATTGATTGCGATAACGATGGGAAATTAGACATCATCACGGTGAACGGTTCCACTGTAGAGCGATACAAAGCTGGTGGAGATCCCATGATCACGCTCTACCATCAGGAGGCCGGACTGAAATTCAAGGACATCACGACCGATGCCGGCCTGAGTCGCAAAGGTTGGGGAATGGGGGTTGCTGTTGCCGATTTCGACAATGACGGGCAGCAAGATATCTACGTCACCGGATTTGGCGGCTCTGTTCTCTACCGGAACAAAGGCAACTGTAGATTTGAAGATGTAACCGCGAAGGCTGGGGTGAATGTGGATGGTTTTCCGGCAGGGGCCGCATGGGGAGATTATGACAAGGACGGCCTGGTTGACCTGTTCGTCCCAAGATACGCACATGTGGATGTCGCGCAGCTAGGCAAGACTGCCGGCCTTTGCAAGTTCATGGGCCTGGACGTTTTTTGTGGGCCGTGGGGATTCCCGGGAGAAACCGACTTTCTTTTTCATAACAAGGGCAACGGTCTATTTGAAGAAGTCGCCAAAAAGGCCGGCGTGGGGGACGATCAACTTCTTTTCGGGATGCAGGGCATTTGGGCCGACTTCGACAATGACGGCTGGCCGGACTTGTACGTGGCCAATGACCGCGGGCCCAACTATCTCTATCACAACAAGCATGATGGAACATTCGAGGAGACCGGCGTGCTTGCAGGCACCGCGGTGAGTACAGATGGCCACGCACAAGGATCAATGGGATTGGATGCTGGAGATTTTGATCACCAGGGAAAACTTCATATCTTCGTAACAAACTTTCAGCAAGAAGCAGATACGCTATATCGCAATCGTGGCGTGCGAGGTTTTGACGATATCAGCATTGCCTCCGGGATCACCCGAGCTACCTTTTCTTACGTCGGTTGGGGGACGGGATTCGTAGACTTCACCAATAACGGCTGGGACGACATTTTTGTCGCGAACGGCAATATTTATCCGCAGATTGATCAGGCGCGAATGGGATTCCACTATCGCGAACCATTACTGCTTTTTCGCAATATTCGTGACGGCACCTTCCGTGATATTACGGAGCTGACTTCGCTGGCCAAGTTACCATTGCAGTCCCGCCGTGGTGTAGCCTTTGGCGATATTAATAATGATGGAAAAGTGGACGTTCTGATCTTAAATAACGGAGAACTCCCGACTTTGTTGTTGAACTGTACCCAGAGTTCCGGCCACGCCATGCTTGTGAAGCTTATTGGCACTAAGAGTAATCGGGCAGCGATAGGCGCGCGAGTGTCAGTGAGCACAGGGGACCTTAATCAGATCAAAGAAGTACGAGGCGGAGGAAGCTATCTTTCGCAAAACGATCTGCGATTGCATTTTGGCCTGGGCGGCAATGCCAAAATAAATACGTTCGAAATTGAATGGCCGAGTGGAACCAAGCAAACACTCCGCGAATTGGCAGCGGACTTTGCTTATACAATCGAGGAGTCATATGGGGTTCGAATCGCCAATCCCCTGGCAAAACCCGCAGTTTGCAACGACACTCAGCAATCATCAAGGCCGGATGCGCCGGCGAATTAGGATGCGAAAGTTATATTCGTTATCTAAGTTTTGGAAACTCAGCCAAATTTCGCTCGGCGCGCTATTGTTGTGCTTGCCACTTTTTTCGCAGGCGCGGAAATCAGATTCTCCGGAGTCGGCTTCAGAAGTTAGTTTACAAATCATTGTTGTAAGTTCCGAGTCGGAGGCCCTTGATGTACTTGATCGCATTCGCAAAGGTGGGGATTTTGCGACCTTGGCGAAAGCACGCTCAATCGACCCAACCGCAGACTCAGGCGGCGCCATGGAGAAGATTGATCCATCCAAGTTGCGGCCAGAACTGAGAGACGCGCTGACCAACCTCCAGCCGGGACAATTCTCCCAACCGGTAAGAACCCCGCTCGGCTATGCCATCGTGAAACTCCTCGCCTATACCGCTGGTAGCGGGTCCGCCAGCGGCGGAACACCAGCCACAGACGCCACTGGAAGTGTGAAATATGCGTTGATCGTCAGCGGACAAAGCGAGGCGCAAATTCCGCTCCGCGAAGCTTCCAAAGATATCGTATGGGACCCGACTCCGAAAGCGGTTTGCGAAACCATGCGAAGTGATACCCAGAAAGATGTGCTGGAACGTTTTCTTTCTCCGGGCGACGAAAAGTTGGTTGCATCCAGCGGTGCCTTTAATGTGATGGACGCTCATATTTCGTTGGGTGAGGTCAACTCTTATCTCGGCCACATGGACGCCGCCATCGAGCAATATAAAAAAGCGCAACAATTAGCGGATTCCCACAGCCCAGACACCGCGCTACAACTCAACGAGATCCTCGGCGTTGCTTATTTGCACAAATCAGAGATGGACAATGACGTGTACCACAAGCCAGGAAACCGCTGTTTGTTGCCCATGCTGAAAAGCAGCCGGTTTTCGCGTCCGGAGGATTCTCGAAAGGCAGTAGAGTACTTTCTGAACTACCTGACGCAAAAGCCCGGCGAACTGGAGGTCAGGTGGCTTCTCAACTATGCCTACATGACGCTGGGAGAATATCCGGAGAGCGTCCCGAAGCAATACCTTATCCCGGCTACGGTTTTTGAATCCACTGAGGCTGCGCCGCGTTTTCGCGATGTCGCCGTGGAGACAGGCCTCGACACTTTTTCCATGGCAGGCGGCATTATTGTGGACGATTTTCAGAATAACCGCAGGCTCGACATCGTTAAATCAAGTTTCGACAGTTGCGCTCCGATGAAGTATTTTCGCAATAACGGCGACGGGACCTTCAGTGATCAATCGGAGAAGACCGGCGTGGCGGAACAGTTGGGTGGTTTGAATATTGTTCAAACCGACTACAACAACGATGGTTGCCTGGATATTCTGGTCATGCGTGGCGGATGGGAGGCGGCGCAATACCGGTCTTTACTGCGCAATAACTGCGATGGCACTTTCACGGACGTCACCAAAGCGAGCGGGCTGGCTGTGCGCCCTACCAGTTCGCAGACTGCGGTTTGGGTCGATATCAACAACGACGGCTTTCTTGATCTATTCGTGGGAAACGAAAACCTGCCGGCGCAACTGTTCCTCAATAATGGCGATGGCACTTTCAAGGACATCTCTCATTCGGCAGGAATTGACCGGGTTGCGTTCAGCAAAGGGGTGGCTGCCGCGGATTACGACAATGATGGCTGGCCGGACCTTTATGTTTCAAACCTGACGGGTGCGAATTTTCTTTATCACAACAACCACGACGGCAGTTTCACCGAAGTGGCAGTATCCGCGGGCGTCGCGGGGCCAGTTCGCGGCTTTCCCACATGGTTCTTTGATTATGACAACGATGGCTGGCCGGACTTGTTCGTCACCAGCTACTTCTCTTCCGTGGATGAGATCGCCCGCACTTATCTAGGGCTTCCCCATAACGCCATCACTTTAAAGCTTTACCGCAATATGGGGAACGGAACATTCCGCGATGTCACAGCGGAGGTCGGACTGGACAAGGTATTCATGCCGATGGGCTCGAACTTCGGCGACATAGATAATGACGGGTTTCTCGACATTTATCTTGGGACGGGAAGCCCCTCCTACGCATCCCTCGGACCGAATGTGCTTTTTCGTAATAAGGAAGGCAAGTATTTCGCGGATGTCACCAACGCCACGGGAACGGGCGACTGGCATAAAGGACATGGCGTCGCGTTTGCCGATCTCACCAACCGTGGATTTGAAGACATTGTTGCGGAAACAGGAGGCGCCACGCCGGGGGATGCTCATGCCATGCGCGTCTATGAGAATCCCGGCAATGGCAATGACTGGATTAATTTGAAACTGGTGGGCGTAAAGACGAACCGGGCTGCGATCGGCGCCAGAATTAAGATAACGGTTGAGAACGATGGAGAGACCCCACGCTTTATCTATCGTACCGTGGGCAGTGGCGGATCGTTTGGCGCATCGCCCCTGCAGCAGCATGTTGGCTTAGGCAAGAACGCCAAAGTCAAGGAGATCGAAATCTGGTGGCCAACCAGCAATACCCGTCAGCACTTCGCCAATGTTGAGAAAGATCAGTTTCTCGAGATCAAGGAATTCTCGCAACAGTACTCGAGGCTGGAGCGGAAACCCTATCAGCTCGGCGGCGTAAATCACGCTGCACCGCAGGACGGGCAAAACGCAACTTCGATGCCGAACCATTGAGGAACAAAGGCAGTGAGATATTGGACTGTTATCCCGGCAATTCTCTGGATGGCCCTTTCGGCATCCGCAGCGCAACAATACCCCGCTACGGGCATGGTTCTCAAAGTAGATCGCGCCCACAACAGCTTCACCGCATCGTGCCAGGAGATCCCCGGCTTTATGGCTGCGATGACGATGCCTTTCGATGTACACGAACCCGAGGAGTTGAACGGACTTGAGCCAGGCACAGTTGTTGACTTCACACTGGTTGTGGAAGGTGTCTCCTCGTACGTCGAATACGTAAAGATTCATCCATATATTTCCGCGGAGCAGGATCCCCGGACGGCCCGCCAGTTAAAACTCCTCACGAGCCTCACCGGCAAGTCTGGAACCAAGCCGCTGGAAATCGGAAGTACGGTCCCGAATTTCACATTGACGGACCAGGCTCATCACAAGATATCGCTCTCTCAATTTGCCGGGAGGGTGGTGGCGGTAAATTTTATTTATACCAGTTGTGCTTTGCCGACATTCTGCTATCGGATGGCCAATAACTTTGGCGTACTTCAGCGGCGGTTTAAGGCAGCACTGGGCAGCGATCTTGTGTTGCTCACCGTCACCTTCGATCCGCAGCGCGACAGCCCGGATGTCCTGGCGCGTTACGCGCGAACCTGGAAGGCTGATCCAAAAACTTGGCACTTCCTGACTGGTCCGGAAATCGAGGTGCGCCGCGTCACCGATATGTTCGGAATGGACTTCTTCCCTGACGAAGGCCTGATGAATCACTCCCTGCATACGGCTGTTGTTGATCGCGATGGCAAGTTAGTCGCGAATATCGAAGGCAACCAGTTCACCGCCGACCAATTTGCAGACTTGGTGAGAACAGTCCTAGAGGAGAAATCGGTGGCTGGCAGGTAGCGCCCATCGTGGTGGGGGCTGGCTGACCCAGCCTTTTCTAGTCTTGAAGTAAATTTTGTTGAAATCAAAAAAACAGAGGTTGCCCCATCCTTTGCGGTTTTCAAAGGATGGGTTTCTGTGCGGACGGCAGCGAATAGGTTTTCCTTTCCAACGGCATCAATTCATATGACTAAAGATAAAATCAAAAGCTCAAGAGGTTGAGAGTTGTGTCTCCCACCTTTTGAAAAGCGCAAAAGGTGGGGCAGCCATTCCGGTATTAGAGTCCTGATAGAAAGTGTCAGAATCCCCGAGCCAAAGGTCACGCTGGAGCTAAACGCAGAGAGATTGTAGTTGGTGACCGTCAATCGGGTTCAGGAAATTGAGTTACGTTCCGTCTCTCCTCTGGTTCTTATTTTTTATTTAGGCAGTAGGCCAGAATTGAGAGTAGTACCACGAGAGCCCCAAAGCATGACGTCATCAGTTGACTTAGTGCAGAACGTGCTACCTGAACCGTCGCTTTCAGAACTCGAGGATTTTCACTATTGAGAGTCTCACTGAGTTCGTCGACCCCGTTTTACCATCTGCAATTCCCGATAAGCTAACGTAGGGTCCGATAGTGAGAGTGATCCCGACTACACAGACTAGTATTACCACGTGCATTTCACTTAACTTATTCCAATACTTGAAAAGTACGAATATTTCGGCGCTGCCCACCAACAACAATTCAAATGTGTGCCATAAAAAGAGACCTGAACGTGCAAATTGCAAAAGAGATACTTCCCGTACATAAATGTTTTCTTGATCATTTTCTGAAACTTGGGCGTTCGAATCTAAACGCATTGAGGCCCCCTGCCGAAGTTGGTCATTGACACAATCCTATGAATGATGCTGCCCCGGTGCCGACCAAGGCCCACTGTATGCCTTTGGTCACCTGCTGTTGTGTTAGTTGTAAGAAGATTTTGGGGGCGCCTTGTGTGCCGGCTGCCGGTATTAACCCACTTGAGCCCGGCAATGTATAGGCGGTTACAAGCATGACGCTGAAAACTCGGAACAGATGGAACTGTCCCCAGTTTTCCCCGTCCTCTAAACAAACGCGAAAGCTCAGTTAACTCCCCGCCCCGACGGCAAACGTCGTTACCTTCGACACCTTCTGTCCTTTGTATTGGAAGGAAATCTGCGCCTCATATTGGCCAGAGGGGAGTTTTTCCATCGGTACACTTGCAAGAATCGAAGCCGCACCGCTCGGGTCGGCCGCTACTTCGCTGGCCGGAGTTTGCACCACCACCTGTCCGTCACGCCAGATTTCTACGCTAACCTCTACCGGTGCATCAATAGGAGCCGGAGGATAAGCCACCGCATAGAACTTCACTTGTCCATTTGCTTCAGGCGAGATGACATCTAATAGCTCGGGAGTGACTTTCGCGCCCCGCGTTTCCAGGGGGTCTGGTGAGGTGGGCGACTCCGGAATCGCGTCCACTCGGCGGATCACTGTAACATCGCTCATTGCGAACCCAACGGCTGACCCCACAACTAAAGACGAGCGGCGCACGCTCGCTTTCATACTCTCCCGGTCCACTGCGGCTGTTTCAATCGTGTAGCGGCCCGATGGCAAGAGGAACGGCGCGGTGAAAGTCACCACGCCACGCCGTAAGTCGGCGGTCTTTGACGACGGCACCTGGTAAGGAATGTCTTTGCTGATCTTCTCTACAATTTGTCCCTGATCATTCTTGATTACAGCGGTGACGGACACATGGACTGCCGCCCAGTTTTTGTCTGTAGTGATCGAGAGGTTCCGCGCAGGTACTTCGAAGACGAAGGCCATCTGGTCGCGTGCCGGGCCGGGCCGGAACTGAAATGCGGCATCGTGAAACTCAAATTGCTGCAACTGCGGCTTTGTATTGATGGCTTTCATCGTGGCCATTTCAAATGGATAAATCTGATGGCCGTTTAGCACCGGCAATGCGTAGTACCCACTGCGTGCGAACACCGTCACCCCGGGCCGCGAGACCTTCACTTGAATCTTCCGGAAACTCCCATCGGCAGCAACCGCCGTTGGGGAGTAGCTCAACTCGTAATGTGTTCGCACTTCCTCCATGGCGCGTCGCAGCGGGTCGCGCAAGTCGAGTGAATCTGAAAGCAGAGCGCCGCCGGTCCCATCAGCCAACTGGGCCAGGTTCGCCCGATTATTGGAGTGAATCGAACCTTCTGCCCATTCAGGCCCCATGACTTCCATCGGGGTTACCGTCTGGTCCCCACCATTTACGATACTTCTTTGCCGCCGGATGCTGGCCGCTGCTGCGGCCGCGAGCATACGCCGTGAGTTGTCCATGTCCGACACCGACGTGTATCCAGCCGTGTCAACTGCGTAGACACTGACATTAGACCGGTTGGCCGTGCTGATCAGGTTTTGCAGTGGCTCCACAGTGTTAAAGTGCACCGGTAACCCCGAGGAGAACAGAAGCACAACCTTGCGCCCGGGAATGCCCGCTTGAGATTCAACCAATGCGCGCAGCGATGCCAAATAACGCATGCTGTCCTGATAGACATCATGCATTCCGCTGACTTCATCCGCCTCCGTCATCTGGTTGATCAGCAGGGCCGGACCTTGCGTGGCTGCGTTTGCTTGTGTCACAGGTTGGTCATTGCTCGTGTCAGGCTGAAACGCAGTGTCCGTTCCTGCGGTATTGGAGTCCTGCGCAGTGAGTCTGGGCCGTTCATGGAATGCGGCGCTTGCTGCCCTCTCCATGCCGCTGGCGACTCTCTCCGGGTCGTTGGTGTATGCCTGGACTTTGCGCAGCCCTGTAAGCACGTCGAGCATATACACACCGACGTAAGTGTTGGGCCCCAGTTCATTTTTGATGAACTCGTGCATGGTGTCCAATGCCACCTTGCGTCCACGCGGATCCAGATTGGCCACAACTACCGAAACCACGCTGACGTCGCGCAACTCCTGCACGCTGCGTGGTTCCGCCGGTGAACCGGTCGCAGGTGCGGTAGTGGCGTTAGCCGCCACTACTGGCGTGGATGCGGGCGTCGGTGGCGCTTCGTGGCCGTTCACAAACTCGAAACGTCGCATCTTCTGCGGAACACCATCTTCAAAAACCTGAATCTCTTCAGGCCGCAAATCGCGAACGATATGGGCCTTCTTGTCGCGGACCACAACGTCGAGTAAAACCTCGGATGATGTGGCGCGGAAGCTAGGCTCGGGTTCTTGAGCAGGAACAACTAACGGCAGGGCAAGCAGTAAACAGATCAAATAGCGCATAGGAACCATTCGCCCAAAGTATACTGCCATTGGCTGGCGGAAGAAATGTGTAATATGCGGCCACCCAGCAGACGAAATGGCGAAGGGCAGCATCGGTTTCTTGATTGCCGATGACTTTATTTAGGAACACCATTGGTGGCAAAAGATAGAGCTGGGCGGTTCAGAGTTCCAGAAAAGTAAGCTAGGGCCTTCGACCACACCTTGGCTGCGACTGAACGTCCAAGCTGTTTTTCAACTAAGTATGGCCGCCCCCGTAGCGATGGGACATGTTTGCATGCGCGGCAGCATCGGTAAATATGAGCCCACTTAGAACCACCGGATGAGGCGGGTAACCCTCCAGAGTCACCCTCAGGTACAACCTTTTGCGGGATTGCTGTCAGACCCATGGCTTTCATTGCCCCGGCGGCATCGAGAAAACTATCCCCGGAATGTCTTGGTTTGCGCGCGCGCTTTTAATCTGTATGGTGAAGGATCCGGTGGGAGTTGTTGAGGTCCAATAGAACGGAATCTTCACTCCGTCGATTTCGCGATAATCAGAATAGTCAGTCTGAGTTGGATTTAAGCCCAGCGTGGCCGGCACGTAATGGACGACCCTTAATAACAATCCGCTGCTAGACCCAAAATACATCTCGACCGGAGGGAACCCGGGCCTTCGGCCTGAGAGCACAATTGCGTCTTCGCTGCCCACCTTGGAAAATCCCGTGAACTTGATTTCCGGAAAGATTCTGTCCAGGTCCGGCGCAAACAGCAGGTTAGCGTCGATGCGAACCGCGTCCGCTTCTCCATGTGTCATAGCGTGTGCAGGGCGTCCTGGTGGCACGATCCATCCAGAAGATCCGTCGAATGCCGTGATTCGGTCAGCGCCGGGAAAATGGATCACAACAGCACTTTTGGCCGATTTTGTCGCATAAAATTCCATTGGGAATTCAAGAGAGTCGGAGTGGAAAGCCCCGCGCTCCTCAAGGCTGCTCATATTGGCGATTGCATTCGCACCCCCACGCGCAGTGATGTACTTGGTAGCAATATCTGCCGGAGAAGGCTGGTTTCGCACGCCGCCAGCAACATCGGAAACGGGTTCGCTTAACAGTCGCTGCGGTGTGCCGGCAATCACAGGTACAGTCAATGGCTTAGGACTGCCGCGGTGACAGGAGTAGCAGGTGACCTCCTGCCTGTCCCGGAATTCTGTGCTGTTAATCTTCTCCATCATCTGTATCATTTGGCGGGCGATCTGTTTCGGTTTCTTGTCATCTTTCTCAAATGCGTTTTCAACATGACAATACTCGCAATGAACTCCCAGAGACGAAGTGATGAATTGCATTGATGGAAGCAACAGATCGGAAGGCGTATTGTTAAGCACTTTCAGATTCTTGAAAACATCGCCGCTCTTTTTTCCCGAACTGGTCGCCGGTAGCTCACTGGCCGCGCCGCCAATCCCAAGCAGAATTGTCAGGCAAAGGAAACCAGCCGTTCGCATGTAGCTCCCGAAGTTTTCGATTCTGCTCACTACTCTCATAACGGATTATTCCCATTCAGTGGGTATGCTTCCCGGGTCACGCACTACGCGGATGCGATGGTCCGTGAAGCGAGAATGCGCTTGTGGCATTTCGTATTTCGGCATGTGACAACTGGCACAGTTGGAAGTTTTGACGGGACATGCTG
>CAWBXL010000243.1:0-12173 GCA_963792305.1 uncultured Acidobacteriaceae bacterium | reverse complement strand
TGGATGGCGCGCGAGCACGCGTACGACGTGATCGTGCTCGACATCATGCTGCCCGGCCTGAACGGCTACCAGGTCTGCGAGCACGCTGCGCGCGCGAGCGGCGACTGGACGCCGATCCTGATGCTCACCGCGAAGGACGGCGAGTACGACGAGGCCGAGGCGCTCGACACCGGCGCCGACGACTTCCTGACCAAGCCGTTCTCGTTCGTCGTGCTCGCTGGCCCGGCTGCGGGCGCTGCTGCGGCGCGGCGCGCGCGAGCGGCCGGCGCGTGCTCGAGGTCGGGCGACCTCCGCCTCGATCCGCGCCGCCACGGCTGCTGCGCGCGGCGACGTCGAGGTCGCGCTCACGCGCCGCGAGTTCGCGCTGCTGGAGTTCCTCATGCGGCAGGCCGGCGAGGTCGTCTCGAAGCGCGAGATCCTCGACCACGTGTGGGACTTCGACTTCGAGGGCGACCCGAACATCGTCGAGGTGTACGTCCGCCACCTCCGCAGCAAGCTCGACGAGCCGTTCGGCCGGCAGTCGATCCAGACCGTCCGGGGCGTCGGGCTACCGGCTCGCCGACGACGGTGGCTGAAGGCCGGTTCGGCTCGACCGCCAGCAGTCCGCGCACGGTCTTCGCGTGCGCATCACGATCGCGGCGCTCGCCGTGGTCGGGCCGTCCTGCTCGCCTGTTGTCCCGCGTCGGCGTGCTCGGTGGACGCGCTACCAGGAGCAGAGGGTCTTCCAGCTCCGCGGCGCACGAGGTCGCTGCAACCGCGAGGCGTGGGACGGCCGGCGAACTGGGCACTGCCGACAAGGACGATGCAGTTCATCCAGGTGCTCGACGGGGACGGCGCGTGGTCACGTCGAGCCCGAACCTGGCGGGCCGAGCCCGCCGTGGTCGGGCTACCGCACCCCGGCCGCTCGGCTGGGGTGCGACGTCAGCCACGTCAGCCCGCATCGATTCCCGGTGCCGTGGTCGCGGCCCGGAGCGTCGGCCGGCCGACGGGACCGCGCCCCGTCTACGCAGGCGCAACGCTGGAGTGACGTGAGACGAGTCGACGGGGGTCGCTGGCCGTGCGCTCGCGCTCGGCCTGCCCTGCTCATCTCGTCGTCGGGTTCACGACGTGGAAGGTGGTCGGGCGGGCCTTGGCCCCGGTCGAGCGGATTCACGCCGAGGTCGACGAGATCTCGTCGGCCACGCTGCGCCGACGCGTGCCGCAACCGTCAGGGCACGACGAGATCTCGCGGCTGGCGGCGACGATGAACCGCATGCTCGGCCGCCTCGAGGAGTCGCATGTGCGCGAGCGGCGCTTCGTGTCCGACGCATCCCACGAGCTGCGCTCGCCGGTTGCCAGCATCCGCCAGCACGCGGAGGTCGCCATCGCCCACCCCGATCGGCGCCGACCATCGACGAGCTGGCGGAGACCGTGCTGGCCGAGGACCTCCGGTTGCAGCACCTCGTCGAGGACCTCCTGCTGCTGGCCAGCGCAGACGAGGGCACCCTCACGCCAGGAGGGCGCACGGTCGACGTGGACGACCTCGTGTTCGAGGAGGCGAGGCACGGTCCGCGACACGTCGCGCTTGCTGGTCGACGCCACGTCGGTGTCAGGCGAGTGCGAGGCGATCCGGCCCAGCTGCGGCGGATGATCCGCAACCTCGTGGACAACGCGTCGCGCCACGCTCGGTCGCGCATCACGGTCAGCCTCACCGAGCACGAGGACGGCTACGTCGTGCTTCGCGTCGATGACGACGGCAGCGGCATCCCCGCGGCGGAACGGCAGCGGGTCTTCGAGCGGTTCGTGCGGCTCGATCGCACGGGCCCACGACGAGCGGCGCGGGGTTGGGTCTCGCCATCGTTCGCGGAGGTCGCAGCAGCCCACCTCGGAACTGCGACCACAGCCGGCACGCCCGGAGGCGGCGCCGGTTTCGAGGTCCGCCTCCCGATGTCGTCGGACTGACCCGACCCAGCGCGGTCGTGCGGTCGCCCGTGCGCCCGTGCTACTCCTACGGCCATGCAGAACCGCTTCGACCTGACGGGGAAGGTGGCGGTCGTCACCGGCGGCAGCCGCGGCATCGGCGGCACCATCGTGCACGTACGCGGAAGCCGGGCGGGAAGCTTTCCCCGATGATCTCCTCAAATTCAGTTCCGAACGAATTTCGTTTGAAGGTAAAGCTTCTCGACCGATAACTTTTGCGTAAGCGCGGCAATTTCCGTAGGCGCGGGAGTTATCCATGGCAATTGCAATTTGCCCGCGATCTGCTTTATCAGACTAATATCCTGGGAACTGAAGGGCTCGGCATCGACACCAGGAAATCGATGGTTCCCATGGCGCCGTCGCGGGCCAGCAACGGAACGGAACATAGCCATTGGACATCTCTATGTTGTCAAGCAAAATCGAACGTAGCGCGATCATTTTTCCCCGTTATAAACTCTTATGGTCGCTCCAGAAAAGCCTGCCCGGGCCGCTACCTTTAGAGGCAATTCGTTGCGATCGTACTATGGCCGTTTTCCCCCGGCCAATCAATGGCATACCTAACCAACACTTGCCTTTGCGGATCGTAAATCGAAAGACTGGAATAATCTGCCGGACCACTTTTCGTATGGATGCGGAAATGGCGGGGAACAGTTCTTTCAGATCAAGGTTGAAAACCAGCGCGGCGTTGACCTCGAGCAGCATTTGCTGCGCTCTTTTTCCTGCTGGAGGGCCTGGTTGCTGGTCACGCTTTCCACGGCTAGCGCAATCAGCTCGGCCACGCGTTCCAGGAGCCGCAAATCCTTTTCCTCAAAGGCCTCCACTTTCGCACAACCAATTCCTAAACCGCCCAGTTTCTTCTGGCCGCTGGTTAAGGGAATACAAGAATAAGAACGGATGCTTGCATCGCGAATTACCTTGAGTCCCCGTTGAAAACGCAGTTCCTTGTCCAGGTCGGCAATCATCAGCGGCATCTGATTGAGCCAAACCCATCCGCTGGGGGCCTCATCTAACGGCAACTCGCCAATTTTTTCCATTGTGTCGCGATTGACAGTAGATCAAACGCATTTGTTGTTGGCCGGATTGTGCAGGGTGAAGATAATGAGGTCTAAACAGACGACCTGCCGCAACCGTTCCGACACATCGCGGAACAGCTGTTGCAAATCACCCGGGCGCACTACAAGGTCTGCCATTTGCAGCAGAGTTTCGTAGCGGCAAAGTTCGGCGTCAAATTCGAGTGGCTTCCGGGAATCAATTGCGCGAGCACCTAACATATAAATTCCCCCCTCGCGTACTTGTTTTCCCCGTACAAAAGCTTATGGGCGAACATCATACGCTCAAATGAATCATCCACACCAAATTTGATTAGTTTCCCTAATGGGAATTGCATTATTACATCTCATTCTGAGATTATGTAAGAGGGGAGCTACTGAATTGTCTGTGGCTTAAACGATGCCATGTCCAAGGGATGGGAAAGCAAATCGGTAGAAGAGCAGCAGAATGAGTTTATAATGCCAGTCGTTCTCCTAACCGCGCAAATGCAGCTGAGCAGATCGCCCGCGAGTTTAGCCGCATAAAACCTTCTCCAAATGTCGCGGCAAAGGGTACTCCAGCAACTTCAGGCCGCGTGCAACCCTAATCATCGCAGCATGTTAGAGCGAGCACGAGCCGATCTCGACGGCCAGATCGCCAAATTAAGCTAACCGTTAGGGCCATTCCTCTTGTAACGTTCTAACGTATAATATTCTTGCTCCCATGAAAGCATACGTGTACGTTTCCTTAAAGAAGAGCGTTCTCGATCCACAAGGCAAGACGATCCAGGGCGCGCTTAAAAAGATGGGTTACAAGGGGTTGGAAAGCGTTTGGCAGGGCAAGTATTTTGAGCTCACGCTGGACGGCGGGCTTACGCGTCCGGAAGCAGAAGCCGAACTTGGGCGGATCGCTAAGGATGTGCTCACCAATCCAGTAATTGAAGAGTTCCGATACTCCCTCGAAGACTAGCAGCCCGTGGCACGGGAGCAACATCTAGCATGGTGTGTTGCAAGCCATGACGCCTGCTGACACTCCGCGACGGCAGCCATTTGATTTTCATGCAATACACCTTCGGCACCCCCACCGAATCAGGAGACCTATTTTATGTGCGGCATTGTCGGCTATGTAGGCAATAAGCGTGTAGTTCCTGTCATTCTGGATGGACTCAAGCGACTCGAATATCGCGGCTATGATTCCGCTGGAATCGCGGTAGCGGGCAATGGGGATGGCCTGCAAATCCGCCGTGCCGAAGGCAAGCTGCGTAATTTAGAAGAAGTCATCCGTTTGAAGCCTATGGATGGAACCTATGGCATCGGCCATACGCGCTGGGCCACACACGGAAGACCAACTGAAGAAAACGCGCACCCGCATCGCGATTGCTCGGGGAAAATTGTTGTCGTACACAACGGCATTATCGAGAACTACGTTCCCCTCAAAAAGAAGCTGATTGCCGAAGGCCACAAGTTCGTCACTGAAACCGATACCGAAGTCATCGCTCATTTGGTGGAAAAAATACTTAAAACTGCCAATGGGCATAAACCTTCGCTGGAAGAAGCGGTGCGTAAGACGATTGTGCAGTTAACCGGAGTCTTCGCTCTCGCAGTGATCTCAGTGGATGATCCCAATAAGATTGTGGCTGCCCGCAATGGACCGCCCGCGGTTATCGGCTTGGGTAAAGATGAATATTTCGTGGCTTCCGATGTACCGGCTATCCTCTATCACACGCGCGATTTGTTTTTCCTGGGCGACGGCTGCCGCGGAAGACGGTCGGCGCGCAAAATGTTATACGCGCAAACTGCTGTTGCCCAGGAAAAACAAATCGCGCGTGTGATAGAGGATAGCAACGGTACATTGGATGACGTGACAATCACCTGTGACCCGAGCCGATAACCGCGGGCGGTCCGTTCGCGGGCAGCCACAATCTTATTCGGGATCATCCACTGAGATCACTGCGAGAGCGAAGACTCCGGTTAACTGCACAATCGTCTTACGCACCGCTTCTTCCAGCGAAGGTTTATGCCCATTGGCAGTTTTAAGTATTTTTTCCACCAAATGAGCGATGACTTCGGTATCGGTTTCAGTGACGCACTCGTGGCCTTCGGCAATCAGCTTCTTTTTTGAGGGGACGTAATTCTCGATAATGCCGTTGTGTACGACAACAATTTTCCCCGAGCAATCGCGATGCGGGTGCGCGTTTTCTTCAGTTGGTCTTCCGTGTGTGGCCCAGCGCGTATGGCCGATGCCATAGGTTCCATCCATAGGCTTCAAACGGATGACTTCTTCTAAATTACGCAGCTTGCCTTCGGCACGGCGGATTTGCAGGCCATCCCCATTGCCCGCTACCGCGATTCCAGCGGAATCATAGCCGCGATATTGAGTCGCCTGAATCCATCCAGAATGACAGGAACTACACGCTTATTGCCTACATAGCCGACAATGCCGCACATAAAATAGGTCTCCTGATTCGGTGGGGGTGCCGAAGGTGTATTGCATGAAAATCAAATGGCTGCCGTCGCGGAGTGTCAGCAGGCGTCATGGCTTGCAACACACCATGCTAGATGTTGCTCCCGTGCCACGGGCTGCTAGTCTTCGAGGGAGTATCGGAACTCTTCAATTACTGGATTGGTGAGCACATCCTTAGCGATCCGCCCAACTTCGGCTTCTGCTTCCGGACGCGTAAGCCCGCCGTCCAGCGTGAGCTCAAAATACTTGCCCTGCCGAACGCTTTCCAACCCCTTGTAACCCATCTTTTTAAGCGCGCCCTGGATCGTCTTGCCTTGTGGATCGAGAACGCTCTTCTTTAAGGAAACGTACACGTATGCTTTCATGGGAGCAAGAATATTATACGTTAGAACGTTACAAGAGGAATGGCCCTAACGGTTAGCTTAATTTGGCGATCTGGCCGTCGAGATCGGCTAGTGCTCGCTCTAACATGCTGCGATGATTAGGGTTGCACGCGGCCTGAAGTTGCTGGAGTACCCTTTGCCGCGACATCTGAAGGCTATTGCGGCTCAACTCGCGGGCGATCTGCTCGGCTGACTTGCGCGGTTTGGAGGAACGACTGGCATTCTGAACTTCATTCTGCTGCTCTTCTACCGATTTGCTTTCCCATCCCTTGGACATGGCATCATTTTAAGCCACAGACAATTCAGTAGCTCCCCTCTTACATAATCTCAGAATGAGATGTAATGGTGCAATTCCCATTTAGGGAAACTAATCAAGAATTTGGTGTGGATGATTCATTTGAGCGTATGATCTTCGCCCATAAGCTTTTGTACGGGGAAAACAAGTACGCGAGGGGGGAATTTATATGTTAGGTGCTCGCGCAATTGATACCCGGAAGCCACTTCGAATTTGACGCCGAACTTTGCCGCTACGAAACTCTGCTGCAAATGGCAGACCTTGTAGTGCGCCCGAGTGATTTGCAACAGCTGTTCCGCGATGTGTCGGAACGGTTGCGGCAGGTCGTCTGCTTTGACCTCATTATCTTCACCCTGCACAATCCGGCCAACAACAAAATGCGTTTGATCTACTGTGAATGCGCCGGCACGGACATGGAAAAAATTGGCGAGTTGCCTTTAGATGAGGCCCCCAGCGGATGGGTTTGGCTCAATCAGATGCCGCTGATGATTGCCGACCTGGACAAGGAACTGCGTTTTCAACGGGGACTCAAGGTAATTCGCGACGCAGGCATCCGTTCTTATTCTTGTATTCCCTTAACCAGCGGCCAGAAGAAACTGGGCGGTTTAGGAATTGGTTGTGCGAAAGTGGAGGCCTTTGAGGAAAAGGATTTGCGGCTCCTGGAACGCGTGGCCGAGCTGATTGCGCTAGCCGTGGAAAGCGTGACCAGCAACCAGGCCCTGCAGCAAGAAAAGGAGCGCACGCAAATGCTGCTCGAGGTCAACGCCGCGCTGGTTTCCAACCTTGATCTGAAAGAACTGTTCCCCGCCATTTCCGCATCCATACGAAAAGTGGTCCGGCAGGATTATTCCAGTCTTTCGATTTACGATCCGCAAAGGCAAGTGTTGGTTAAGTATGCGACTGATTGGCCGGGGGCGAACGGCCATAGCACAATCGCAACAAAATTGCCTCTTAAAGATAGCGGCCCGGGCGGGCTTTTCTAGAGCGGACCATAAAAGTTTATAACCGGGAAGAATTGATCGCGCTGCGTTCGACTTTGCTTGACAACATACGAGATGTCCAATGGCTATGTTCCATTCCGTTGCTGGCCCGCGACGGCGCCGTGGGAACCATCAATTTCGCTCGTGTCGATGCCGAGCCCTTTAGTTCCCAGGATATTAGTCTGATAAAGCAGATCGCCGGGCAAATTGCAATTGCCATGGATAACTCCCGCGCCTACCAGGAAATTGCCGCGCTTACGCAAAAGTTATCGGTCGAGAAGCTTTACCTTCAAAACGAAATTCGTTCGGAACTGAATTTTGAGGAGATCATCGGGGAAAGCTTGACGTTGAAGCGTGTGCTCGACCAGGCCAAAACTGTGGCCGGCAGTGATTCCACGGTCTTGATCTTGGGGGAAACTGGCACCGGCAAGGAATTGATCGCGCGCGCCATCCATCGCATGAGCCGGCGCAGCCATGCAAGCTTTATAAAGATGAATTGCGCGGCTATTCCTACGGGGCTGCTGGAAAGTGAATTGTTCGGGCATGAGAAGGGGGCGTTCACTGGAGCCATCAGCCAGAAAATTGGCCGGCTGGAAGTGGCCGACAAGGGGACGCTGTTTCTGGACGAGATCGGCGACATTGCCCTGGAATTGCAACCCAAGCTGCTGCGGGTGCTGCAAGACCAGGAATTTGAGCGACTGGGCGGAACGCGCACCATCAAAGTCAACGTCCGGCTTATCGCTGCCACGAACCAGGATTTGGCCAGCGCTGTCGCGGAAAAACAATTTCGCAGCGATTTGTTCTATCGCCTGAATGTATTTCCTATTCGTATTCCCCCCTTGCGCGAACGTAAAAGCGACATTCCTTTGCTGGTTCGCTATTTCGTGCACAAACTCGCAGCCCGCATGGGCAAAGTCATCGATTCAGTCCCCTGCGAAACCATGCAGGCGCTTTGCGAATGGGCGTGGCCCGGTAATGTGCGGGAATTGGAGAACTTTATTGAACGCTCCGTGATCCTTACCTCACGCACCACTTTGCGCGCACCCCTCTCCGAGTTAACAGCTTTTGCGGAAGAACCGGAAGATCGCGGCACCCTGGAACATCTGGAGCGGGAATATATTGTCCGCGCTCTGCGGGAAACCGGCGGCGTCATTGCCGGCAGCCGCGGCGCGGCGGCGCGCTTGGGGCTGAAGCGCACAACACTGCAATCGCGCATTCAAAGAATGGGTATTTCCCGCCAGGAATATGGCAGCTAGTACACCGCGATCGAATGGATGCCGTAGCGTCGGCACTGTGCCGTAAATTCGTCATTTGTGGGCTAAGTTTCTCTAGTCTTTAGTGTTCTGAATTCCCAATTCTGCAATAACTTACGAATTTTGCCCAGTTTGGCACAAAGACTGCCCTAACCCGTTCCGTCGTCTCCTAGAAGCAAGTTCGGGCCCCGAGTTTCCCCCTGGAAATTTTAGGAAACATGCGAGTGCAAACTCACGCTGCTGGAAGACGGGCTAGTGCCTGTGGAATTCGCCGCACGGCCGAATTAGACGCGAGAATTGCGACCCCACGCGTAGTTCGCTGCAAAAATTCTGCTGCCAGTGCGGCAGGCCGGACCTCTCTCTACCAGATTCGAACCCTGCAATCGGACCTTGGATCCACTGTATTTGTTTCACTGCGGCATGAAGTGGCACCAGCAGACCGATACCAGCGCAGGTTGGGAATTGATTCACGCATTGAAATCGGCAGACTCCCGGACCCGCATGATCGCCGGGTCGCTATTGGCAAAAACTGAAGATGTCCGCGTGCTGGCACGCGACATGCGCCGGGCAACGAACCAGGCCAATCGCGCGGCGGCAGACTACACCCGAACGCCAATCCGTATAAACGAGGTGCAAGAGATGAATACTCCCTATGGGCTCGAAATCATAGAGAGCTGCGTAAGTTGTAAATTGCGCAAAGACAAATGGTTTTGTGGATTTTCCTCCGACACGCTTACAGCGTTCAGCGGCGGCAGCCACCTCACTACCTATCCCGGCGGCGCATTGCTGTTTGTCGAAGGGCAGACTCCGCGTGGCGCGTATGTGTATCTGTCGGGCCGGGTGAAGCTTTCCACCACTTCCCGCGACGGGAAAGTCCTGATCCTGCGCATGGCCGATGCGGGAGAACTTCTCGGCATGAGCGCAGTGATCAGCGGCGAACCCTATGTAGTCACTGCGGAAACCGCCGGCCCGTGTCATGTGAACTTTATCGAGCGGAATGCTTTTCTGGGACTGCTGGAGAACAACGGCGAGATCGGGTTGCGCGCGGCCCAGGTCCTCAGCCGCGAGTTCCAATCCATGTATCGCGATGTTCATGATCTGGTGTTAGCCCGCTCATCGGCGGGCAAGCTGGCGCGGCTGTTGCTCTCCTGGTCACCAGGGATGAAGCCGGAGCCGGGAAGAACGGAAGTCCGCATACGCTCCAGCCTGACGCATGAAGAAATGGCACAGATGATCGGCTCATCGCGAGAGACCGTGACGCGTCTGCTGAGCGAACTGAAAAAGAAAGAACTGATCCGCCTTGAAGGTTCCACGCTGGTCATACGCAACCGGCCAGCATTGGAAGCGCTGGCTGCGTAGTAAGGTACGCAGCCCGTTTAGGGTGGCTGTCCAAACCCCCCGGATAGCCACCTCCCCTACTCGTTTTCGTTAAAAGTCTTTGTAATGATGGTTGCCAGGCGGAAGATCAAAAATTACAGACCGAATAACTCGCGTAACCGCTTGGTTTGAGCACGGCTTACCGGGACTTCGGTCTGTTTCTTGTCATCCATGCGAAGTTGGTAGGAACTTTTAAACCAGGGGACGACCTCTTTAATGCGGTTGATATTTACCAGATAAGACCGGTGCGCTCGCCAAAATAAATTTTCATCCAGGCTCTCCAGCAGTTCTTCCAGAGTGCGGCAGTTGGATTGACCCTCCATGCCACTTACTCCCGTAGTCACTACCGTGATGACGCCGTCGGCAATTGAGGCGTAGCAAATATCTTTTTGATTGACCAGAAAAAGCCTTCCCGCCGCCTTCAGCAGGACTTTCATGGTTTGCGGCTTCTGCGAGCCCAGCATGCGCACGAGAGTTTCCAACTTCTCCGAGGACCCTCCAGCACTTTCCATTTTGTCGCGAGCTTTCTGCACCGGCTGCGCCACTCGCTTTTTATCGAAAGGCTTCAGCAGGTAATCAACCGCATTAACCTCGAAAGCTTTCACTGCATATTGATCGAATGCGGTGGCGAATACGATATTGGGGATGGGGACTTTCTTCTCCAGAAGTTTTTTGATAACGCCAAAACCATCTAGCCCAGGCATTTGCACGTCGAGAAAAACCAGATCAGGATTGTGCTCACGGATAAGATTGACCGCTTCCACGCCATTCTTGCCCTGGGCGACTACGTCCACATCGCCGGCATTTTTCAGCAGATAGGCGAGTTCATCCCTCGCCAATTGCTCATCATCCACGATCACTGCGGACAGGGACATAGCCCTCCTGACGGGTGCTAAGGAAAGTATAGCTACCGCGTTTCGACCTGAAAAGCCCTCAGGCAGTAAACTGGGTCTTCCATGAATGTAATCTACGGGATCAACCCAGTCACTGAAGCCCTGAAAGCGCGCGGCCGTGCGCTCGAATGGGTAGGAGTCACCAAAGAGCGCCACGACCTCCGCCAGCAACGCATTGTCGAGGAGTGCCGCAAACAGGGCGTCGCGGTGCGTTTTCTGACGCGCCAGGAAATCGAGCGTATGACGCACGATCACGGCCATCAAGGCGTGCTCGCCGTGACTTCGGCCAAGCAGTACAACGATGTCGAAGACCTGCTGGCTGCGAAAAAAGGGGACTACTCACTGCTTGTTGTGCTGGACGGAATCGAAGACCCACATAATTTGGGGGCGATCCTCCGCACAGCCGATGCCGCCGGCGTCGATGGCGCCGTGATTCCAGAACGACGGGCGGTAGGTGTGACTGCCACCGTGGTAAAAGCTTCAGCGGGCGCGAGCGAGCATTTACCGATCGCCAAAGTCACCAACATTGCCCGCACGCTGGAAGAATTGAAATCGAACAATCTGTGGACAGTGGGACTGGATGAACGCGGGACACAAAGCTACGATTCGCTCGATTACAAAATGGATTGCGCCATTGTGTTGGGGGCGGAAGGCAAAGGCTTACACGATCTTGTACGTAAAAAATGCGACTTCCTGATTTCCATTCCCATGCTGGGGAAAGTGCCGTCTCTGAATGTGTCGGTGGCTGCGGCAGTTGTGCTCTATGAGGTCGTCCGGCAGCGCCGCAAAGGGAAGGCATGAAGTTATTTTGTGTTCTGTGTTTGCTTTGTGGGTTGAGTATTTGCAGCCATGCGCTGGATCGTGAAGCTTTCACCTTTACTCACTACAAGCTGAATATCCGCCTCGAACCCGAACAACACCGGATGGCAGTGCGGGGAACGATTACCTTACGCAACGATTCCACTACCTCGCAAAAAAACATAAGCCTGCAAATATCGTCCGGCCTCACCTGGCGTTCAATCCGCCTGGACCAGAAACCATTGGAATTTACCTCCCAGTCTTACACCTCAGATATTGACCACACCGGTGCGCTATCCGAAGCAATTGTGGAGCTGCCAGAAGCCATTGCTCCGAAAGCCACATTTGATCTCATCGTGGGGTACGAGGGAGTCATTCCCCTCGATACCACAAGACTCACTCGTATCGGTGTGCCGGAAGCCGTTGCGAAACGTACCGACTGGGACCAGATCGCAAATGAATTTACAGCCGTACGAGGTATTGGCTACGTAGTTTGGTATCTTGCGACTGAAGCTGCCAACCTGTCCGAGGACAACAGCGTTTTTGAAACCATCGGACGATGGAAAAGCCGCAATGCAGGATTGTCCATGGATGTTGAGTTCGAGTCTTCAATAGACCTTCCTATTATCATGGGCGGCCGTTCCGGCAATGATGTGCCGATATTTGTGATGGCTGACTACAAAAAAATTGCTGCGAGAGGCACTTCCTCATCCGTTATCTCGCAGGCAGCGATGAACTGCCAA
>CAWBXL010000242.1:0-11153 GCA_963792305.1 uncultured Acidobacteriaceae bacterium | reverse complement strand
AGAATGTCAGGATTCTTCGGGTCCCGGCTTTTAGCGCGGTTTAAATATTGTTTCGCTTCCTCCGGCTGATTGAGCCGCTGATAGGCGCGGGCGATTAGCAGTTCAAAATGAGCAGACGGCTTTTGCCCATCCGCACGACGCAGAAATTCCAGCGCGCGGTTTGCGTCTGAATCAAGAAACAGTTCTCCAACCAACCCCAAACTGTCTGGGTCTTTTGGGCTGGCCTGAACGACTTTCAACAACATCTCTTTAGCTTCGCTGTCCCGTCCCATCTTTACGTAGGTCTGGGCCAGTCCGGCCATACCACGCACTGCACCTGGCTTGTGGGCCAAGCCTTGCTGAAAGGCATTCACTGAAGCTTGATAGTGCTCCGCCAAACGGTTGCAATATCCCAGGAGGAACCACACCTCGGCATCATTGGGGGCCGCTTTGGTGGCCTGTTCGGCGTGGGAAACGGCTGAAGCATAGTCATTCTGCTTCAAAGCATCCTGGGCCGCCCGGACCTGGCGGGCCACCTCGATACCTGATCCCCAACCCAAATTAGGGGTTTCCGGGGCATTGGAGGCCGGCGGTTGCTTGGATTTAGCCCCTTTATCTCCCCCTACCTCAAAGGTTTGCGCTAACGCCGTCCCTGCCAGCGCCAACGATAACAATCCGATGATGCAAGTCTGCCTATTCAAAAGTTCTCCACCCACACGTCCTCCCTTGTGCAAAGGTTTCGCTTGAAGGACTTACGCGGCCAGCATGAGATGCACCACCCACTTCCAAGGCTGCTTACGATGTACGGGAAAAACCTTAAGGTGCCAGCAAACCAATTAGGGGCTACAAGAATCGAAATTCCACTTCAGAAACTGGAGCTTTCGTGACCACAAGCGCCCATCCTTATCGTTCGATCCCGCTGCTGGCAATCGTGTTAGTGGCTTTGGCCGTTCATGGACCATTGCTATTCATGCAGTTACCGGCAAATTCGTACGACGCCAATTTCCATATCTTCTTTGCTTCGCACTATGCGCAGCATTGGTTTAATCCCTGGAATGAGAAGTGGTTTGCCGGGTTCTCGCAGACGACCTATCCGCCATTGACCCACCAGTGGATTGCCATGATCTCCAAAGTCACGGGCCTGGAAGCTGCTTACATGATTGTGCAGCTCATCGCGATTGTGCTCCTGGCAGTGGGGGTATATCGCTTTTCCCGATTGTGGGTGGCGGAGAGGCAGGCCAGTTACGCTGCTTTGGGCTCGGTGTTTCTTGGCGCACTGGCCTTTCTGGTTTATCAGGCCGGCCAGCTGGCGACGGTCAGTTCAGCTGCTCTTTATTTAAATGCTCTTCCTTACTTCTATGAATGGTCCGCCAAAGGAGGATGGCGTTCCCTGCTCAAGGGGATTGCTGTCAGTCTGGCCGCGGCAGCCGCGCACCACGTCACCCTTATATTCGGAGCGGTTTTATTTGCCGTGCCCGTACTGTGGCTGGCGTATCTGGATGTCCGCGATCAACGCGTGGAAGGATCATCGGTCGGCGGAGTAATTTCGCGCGCAATCATGTTCGGAGCTGTGGTGGGAATAGGGGTTGGTGCAGTATTGCTGCCCTATTGGACCTCGATTCTGCGCCATCCCATTCACCAGATGCCGATTCCTCACGACAGCCGCTCGAATTATCTGTTCAATCTTTCTACGGCGATCAACTACTTCATTGTTCCATACGGAGCAATGATTCTTGCTTTTCCATTCATCATTTGGCGAGGCGCTTCAGTGGGGCGTCTGCGTCCGCTGTTATTTGGGTTTTGGGTCACGTTCATCCTGGCTCTGGGAGGCACAACCCCTCTGCCGAAATTAGTGTTGGGCAGAGCATTCGACATTCTGACCTTTGAACGCTTCACCCTCTGGGCAGCAGTTTTGGCGTTGCCATTAGTTGGGTTAGTCGCAGCGGAGATTTTGGACCGTTTCCAGAACGCCGGAGCGGTTGTACTGGCATTGGCAGCCATTTCCAGCTTTGGACTGGCCTTGACCTGGCTCAATATAAACCCTTATCACCCAATCCAAAGTTTTGACGTCAAACCAGTCATCAATTTCCTCAACCGGGATGGCCATGACAATTACCGATTTCTTACCCTGGGATTCGGATCGGAATTGAGCAAAGTTTCAACCTATAGCAATGCCGGCAGTGTGGATGGAGACTACAACTCCGCCCGCCTGTTGCCGGAAATGACCCAGTACGGTTCCGCCCAGCTCACCAACTCAAAATTTTATGCCGCAGCGGGTATGGAATCTTTGCGAGCCATGCTGAGACATAGCAGTCAGTACGGACTGAAGTTCATCTTCGTCCATGACTCCTACTATGAACCGCTGCTTACTTTCACCGGCTGGCAAAAGATTGAAGCCTACGACAATGGTGGGGTGACGTTATGGACGAAGAATGACGTTCCGCCAGCACACAAGATTGAGTCCGACGCAATGCCTTCACCGTTTGAAGGATTGATCTGGGGCACTCTGCCAATGGGCAGCAGCTTCCTGGCGATTCTGCTCGTGCTCCTTTTGCCGGAGCGTCGTCGGATTCAACAAGAAGAAGAGGGAGTCTCCTTTGCAGCTGAACATCGGTACGTAGCGTAGATAACTTATGAAAATTGCCATTCCAGTCGCACTCGTAGTACTTACGGTAATCCTGGTCATTGCCGGAATCTTGTCTCCGAGCCAGGTAGGGGTTGCTGTCGGTGAAGGTGTAGGCACAAGCTTTACCAACTCTGCATCTGGCGGAACAGCTCCTGAACAAGCTGTCAACGTGTTTTTGCAAAACGTGCAGCGGAGAAACTGGGATGGAGCCTACTCCTTCCTCGCCAGCCAGAACAAAGCGGATGAGACATCATTTGTTCGGGAACTCGGAGGCCGGGATGCCAGCTTGCGCACTTTTTCCACCCTGTCCAGCTGGAGCTTGAAGCCTCTGCATGCTGGCAATAGTGACGCGGAAATTCGTACCACAATGCGCTGGTCCACTCCAGTCGGAGTCATGGCGAGCGTCCGTGATCTGAAAGTGGTCAACGAGCAGAATGCCTGGAAAATCGTCTGGCCGGAGCCTCAGCTCGCAGATGTGCCGGCACAGGTGGTCCCAGTTAACTATTTGCGATGGGACCTGGTCACACATGCCGGGCAGGAATGGGGCAACAGCGGAGTGGATGGACCGCATGTGCGCATTGTTTCCATGAATGCGGTGAGCTACAACGGCGGCTCAGTAATTATGGGCGAGGCGCTCAATGAAGATACCGTTCCCGCATTTGTGAATGTCAATGCCGCTTTGATGGGAAAAGACGGGAAGCCAATTGGCGAAGAAAGCAGCTTCGACAAGATCCTGCATGTTCTGTTGCCTAAGCAGGTCACGCCTTATCGCATCGATTTCCCTAATGTTGATTTACAGAGCGTCAAGAACGTGCAAATGGACATCAAGACCACTCTGGTCCCTGCATCCGCAGATCCCGTAATTGGTGTGATGAACCAGGCGATCGACACTGATGCTGCCGGCAAGAAAGTTCTTAAAGGACAGTTGCTGAACCAAAGTGGACAGGTCGTGAATATATCGCACGTAATCGCTACGTTTTATGACACTCAAGGCAAAGTGATTTGGGTATCGGATGGATACGTAGACAGCGCGCTCTATCCGCAAACTCCCGAAACGTTCAGTGTCGAGGTGCCTAACTCAATCGCCGGGAATGCGCATAACTACCACGTGGTGGTGAACCAATACAGTCTGGAGAAGTCGTAGCATGCGCGCACGAGTCATACTGGCGGCAATTGTAGGGTTCTGCCTGGCGCGGATGTGTTTTGGCCAGGAGTTGAATCCACCGCAGAAAGTTATCGCCGGGAATCCCATCTCGATTCCAACGACTGGAAGCGGGGATGCAACGTTTTATCTGATCGGCCCGGGAAGCGTCGTCAAACAGACGGTACACCTCGGACAATCCATTGAATTGAGTGGCGATAGTGTAAGCGCAGCCGGGCGATACACAGCAGTCGCTTGCAGCGACATCTGTCACAGTGCACAATTCTTTGTTGTACCTGCCGCGCCTGCGTCATTGACTTTTATCGCACACCCTTCGCGGGCCATGGTAAAGCAGAACGATTCCATCAGTGGCGTGGCTTTCCCTTTTGATAAATTTCAGAATCTGGTTACTACGCCAGTCAACGTCAACTTTCAAATTACGGCGAACAAAAACTCTTTATTTTCACGCGTAGTACCGAGTCGCCTCGGAGTGTCCTGGTTTCGTTCTAATTCCGGAAATACTGCTGGCCTGGTCTTGTTGACAGCATCCGCTGATGGTCTTTCCACTGAGCGAGCATTGCAGCTCGTGGCCTCCGATCCCTGTAACCTGCGGATCAAAGCGCAGCCGACAGCAAAAGGGATTTCTGTGGAGACCGATCCTGTGCATGATTGCTCAGGAAACATCGTGCCCGATGGCACCATTGTTACTTTTACGGCCAACAGCGGATCAGGAATCAGCACGGTGGACGCACCCATCAAACAGGGCGTGGCCCGGGCGCATCTCACTCCATCAGGGACGACCGTTATATCCGCAGCATCAGGAGTGGTAATGGGAAATGAACTACGTATGGATGTGAAACGATGAAGCCGACTTCCCTTCCAGCTCTTATAGTTTTTGCAGCTCTCATTGTGAGTTTCTCCACTGCGCAGACTCAGCCAGAGGTAAAACTCTCAATCGAATCGGCGACTCCACGCGCGGTTGAGAGCCGTACGGAGCAAAGCCTGCAACGCGACTACACCGCAGCATGGAAGAGCCTGGCCGAAGCTTCGGAAAAGAGCTCCCCTGAGTTGCTCAACGCTTATTTTGCCGGAAGCGCGAAGAACACTTTCACTCATGAACTTACAGATCAGCAAAAAAACGGCACACATGTGCGCTATTTGAACCAGGTCCACAATCTAAAGGCTGTGTTCTACGCTCCGGAAGGCGATGTTATGCAGTTGCAGGACTCCGCCGAATACCAGATGCAAGTCGTCAGCGGCGACAAAGTCATCCATGATGAGCATGTGGTGGTGCAGTACATCGTCCTCATGACACCGGGCGCCGACCGCTGGATGGTCCGGCAACTCCAGGCGGTGCCTGCATTGTGAAGGTTCGATTCGTGACCCAACTTTCCAAAATATTTTTTAGTTTGTTGCTCACCTGCATGGTGGGAATGGCCCGCAACAATGATGTGGGCACCATGCTGGAGCAATGGAACTCCAGCAGCCGTCCCAAAATACTCGCGGTTTATATGCCATGGTTTGGTGACCCGAGGCATATTGACGTTGGCTACTCGAGTCAGGACCCAGACGTAATGCGACGCCAGATTGATGAGGCTGTCAGCATGGGCATCTCGGGTTTTGCCGTGGATTGGAATGGCCCGAGCCATACCTATACCGACAAGAATTTCGCCCTCCTCGAACAGGTCGCAAGCGAAAAGCATTTTCAGGTGGCATTACTCTACAACGAAAGCGATGACGCCGACCAAAGTACGGATATTTCCATCTCTGATCTCGACAATGCATACAAGTCATACATCGGGCCGGATGCACCGTATCACAGTGCTTACGCCACATATAACAACCGGCCGGTCATTTTCATTTTTCCTAAGAGTGGCAAGACCGACTGGAACCGCGTTCGCCAGCATGTAAACAACTGGGCCACGCCTCCGCTGCTTGTATATGAGAATGATTCCGCTCAGTACGCAACCGCGCTGGACGGTTTTTATGTCTGGATTAGCCCCGGCAAAAAAGGGTGGGCCCACGATGGCAGCCAATGGGGCAAAGATCATCTGGAAGATTTCTACAAGCGGATGAAGGACAAATATCCGGAGAAGCTTCTGGTCGCAGGCGCATGGCCGGGATTCAACGACTCCAAGGCGTCATGGAGTTTAAACCGTTACATGGATACACGTTGTGGAAAGACCCTGGAAGAAACGCTGCATATGGCGGAAGAAAATTCTGGCCCCAACCCAAGACCGTTTCTGCTGGTGGAAACCTGGAACGACTACGAAGAAGGCACGGCCCTGGAACGCCGCTCGCTTGATTGCGGCAAAGGATAAGTCACAAGGAGACAGCAAATATGGCATCTGATGCCACCATGTCGAATCAGCATATAGATTTTCTTTCGCAGCTTTTGCTGTCGCCGGACCGCTCGCAATCTTTTCCCGCCGCAGAGTTGCAGGACTGCTTGTATTTGGCCCACAAGAACCATGTCGTTGTGCGTTGGTTGCAGATTTTGCCACAAACCCCGGTCGGGACAAGATCCCAAAATCGTGAACTGGGCCCAGACTGCCTTGGCCGAAGAACAGGCACGCATCGCGCATGCACTGTCGTTTCTGGATGCGATCTGCACGGAGTTTTACAGCCAGGGTTGCGACATCACGGTGATCAAGTCGCTCGATCACTGGCCTGATCTTGGCAGCGACCTCGATCTTTACAGCAATGCCCAGCCCAAAAGATGTGATCCGCATCATGAGAAGACCGCTTTAACGCGGAAGTGGCGAACGTAGCTGGGGCTGATCGGCTGGCGGGAAAATGGAACTTCAATATTCCCGGGCTGCCGGAGTCAGTGGAAGTACACGTTGGCCGGCTGGGCCAGACCGGCGAACACGTTGGGTGGGCCGATGGGATTCCGCGACGTTCGGTCCAAGTGCAAAGAGCGCAATATGTGTTTCGTGTAGCTTCTGCCGGAAGACCGGCTGATGATTTCCACATTGCAGCGCATGTACCGGCACTTCTATTTTCGGCTCTGCGATATCGTGGACAGTGCACAATTGCTGGAAAGCTCAAATGTGGACTTCACTCGCCTGCGGACATATTCAGAGTCATCTGGATTTGGAAGGGCGTGGCCACGTATTTAGTACTCGTCTCTGATTACGTAAAGCGCTTTCGCGGAGAGGCTGTGGCCCTACCACCTACCGTGCGCGCCTCAGCTACTTTTGGCGGCGAGAAGTTGACGTTTGCGCGTGATTTTCTCCGCATTCCTATCGTTCCCGAGTCTGTCTCTCTCTACACCACCGAGTTGCGGACTCTGGCACAGCATGGAGAGCTCAAAGCAAACCCTCCGCCTCAGTTTGCTGCCGTATCTTGCAGTGGCCGCAGCGGTTGGGCAAAAGCTCACGGGAAGCGATAAAGGAATCTGGTAGGAACAGTTTTCTGGCTAGAAAGGCCCCTTGCGGGGCCTTTCTCCATCTTTAACTTTAAGCATTCCATCTAGTACGTGGAAGCCGCTTGCACATTGGTCACATGGATCGTGTTGCTGGTGGAATCCAGAGTTCCAGTCACCCGGACGCTTTTTCCTGAGAATTTCTTGGCTTGCTTTGTATCGTCCAACTTGTACGAAGTTTTATTGGTGTCATCCTGAAGCATGAACCCATCATTGCCCTTCACGATCGTTCCAGTAAATGCCTGGGACTGTGGCATCGAGTCACTACTGCTTGGAGATGCCTGGCTCGGCTGCGATTGTGATTGTGGTTGTGAGGGATCCTGCGAGGGTTGAGTTTGCGACAGGGCTGGAATACTTGCCAACCCTACCGCTACGACTGCTGTAGCAAAATAATTGAACGCTTTCATCTATTGTGACCTCCGGTTGAGTTTCCTCAGAATCAGAAGTAGCGCACGCCCTATGCCAACGCCGGGGGTACGTAAGCAAAGAAGTTAGGGATTCCAAGGAAATGTCTAATGTGCATCCTTGGCTGCTATGCGCGTAACTTTTTCTATGCATGGTTTTAACTAGAGGATTTTCTGTAGTGCTTGCTCGCTCATCCTATCTTGTCCAGTACAGAACAATATGGAAGGCTGGTACAGGGTGTTCCGTATGGTTTATCAAGGCATGTTTTCTTAAATTGATGATGCGAGTGGGTTGCACCTAAGCAATATGAAGAAAATCAAATTTGATGTGCTGTTGATCGTGTTGTTACTGGCCGCGACTGGCTGGGCGCAGTGGCATGCACTCGGACTGCCACTATTGATGTGCCTGGGGCTAATTCCATTATTTGGCAGTGTGATCGCCAATCCTAAAAAGAGGACTAACCGCCAACCGCGCATTTATAAAGTGGATTCGGCACAATGACTTTTGGCGCCTCATGATATCCGGCTACGATAGCAAAACCGCAGTTACATTCCTGTTGATCGGGCTGGGAGCCGGAGCGTTGTTGTCCTTAATGTTGTCTCCTCGAGATTCAAATCAAGCTGCTCGATTGCCTCGGAAAGACCCGCCAAAAATGCGAGCGAGTGCATAGCATCAGGTGTCACTTTGCCGTATATAGGACTACCCGTATTTTCCCAAGCTTCTACAATTTTGTATGCCGCACGGTAAGGCCACTAACCGATAGTTGGATTCCCTGCCCATTGCTATCTTGCTCATGTTAGGAGAGAGGAAACTATGGGAACAATTCTGCTTATTGTTTTGGTCCTGCTGTTGGTCGGTGCGCTTCCAACTTGGCCTTATAGCAGTGGATGGGGCTATTACCCGAGTGGCGGGCTCGGACTTGTCGTATTGATTGTGATCATTCTGGTGTTGGTGGGTAGAATCTGACAGAGACTCCAATCAAAAATGCCACGGGTTTTCCCGTGGCATTTTTGATTGAGTCTCTCTGTCAGATTCTACCCACCAACACCAGAATATCACAATCAATACTACAAGTCCGAGCCCGCCACTCGACTTGTCGTATTGATTGTGATCATTCTGGTGTTGGTGGGTATCTTAGAGACTCCAATCAAAAATGCCACGGGAAAACCCGTGGCATTTTTGATTGGAGTCTCTGTCAGATTCTACCCACCAACACCAGAACATCACAATCAATACGACAAGTCCGAGCCCGCCACTCGGACTTGTCGTATTGATTGTGATCATTCTGGTGTTGGTGGGTAGAATCTGACAGAGACTCCAATCAAAAATGCCACGGATGTGGCATTTTTGATTGGAGTCTCTGTCAGATTCTACCCACCAACACCAGAATGATCACAACTCAATACGACAAGTCCGAGTGGCGGGCTCGGACTTGTCGTATTGATTGTGATCATTCTGGTGTTGGTGGGTAGAATCTACAGAGACTCCAATCAAAAATGCCACGGGTTTTCCCGTGGCATTTTTGATTGGAGTCTCTGTCAGATTCTACCCACCAACACCAGAATGATCACAATCAATACGACAAGTCCGAGTGGCGGGCTCGGACTTGTCGTATTGATTGTGATCATTCTGGTGTTGGTGGGTAGAATCTACAGAGACTCCAATCAAAAATGCCACTAAAACCCGTGGCATTTTTGATTGGAGTTTCTGTCAGATTCTACACTCACCAACACCAGAATGATCACAATCAATACGACAAGTCCGAGCCCGCCACTCGGACTTGTCGTATTGATTGTGATCATTCTGGTGTTGTGGTAATCGTACAGAGACTCCAACTAAAATGCCACTTGTTTTCCCGTGGCATTTTAATTTTCGAATCACTATCGCTTGATTTCGATCTGATTTACAACCTGCTGGACATTAGGAATGGCCTGTGCCAGCTTTTCCGCTTTCTCACCCGTTCCGGACAGACTTTACGGACCCTTCCAGAGTAAGTACTCCATTCTTGGCATCATAGTTGATCTTCTGTTTGTCCAGGCCTTGAGCAATCGACGATGCCATCAAAAAGACTAAGGCACTTGTCTTATTGCTCAAGGCCTGACAAACAGAAGATTAACTATGATGCCAAGAATGGAGACCTACTCTGGAAGGTCCGTAAAAGTCTGTCCGCAATGGTCCAAGCCGCAAAAGCTGCACAGGCCATTCCTATGTTCCAGCAGTTGTAAATCAATCGAAATCAAGCGATAGTGATTCGAAAATTAAAATGCCACAAAACCCGTGCATTTTTGATTGAGTCTCGTCCTAACTACTACTACAGAATATCACAATCAATACAAAGTCCGAGTGGCGGGCTCGGACTTGTCGTATTGATTGTGATCATTCTGGTGTTGGTGGGTAGAATCTGACAGAGACTCCAATCAAAAATGCCACGGGTTTTCCCGTGGCATTTTAATTTTCGAATCACTATCGCTTGATTTCGATCTGATTTACAACCTGCTGGACATTAGGAATGGCCTGTGCCAGCTTTTCCGCTTCGACCCGTTCCGGGACAGACTTTACGGACCCTTCCAGAGTAAGTACTCCATTCTTGGCATCATAGTTGATCTTCTGTTTGTCCAGGCCTTGAGCAATCAACGATGCCTTGTAGTTCTTTTTCGATGGCATCGTCGGAATTCTTAGCAACATCTTTTGCGTCGGATTCCACTCCCACCGGCTGCACACTTATTTCATTCACAATCAGCCGATCGCCGCCCGCAGTCTGTGCGATACGCGCAGCCTCCAGTTTGGCATCTTCCGAATGGACTTTGCCGCCAAGTGTAATGGTGTTCTTGTGCGCATCCTCGCTAACATTGACGGCTGTGAGTTCGGCCTGCTTTAGAGCGTTCTTGACTCCGTCTTCGTAAGAGATCCTCGAATTCTGCTGCTTCGAGCAAGCCATACAGACGACGAGCGATATCACTGCAAATATTCCTAAAGTTTTTGTTCGCATGCTTAGTCCTCCTCTGCGGACCGATATGACATGTTTCTCTCTTGTATTTTCATCGTAAAAAGCGGCGCTTGGCACAACCATCCACCGAATGCTGTAGTTTGAGATCGAAGAATCAGTAAGAAAGGAGTCAACTGCCTGGATCCGGAGAAATACTTGAACCACCCAGGTTTTCTACGAGAGATTCTGAAAAGACCTACAAGTTCCCATGGATTGTTGGGAAAATATTGGGCAAGTATTCTGACTTCGACTTCAGATTTCCTATCCCCACAAGGCAGTGCCGGAGGAGCAGAAAGCTTCTGGCACTCCTCCCGCCCTCAAAACGCCGGATGTCATGACGACAGATGAACGGGGAGCGTGTACTTGAAATGGTCAAACAGTTACGCGGTTTTCTGCGGAAGAATAAGCGCGCGCAGGAATTACGACCTCAACCAACGTCCCTGGATTAACATTCTCCATGCGCAACTCGCCACTGAATTCCTTGACCCGTTGTCTCATACCGCCAATACCCATACCAATGCTGCCGGGCTGCAATTCGACAACGTGTTCCCCTATTCCCTTTCCGTTATCACGCACGCTAACCATGATC
>CAWBXL010000241.1:0-8195 GCA_963792305.1 uncultured Acidobacteriaceae bacterium | reverse complement strand
TTTTTATGTACACTAACAACTACCGTATTGCTGTGCATTTACCGTCTTGCTGACTCTTGCTGTGTTCGTACCTGGCACTGCGCTCCATTTCATCCCTAACTATCAGGGAATACAAATTTTTGGTCTTCTTTTTCTTGGCCTGACTGCAGGGGTAACGCTGGGGGCAGTACTGCTTTCCAAATATGGCGAGGGCATATCGGGCTGGGTGGAGACCCGTTTCTCCCACCTTGCAAAGAACCTTGGTGCCCGCATAGCGGAGCGGCTGCGCGAATTTCATAGCGGATTGGACACCATTCACGACCCGACTGCATTTTTCCAGCTTGTCGCGGTCTCACTCGCCATATGGTCGTTCGTGGCATTCTCCTATTTAGAAGTGGTAAAGGCATACGGTGACTCGTTGAGCTACATGACGCTCTCGAAAATTTTCCCGTTGATGGGTTCGAGCATGGTCGGTTCGCTCATTCAGTTACCGGGAGTCGGCGGAGGTTCCCAGTTGGGCACGATTTCTGCCATGCAACTTGTCTACAAAGCACCGCCGGAGCTGGCAGCCAGTTGCGGAATCCTGCTGTGGTTGGTCACTTTCGTCTCAGTTGTTCCGGCGGGATTGATTCTTGCGCACTATGAAAGTCTGTCTTTGCGCAAACTTTCGCAGGAAAGCCAGGAACAAGAAGCCCGAGCTGAGGCTGCTCCTCCCGCTTAAACACGCACTTCGCAGCATCTTCCCGGTTAATTCGGTTCCCGCAGCCGACTGTTACAATAAAGTTAACTCCAAAAATCATGAAGTGTCCTTTTTGCGGATTTGCGAATGACAAAGTGGTGGATTCGCGCGAGAGCAAAGAAGCCGATTCCATACGCCGACGCCGTGAGTGTCTGAAGTGCGAAAAGCGCTTTACCACCTATGAGCGGATTGATGAAATCCCATACATGGTGGTGAAAAAAGATGGTCGGCGGGAGAAGTTTGACCGGCAGAAAGTTTTAAATGGGCTGCTGCATGCTTGTGAGAAACGCCCGGTGCCGATCAGCCGGCTGGAGCAGATTGTCAATGAAGCGGAAAGCTTCATCATCGAATCTCCGGAGCGCGAGCGCAAGACCAGCGAACTGGGCGAGTTGATCATGAACCGCCTGCGTCGCTATGACAAAGTGGCTTATGTGCGCTTCGCATCGGTGTATTTGGATTTCAAAGACGTAACCGAGTTCATGACCGAACTGAAAGACCTGTTGAAGACCAAGGATGCGCCGGAAGTTCGGGCTAAAAGCGGCAAAAACTAGAGTCACTTCGTTTGAGCGTTCGATAAAGATAAAACCTGTTTTAACCGATAAACTTTTAAGATATGGCGCACAAGGTCACACTCATTCCCGGCGATGGCATAGGGCCCGAAGTCATGGGAGCGGTAGTCCGCATTCTGGAAGCTTCCGGTGTGAAGTTTGAATGGGAAACGATTCAAGCCGGTGCCGAGGCTTTCGAGAAGTACAACGAATACATTCCGAAAGAGCTGACTGAGTCCATTGAGCGCACGCGAGTTGGGTTGAAAGGTCCGATCACTACGCCTATTGGTGGAGGCTTCGCCAGTATCAACGTACAGCTGCGTAAGAAATTTGAGCTTTATTCAAATTTTCGCCCTATCAAGAATCTTCCCCACATTCCGACTCGCTATCCCAATGTTGATCTCATCATCGTGCGTGAGAACACCGAGAGTCTTTATTCAGGGATTGAGCACGAGGTTGTGCCTGGAGTGGTTGAGAGCTTAAAAATCATCACGGAAAAAGCTTCGACTCGAATTGCCCGGTTCGCCTTCGAGTATTCCCGCAAGTTCCAGCGCAAAAAGATCCATGCCATTCACAAAGCCAACATTATGAAGCTGTCGGATGGCTTGTTTCTCCGTTGTTGCCGCAATGTGGCGAAGGAATATCCGGAGATCACTTATGGCGAGCACATTGTGGATAACACCTGCATGCAGTTGGTGATGAACCCGTACCAATACGATGTGCTGGTGATGGAAAATCTTTACGGGGACATCATCTCCGATTTGTGCGCGGCGTTTGTTGGCGGCCTGGGCCTGGTGCCCAGCGCCAACTTAGGTGACAGTTGTGCGATCTTCGAGGCAGTGCATGGATCAGCTCCTGACATCGCTGGAAAGAATATGGCGAATCCCACTGCTCTCCTTCGATCTTCCCTGCTCATGCTCAAGCACCTGGGAGAACATGAAGCGGAAGCGAAAATTAGCCGGGCCCTGGACAATGTCTACCGCACCCGCGAGAAGCTCACCAAAGATGTCGGCGGCCAGGCCGGGACTTCGCAGTTTGCCGATTCGGTGATCGAAGAAATGCAATCTGGCGCCGGAGCGACTGCATAATCTCTGATTACCATGTGGAATGTCTTCCTGTCCCAAATGCGACGGATTTAACCAAAGATTAAACTTTGAAACCCCGCGCGAATACAAAGACATCGCTCGCCAACTAATTGAAATTGTTAAACAGGGAAACTTTCTTCTGCTTGACGCCAGTTGCCCACTAGCAGATCTGTTACAACCCCAATGGCCTGGTGATATTGTTTGGCACAATTTTCGATGCGCCGCATGTAATCGCGAGTTCCACCTCAATGCAGACACCTACCACGGAAATGCTAGTTGGACACCCCAATAATCTTGCGCCGATTTAAGCACTACTCCATTGACGAACTCCCCGCGATTGAGTAACATTCCGCCGTTCGCTGTAGGGACTCGGGGGAATGGCTAAGACAACACGGCGTTTGGGAGTGGTGCTCTTCCAGCTCGGTGGACCTGACTCGCTGGAGGCGATTGAGCCTTTTCTTTTTAATTTGTTTTGCGATCCCGACATCATTGATTTCCCTTTCGCCCGTATCGGTCGCAAACCTCTAGCTAAACTGATCTCGGTTGCCCGCGCAAAAAAAGTCCAACATCATTATTCAGTGATTGGGGGGGGTCGCCCATCCGCCGGTTTACCGAACAGCAGGCTCGGGCACTGGAAAATGAGCTTCGAGATTCTGGAATAGACGCCCATTGTTTCGTAGCAATGCGCTACTGGCACCCCTTCACGTCTGAAGCCATCGAGCAACTAAAAGCCGCGGAATGCGATGAGGTCGTGCTGCTGCCTCTTTATCCGCAGCATTCCAGCACGACGACCGGAAGCAGTTTGAACGAATGGCGGCGGCTCTATCGCGAGGATGTACCGGTCCATTGCGTCGGGGCTTTTTATCAGAACGATCTTTATATAGACGCTGTCGTCGAAAAGATAGAAGATGCTCTGTCCCGCTTCCCTGACCCTGCGACTGCTGAGTTAGTATTCAGCGCACACAGTGTTCCTGTGGCGGTAATTGAGAAGGGCGACCCGTACCAGCGCCAGATTGAAGAGACCGTTGAACTGGTGATGCGGCGCGGTGGATGGCGCAATCATCATCGCCTCTGCTATCAGAGCAAGGTTGGCGCCAGCAAGTGGCTGCAGCCTTCGCTACGCAAGACTTTGAAGAACTTGCGGATGAAAAAATTCGTGAAGTTTGCGTCGTGCCCATCGCCTTTGTCTCCGATCACGTCGAGACGCTCGGTGAAATCGATCACGAGGCTCGGGAAGAAGCCACTGCGCTGGGAATTGAACGGTTTGAAGTAACGGCGGGGTTGAATGATTCGCCGACTTTTATAGCAGCGTTGGCAGATCTGGTAACAAATGCGTTGGGAATTGATTTAGGGAGTGAACGCGGCAGTATGCTGGTTGCCGCGGATTAAGACTTATGTAAGGATTCGGGCCGCGTATCAAAACTTAAGGGGTAAGGACGAATGGCAGATTCAGGAGTCCGCGGGCGTCTTCCAGTCTGGCCGCGCAATGCGCTGAATAACTCGGTGATCTCGGCCGAGCAAGCTTATCGCAAGCGTTCCAGCCTACCGCTGTTAAGCGACGCCGAAATCGAAGCCCTCAAGGCGGGTGTGCCGATGCCTTGGGAAGCTGGCGCGGGAGCACCCGCTCCGGCCGCCGCTGCGCCGGCCGCACCAACTGCACCTGTTGCTTCTGCCCCTGCCGCACCTCCTCCTCCTGCCGCTGTCGCCGTCTCTGCCAACATCAGCCCTGAAGTTGCGAAACAAGTTGCTGCCGGCAAGAAGTGGAGCAAATCTTCCATTGCCGCTGAAAACGCCAAGCGGAAACGGAATGGCGTTACGCCTCTGAATGATGATGAGATCGCTGCGCTGCTGGGTGAACCAGCGGCTGCGGCCCCAGCGGCACCTGCTGCTGCGGCAGTGGCAACTGCTGCTCCAGTCGCGCGTCCTGCGGCAACTCCGCAGGGAATTCCAGTCAATATGGGGACTTCTGTCGCTCGGGCTGGCGATTCCATCCGATATGTTGGCACTCCCGCGGTCGGAACTTCGAAAGCAGCGAAAGCTGGCGGCGTGGCTGCGATTGGTCCCGAGGACAACGAAGTCAATCAGCAGCGCCGGCGTTTTGCCTGGGCGATGATTGCTGCTTTTCTGACTGCATGGTTTCTCGCTTTCTTCCGCTTCTTTTTGCCGCGCACATTGTTCGAGCCTGCGACTTCTTTCAAGGTCGGCTATCCGCAAGATTACGGATTGGGCGTGGATACCAAGTGGCAGCAGAAGTTCCGCATCTGGGTGGACAAAACTCCCGACAGGTTGTTCGTGATTTATGCACGCTGCACGCATCTGGGATGTACACCCGACTGGAAGCCAGCCGAAAATAAATTCAAGTGCCCGTGCCACGGGAGTGGCTACGACAGTGAGGGGATTAACTTTGAAGGCCCTGCGCCGCGTCCCATGGATCGCGCCCACATCGAGATTGCTCCTGACGGACAAATTCTGGTGAATGTGGCCAAGTTGTATCAGCAGCCTAAGGGACAGCCTACACAGTTCAACGACGACGGGTCTTATATACGGTTGTAACGAGGACATAATGGCGGACGAAGAGAAGAACGGAAAAAACGGGAGTCAAGTCGGCTTGGTGGAAAAAGTCACGACTGGAATTAAGGAAGACCTCCAGTCGCTCAAGACCGACATGCCTGCCAAGGCCAAAGAGCAAATCGAGGGGCTGAAAGATCCGACCAAGACGCAGGTCTACACCTCGATCTTCCGCCACAAGCACGATGACACGCCTCGCAACCGCGCTCTGGGCGTGCTGTCGAATGTGTTCCTGCATTTCATCCGGCGAAGATCAATCGCGATGCCGTGCGGTATAGCTATACGTGGGGGATGGGCGGCATTACTTTTTATTTGTTTATCGTGCTCACGTTCACCGGCGTGTTGCTGATGTTTTATTACCATCCCAGCAAAGTGCAGGCGTTTCGCGATGTGCTCTATCTAGAACATGATGTTCCCTTCGGAAAAATTTTGCGCAATATGCATCGATGGGCAGCTCACTTGATGGTGATTGCGGTGTGGCTGCATATGTTCCGCGTGTTTCTAACCGGGTCATATAAGAAACCGCGTGAGTTCAACTGGAACATCGGCGTCCTACTGCTGGTATTCACCCTGCTGCTTTCGTTCACTGGATATCTTCTGCCTGACGATCAACTCGGCTTCTGGGCCGTCACCGTGGGAACGAACATGGCGCGTGCGACTCCCCTATTAGGACACGAAGGACCGTTTGGCGCGATGATGAAAATGACTCCGTACAACGACGTGAGATTTGGATTGCTGGGCGGATCAATTGTGGATGCGAACGCTTTGCTGCGTTCGTACATCTGGCACTGCATCGGCATTCCAATTGTGGCTTCGATTCTGATGATTGTGCACTTCTGGCGCGTTAGAAAAGATGGCGGCATTTCGGGTCCGGCACCAGTGATGCTGGAAGCGGAAGGCGATAAAGTCAGAAGTAGTTGTGATGTGTGGACAGCCGGGGCTTGCCCCGGCATTGGTGAAGTTCAGACAGCGGAGCAAGCTCCGTCTCCACACGGCTCCGGAGAGACTATGGACTGGCGACAACTTTGGAAAATCTCGTCCACGCCTGACAACGTGCCCATCGTGGCCCTGATTCCGTGCTTGTTTTTTACATCTATTTGGCGTGGAAGCAGGCCCGCGCCAAGACCAGTTGATCGATCAGCTCGAAGCCGATCCGGCGATGGCGAAGACGCATCATCGCAAGACCTGGCCCTTCCGCCCCGGCTGGCAAGAGAAATTCACGTCTGGCCGTTTCTGCTACGCATGGAATTTCTGGCGGCAATCATCGTCACCATTATTTTGATGGTCTGGTGGATCACGCTGAATGCTCCGATGGAAGAGCCGGCGAATCCGAACCTGACCATGAATCCTTCGAAAGCGCCCTGGTATTTCCTCGGCCTGCAGGAGATGCTCGTCTACTTCGATCCGTGGATGGCCGGCGTGGTGATGCCGACGCTGATCATCGTGGGCTGATGGTGATTCCCTACATCGACACCAACCCGCTGGGCAACGGCTACTACACCTGGAACGAGCGCAAGTTTTCCATCTGGACCTTCATCTTCGGCTTCATCGTGCTGTGGGTCGCGATGATCATCATACCGTGGCCGTCCATCGGACGCGCTCTCCGGCCTCGACATCAGCCCTGCTCGGCAGCCGTGCCCGATCAGCGACGAAGAGCAGATCGTCTTCCCATTCGGCGAAGGCGTCGATGCCGACCACGATCACGGCTCGTCGCTCGACGACCTCGACAATTCCGGTGAACCAAGTTCGGCGGCCGAGAAACCAGCCGAGGCGATAATCCGCAGCTACCCAGGTCACCGGCTCGAATTCGAAGACCAGATCACCGCGCGCGGCGTTTGGTCGGCCAAAATGCCGGCGCGTCACGGAAGCTGCCGCATGCGATCAGCCGACCGGCGAAGCCGGCGAAACGAGCACGTCCTCGCTACGCAGATGGTCGCTCGGCTGCTCGGCGACACGCTGCTGCTTCAACAACGGCGACACGCACCGACATCGGCGCTGGTCGCTTCGACGCCCGCCAACCGTCGAGAAAGCTCCCGAGGTGCGGCCGTGCGGCACGCTCGCGTTCCAGATAGCTGATCAAGCCGTCGAGCGCGCCGCGTTGTGGCTCTCGGCGTCGATCCGGCCGGTGACGAACGCCCACCGGACGTAAAGCACGAACAGGTTCAGCACGTCGCATTCGCAGTAGGCTCGGACGCTGGCGAGATCGCCGGCCTCGACCATCTTCCCCACTTCCGACCCGTGGCCGCCGATTTTGCCCGGCAGCCCCAGCGCGAGCGCCGCCTCGTCAAGCTTCAGCGATTTCGACGCGCCGTGATCGGCGAGCGCGTCCATCAGGTCGCAATGGGATTTCATGGTGTAGCGGTGGCGATAACCCGACCAACGGTCGGGTGCTTGATGCCAGTGCGTGACAGGGATGCCGTACACGAAGGCTCGCTGCACGAGGACCGGCAGGTCGAAGCCGCGACCGTTCCACGTGACGACACGCGGCTTGTCACGCTCGAACCGGCGCCAGAAGCCCCGGAGAAGCTGCTCCTCGGTCGCCGCGATGTCGCCGCCAGACCGGCATTCCTCGACGGCGTACCGCTCGGTCGAGCCTTCGCGAACGAGGGGCGCGGAGAGGAAGCTGATCGCGACGACGCGGTGCTGAATTGGCTTCGCTGGGAAATCGTCGGTGCTGGCCAACCCGGCCGGCAGGATGTCGCGATCCGGGACAGTTTCGATATCGATGAAGAGCAGGGTGGTGTGTGGCTCATAGATGTAAGCGGTATCGGCTCTCTTGCTCCGCTTGACCACCGCGCCGCACGGCGCCCCTGGCTGCTGTGGCTTTGACGCTTTAATCCAGGCTCACAAGACGGGTCGAGTTGAGGTCTGGTACAAATAAAGCGCGGCAGTGGACGATGGAGATCAATGCGGACATTGCCAGGATTGTTGCGTCTCGTCACGGGCTGCTTCTGCCCCACTTCGAAGGCGGCGAACTATCCTGCACTGAATAAAATCCTGATCCAACGTCGAGATTAGGTCGGCATTAATCTCTCCGGTCGCTGGAAGACCTTTGTATTTCTGATATTGCTTGATGGCTTCCTGAGTGTGGCGAGACATCGTGCCATCAATTGCCCCCTGTGTGATATCCCAACGACGAAAGCGCAGACTGAGCCGCTTGAATTGTATTCCGCGAGGCAGCGACGGCGTTCGGCGATATGCTCTCAAGCTTCGGGGTGCGGCGGGACTGCTAGTTCGTCGATCTGAGGCGTGGGCGCAAGCTGTCGGACGACTTCA
>CAWBXL010000240.1:0-6140 GCA_963792305.1 uncultured Acidobacteriaceae bacterium | reverse complement strand
AGATATTCGAGCAGCCGCAAGGCCTGCGTGACACGGTTTTGCCTCGCGTGTTACTCGAAGAAGCTGCGGTCAAGCTGGAAGATATCCGTATTTCGACGGACGATCTCCGTACCCTGCGCCGCATCAACATCGTTGCCTCTGGCACCAGTCGCCATGCCGGCATGGTTGGGCAATACATGATTCAAGAGCTGGTGAACCTGCCCGTGGATGTGGACTACGCCAGCGAATTTGAATACCGCAACTCGCTATTAGGCCCGGATGAGATCACAGTAGTCATTACCCAATCCGGAGAAACCGCCGATACTACCTCCGCGCAACGCGAAGCCAAGGCGCGCGGATCTCATACCATCGCTATTTCCAACGTGGTGGACTCGACTATCGCGCGTGAAGCCGATGGAGTGTTATATACCCACGCCGGGCAAGGAAGTCAGCATCGCTTCTACTAAAGCGTTTACTGCGCAGATGGCTGTTCTATTTCTGTTCTCGATTTATCTAGGACAAGTACGTGGCAAGCTGGGGAAAGACCAAAGACGCCACTTCCTGCGCGAACTGCTTGAGGTCCCAGACAAGTTGAACACCGTACTCAATTGCGCTCAACATTGCGAGCAGCTTGCGGAAACTTATCTCAAGTTTGACGACTTCCTGTTCATGGGCCGGGCGGTCCACTATCCCGTTGCCATGGATGGCGCGCTGAAATTAAAAGAAGTTTCTTATGTGCACGCCGAAGGTTATCCCACTGGAGAGACCAAACACGGTCCCTTGGCGTTAATTGACGAAAATTGCCGGTGGTCATCATTGCCACCTGTGACCGCAGTGATCCCGGCTCGGTGATTCGCTACGAAAAAAATATCGCCAATATCAAAAGCTTCAAGCAGCAGTCGGGACGAGTGATTGCGATTGGGTCGGAAGGGGACACGGCATTGTCCAAGCTGGCGGACCACACGATCCTTCTCCCGCAAGCTCCGGAGTTGCTGCTGCCAATTCTGGAGATTGTTCCGCTTCAGTTTTCGCTTATTACGTGGCCGTCAAGCGTGGACTTGGACGTAGATCGTCCGCGCAATCTGGTCAAGTCAGTGACGCTGGAATAGTTGGGAACTAGTTTCGGCTTGCGGGTCTTTCCTTCCGATAAATAGCGGATCAGTTCTGCATCCGTGGCCGTGCGGCATTTTTTCAGCAAGGCAGCTTCCGCGCTGATCGCCACATCCTCTGAAGCCTTCTGGCGGATGCTCTGGCGCAATCTTTCTCCACCTTCAGACTCGTTGGTCATGACCTGTATGTAGAACCACAGGAAATGACGCATCTGGTCAAGTGATGATTTCAGCACCTGGAGCGAATCCATCTCCGGCAACTTGCTGAGTGCTTCCATCAATTCCGGATCGGTGGGTGCTTCCATGGCGGCGCAATTCAACTCGCGCTGTATGGCGCGCAAGTCTTCGGTCACGCGCATCACTCGGCTGTGTACTTCTTCGAGGTAGTTTTCTTGTCCCATGTCTTTCGGGTTAACGCTCCATACAACATCTCATTCGCTTCGTTTAGCGAGTAGATATCCCATGTGCATGGGGCTTTGGTAATTGATCGCATTACCTTAGATGGCTCAAAGAAACTCAGTCTCTGGCGAGAGAAAATTAATTGTTGCGCGCTGCGCCAAACCCCGCTCTGGGAGCGGATTTCCGGCACTTCGACGATGCGTCGCCCAACGCATGGATTTTCCACAGCACGGACCAGCGCGGTAACCATTTGCCGATGGGTTACCAAACCAAGGCGCAGTGCACCTTCGCGCGTGGTGGGAATAAGTTCACAAATTTTGTACATGGGGATCAGCGCATAAGGCCGACCAGTGTCCCGGTCCCAGCACATACCAGGGGCGAAGGATGGTGGCGTTCATGCCGCTGTCGCGAAGTAATCGTTCGCACTCGGACCGGACCTGTATATAAGCCTTCATCATGGGTGCCGGATGGGCCACGCTGAGGTAGATGAAGTGCTTGATGCCGGCTTCAGGGGCAACCTTGATTGCCTCGGTGGCGGAGACAAAATCTATGCTGCGGAATTCTTTGGCTTTGGCGGGGCTGGGGTGAGCGACGCCAACTAGCTGAACAAATATGTCGGCAGGTGCGATTTGGGAAGCATAGGAGCTAGAGTCAAGTGCGTTACCAAGGATTGCTTTGCAGCCCGGAGGAAGCTTGTTCTCGGAACCTGGGCGAACCAGAGCGCGGACTTCATGGCCTTGGGTTAGCAGTTTTTCGATCAATCGACGGCCGAGGTAGCCTGTTCCACCAGTTATGAAAACTTTGTGGCATCTTTCGACCATTGATATATTTCTATCTTTTTGGGATTACGTAAATAAACAGAAAACGGATTGCCCCTCAAGACCAGCGAAATTGTAATCCGTGGTTACCAAACACCCCTGAGGTTGTTTTGATCCCACCAACGGTTCTAGTGGGCGAATGATCACCGTGGGACAATGCAACGTAGCAATCCTTGGTTAGACCACTCTAAAGGGCCGCAACCGCGATGAGTGACAACGGACGTTCAGGCGCCGGCGTTGGCATGTCGCCCACGCCGCCCCTTCTCTTTCTCCTCGACGAACCGCACTTCTAATCGTGCGCCTAATGCCCTACCCAGCCGGATTAATGTATCAAGCTGAACATTGGCCGGTTTGCTTTCAATACGCGACACCTTGGGCGCGCTCATACGCGCACGAGCAGCTAGTTGCGTCTGATTGAGACGGTGTTTGGCCCGTAGCCTGGCGATCTGTATGCCAATCTCCAGACTGGCCAGTTCCTTTTCCACCAGTTCCTGCATCTCTGTGTCTTCCATCTGCGCGCGGTAGTATTGGTCAAATCTATTCACGATGTTTCTCCCTCTTGCTGGTTCGTTCGTTATGTCGTTTCATTCGAATTTCGGCTTTCGCCAATTCGGCTGGCTCCAGTTTTGCCGTCCTCTTTACAAACCCATGCAATAAGATGAAGGCCCTTCTGGCGTCCGCAAAATAAAGAATTCTGATCTTGTCCTTGCCAAATTGAGTACGCAATTCACGAATTTTCCCTGCAACTTGCGATGAATACGGGAATGGCAGGTTTGCGCCGTACACTCTCAGCGATTGCAAAAGTGCCAGCGCCTTCGCTCGGCCTGCGGGACTAAGTGAGTCTAGAAATTCTTCCACAGGCGCACTTCCGTCTGTTTCTTGGTAGAAGTCGACTGTCCAAATCACCCATATATGGTATCCCTTTAAAGATATTTAATCAAACTTAATTCATTCATCGTGTTGTGGTACAAACCTTCAGTGTCTCAAGCTAACCATCCCACACTGGTTCGCGCCATCGGCCGCTGGAGCCTCGCTGCCCTGATGGTGAACTCGATTATCGGCAGCGGGATCTTCGGGCTGCCTTCTTCCATTGCAGGCCTGGTAGGCGCGGCGAGCCCGTGGGCCTTTTTGATTGCCGGCCTGGCGGTCGGCGTAATCATGGCCTGCTATGCAGAAGTGGCCTCTCAATTCTCCGACACTGGCGGCCCTTATCTGTATGCACGCGCCGCATTCGGCAGATTGTTAGGAATCGAAACTGGATGGTTGTTGTGGTTAGCGCGGCTCACTGCTCCCGCAGCCAATGCCAATTTATTTGGCGTCTATCTGGGCGAATTTTGGCCGCATGCCAAAGATCCGTTTCCACGTTTCGTCATTCTTACTCTGCTGATCGGAATTCTGGTGGTGATCAATCTGATCGGTGTCCGGGTGGGAACACAGGTAAGTAATGTGTTCACCATCGCCAAATTGCTTCCGCTGTGCGGAATCGCCATTGGTGGAATTGTGTATGTGGCTGCGGGACATGGGATCACTCCAGCGCCCACGCCTTCGCCAGGCGCGGGTACTTGGTTAAAAGCAATCTTGTTGCTGGTGTTCGCTTATGGAGGATTTGAAAGCGCGCTTACGCCCATGGGAGAAGTAAAGAACCCTCGCAAAAACGTGGCGTTCGCGCTTCTTTCCGCGTTGGCATTGTGCACATTGTTGTATACCGCGATTCAATGGACGGTCATGGGAGTTTTACCTGACCCGGCGCACGCCGCCCGCCCGCTGGCCGACACCGTCCGCAATATGTTCGGAAAAACAGGTGCAGGAATCGTGGCCGTCGGCGCATTGGTTTCGATTTATGGATACCTCAGCGCCAATCTTCTGGCTGTGCCGCGAATCACATTTGCTCTTGCGGAGGGAGGAGACTTCCCCCGCTTTTTTGCGGCCGTTCACTCGCGGTTCCGCACGCCGTATGTGTCAATTCTCATATTCGGTGGATTGACCTGGGCATTGGCGCTCGCCGCAAATTTTGAGTGGAATGTCACCCTCTCCGCGGTGGCCCGCCTTTTTTACTATGGCCTGGTCTGTGCGGCCCTGCCTGTATTGCGCAAAAAACAACCAGACGCAGCCCTCTTTCGCTTGCCTGGCGGCCCATATCTAGCTGTGCTCGGCGTCATCACATGTCTGGCGCTCGGGACCCGCGTGGACCATGTCGGATCCTACATTCTGGGCGTAGTCATTCTTGCCGGGTTGGTCAACTGGCTGTTGGTGCGCAAGAAGAGTGAAACAGTTGTAAAGGTGAGTTAGCGATGCACGTGCGGACTCTGGGGAGAATTGCGTTCTACTGATTCGGTGTTTGATTTCGCTACCTTCACTAAAAAAGTTACGGGAATCTGCTTGGGTGGATAACAGGTCGCATCATCACAAGCTTGATACTTCAGGACGCCATGCACGGCGTATTTCCCTGGTAACACGCTGGCCAGTGGACGCATAGCAAAATTGATCACAAATTGGCTACCGTAGACACTCATCTTGTCATTGGGAGCAAAGGGGAAACTTCTCTCTATTCCAGCGGGATAGTTGACCACTCCGATCACAATGTCAGTAGGCGCGGTCAATCTCAGGGTTGTCGGAATCAAGAATTCCGAGTGCGGTTTGTTGGAGTTGACATGAAATCCCTGACTAATCCGGAAAAATAAGTCAATGTTAGCGGCTTTTCCACGAATTGCGGTCGTGATGCCGGGGTCAACCATGGTCACTGACGGAGGCTTGCGCGGGGAAAGGTCCCGGGCATTTGAAACACTGAAAAATACGCTGCACAGAACAATCAGCAGGGCTTGCCGCGTCAGTATTCTTAGCATCGCTATAGTGTTCCCCCTAAGCGCTTACTTTTGAGCTTGTACCGCAGGCTTCTTCTTGCCAAGTGCAAGTTTAATGTCATCTTCGATTTCGCCCCGGCCTTTTAAGCCGAAGACTTTGTCCACTACATTGCCGTCGCGGTCTATATAGACCGTGACGGGAAGAAATGAAATACCGCCATAGGCTTGCTCGACTTCCTCTTTCCCAAGTAGCACTGGATAATTTACGCCCATGCCTTTGGCAAATTTCCCCAGTTCATTCGCGTTAGCATCTTCATCCGCGTTGATGCCCAGAATTTGCAGACCATCCGGGCCATACTGTTTCTGTAGTTCGACAAACCAGGGCATTTCTACCCGGCAAGGCTGGCACCAGGTCGCCCAAAAATTGACCACCACCGCTTTGCCGCGGAAGTCGCTCAGGTGTACGGTCTTTCCATCCAGCGCCTGCAAGGCGAACTCAGGAGCAGGTTTGCCGGCGCCCGTGGGCCCGTTAGCTTCAGTAGTCTGTTTACCTGTTACTTTGTAGGCGAACACCAGCATGAGGCTGACCGCCAATGCCACTACCACGAAAATCACCGGATCACGTTTCACAGAAGCTCTCCATCACAAAGCAAATCGGTTCAAGAACGACAGGTAATTCGAAATAATCGTAAAGCGCCCAAATACCAGTAAAAGGCCAAGCGCAATCAACAATCCACCGCTGGCAACTTCCACCGCATGCATATGAGAGCGGAAACGGCTATAAAACTTTAAGAACCGCTCAATGCCCAGGGACGTCAAAAGAAACGGCACCGCCAACCCAAGCGAATAAATTGCCAGCAACACGATGCCTTTGCTGACCGAATCCTGGTTCGCTGCAAATCCCAAAATCACGCTTAGGATCGGCCCCACGCATGGGGTCCAGCCAAAAGCAAAAGCGAAACCAATTACGAATGCTCCCCACGCCGTACTTCCACCTTTTACGCTGTGCAGCCGCTTGTCGGAGTACAGAGCGC
>CAWBXL010000239.1:0-7703 GCA_963792305.1 uncultured Acidobacteriaceae bacterium | reverse complement strand
ATAGCGTCTACTGGTAGGATTACGTATTGTTCCAGCACATAATGCGCTGGGGGAGCAGAGCCGTATTCATGGCCAGCAACATGTCACGGCCGTTCTTGGAATAATTCACCGAAAGCGTAGTGCTCGGGCATACGCGCACTTGCCCGCCGCGAGGCAGGTGCATGATGGCAGTATCGCTACCGGCCGTAAGTGAGGACCCCTGACCTTCAGTTCGTGATACGGTTTGCACGGTAGCTCCCGAACTTCCAGGCGCAACCATGGCTATTTCTGGAGTAGGAGGCGCGGGCATCTTCTGCTCCAGCGATTTGAGTCGAATCATCAAACGATTCCCCGCCGCATCCCAGCTATACCCAATGGGCTTGGCCAAGTCCACTACTACACGAGAAATCGGAGGCGCATTTTGAAATTGGTTGGCGCGAATTCTTTCGATCTGATCACTGCGGAAATCAATCGCCTTCGGAGATGACAATAAAGAATCGGGCAGATCAATGACCAGCCGCGCAGGATCTTGTAGCGTAATTATCTTAGGGGTGATGGGAAAAGAGGTAATGATTTCAATTGCGGGGCCTTCTGCGCTGGAGATGACCCGCATCGATCGGATGCGGTTTGCCGGTGTGCGTGATATTGCCACCGTCTGCGCCCAGTTCGTTGCAACAAGCAGACCCATAACTGCAAGCAACAACCCGATTGGGTGGAATAAGTACGCGGCAAAAAATCCATCCACTATAAATTTAAGATGCCGCTGGGAAAGATATCACGCTGATCACATCCCAAAAGGTTACGTTTGGGGCAGGAATTCATACTCTTCAATGACCGCCGCCACCGCCACCTTGCCATCATCCGCTGGCTCGTCCACCCGCACGACTTTGCCCTTGCAGCGGACGTGAATGCTCTCAGTGAGGGTAATTTCCGGCGGAAGCGTAAGGGTGAACTCGATCAGAGCCCCTTCCTCCACCGCCGATTCCACGTAAAAGCATATGCCACGGGCACTTACATCCCGGCTGATAGCTGCTTGTTCCTGCGGGTCGGTTTGCTCTTGTTTGACGGCTACTGGCAGACGAAGCGCGAAACGGCGTGTGGAACGCTTCTCTGGTGAGGCTTCGGCCATGGTCTCTCCCATTGACTTGCTAGCATGGCGGTTCAGCGGGTACGTGTCAAGACCATCCCCACATTCCGGGTTGGTACATATCCTGAACTGAAAAATTTGTAAGAAAGGATAATTTTACCTGGGATTGCATTCTGAAGTGAGAGATCAGCTTTTGCTGCTGTAATTTCGGAGGTCCCGAAGACGCCGGAACCGGTGGTTGCCGGTCCCAGCGATCCTACCCCACAGCCCTCCCCCAGAGGAGTGAGGTCCATACCTCGGGCTTGTGCTTCCCCCAAAGCACAACTCTTAAAAAATCTGTACCACAGCTACACCTTCGGTAATTCCCGGCCATCAAGGCCCATCTGAACCCGTGCGCGGGTCAGCCTCCGTGCAACCGAATCCACACTGATTCCCAGTATGGCGGCAGTTTCTTCCTGGTTATAGCCTTTGATATCGCGGAGGATAAATACCTCGCGATAAATCCTGCGCAATTGCAGCGCCTGCATCACTAAGGCCTGGAAAGTTTCGCCGTTGCAATTGCCCAGAGAATCCTCTGTACCACTCGTCACCGCAGATTTTGTCAACGGCAATTCCCGGTTGATTCTGGCCACTGCGGTTCCCACTCACGGCTCCTTAAATCTGAATCTCTTTTTTGCCTTTCACCGGGATAGTGTCTTGCCGCAAAATTTCGTTTCAAAAATGAAAAATATTTTTTTGACCCGGAAATGGCTTGCCAGACGGGCCATCTCGGGGATTTCACGTATTTGCGTAGGAGATGCTCCTTATCAATATTGCTCATAACAAGATGTCTCAGGATTGGCTGGCGCAGTGTAAAATGTTGCGCACTCGCATAAGGTTACCTGGGGGATACCAGCTTGCAGTTTGAGGCCTTTGATGCTTCGTATCTGAAACGTCTCAAAGATGGAGACATTCAGACGCAGGAGCATTTCGTCGCATATTTCGGAGAGCTGATCCAGAAAAAGCTGCGCTCCCGCGTGTCTTCTTCCCAGCAGGCTGCGGACTTGTGCCAGGAAACTTTTGTCCGGGTTTTTAAGATGGTGCGCAGCGATAACGGACTGCGCCATCCGGAACGTCTCGGTCCATATGTAGTTTCAGTCTGCAATCATGTATTGATGGAGCACTACCGAGGTTCCGCCCGCGAGACTCCATTAGAAGAAGAGCACAGCGACACCGTCCCCGATAATCACAGTATTGACCCTCTAGACAGTGCCATGGGCAAGCAGACAGTCAAAATTGTTCGGCATGTGCTCGAGGAATTGACAGAAAGAGACCGCCGGGTACTGAAGGAGCTTTTTCTTGAGGAACGGGACAAAGATGAGGTTTGCCGTGACTTTGGTGTAGACCGCGATTATTTACGAGTACTGGTGCACCGCGCGAAGCAGGCGTTTAAGTCACAGTATCTAAAAGGGAAAGGACTTAATCAGGCAGCCAATAAAGGTAATGGCGCCAGGGCTGGAAGTATCCCTTAGGTTGCAACGTTTCACCGCCTTGATTCACTACCTATCCAGAGAGGAAAAAGCGGATATGGATCACCCCGAGGCAATCCGGTTAATGGCGGTCGAAAAATACTTACTCAACGAACTCTCCCCTGAGCTTCGCAGGAGTTTTGAGGAGCATTTGTTCGAGTGTACCGAATGTGAGTTTGATGTTCAGGCAGGTTACGCACTTATAGATGGTTCTAAGGAAGTCTTTTCGTATTCAGCTGTAGAAGCTCCAAAAGCCGTCGTCCCCGGTCAGCCCAATCACTGGCTGTCGTGGTTGCGGCCAGCAATCGCCATCCCGGTGATGACTTTGTTGCTGATTGTAGTTGGTTATCAGAACCTGGTCACAGTCCCTGCGCTGAAGAGCGCTGCTGCCGTGGCCCAGGCACCGCAAGTTTTGAACCCGATTTATTTAACGGTAGGCCGCAATCGCGGCGCGGAACAGGTAGTAACCATCCAGCGTGGTCACCCGCTTTCTTTGACGCTTGATATTTCCGCAGAAAGCGGTTTTACTTCCTTCCTGTGTGAGCTACAATCTGAATCCGGAAAAGTAGAAAGTTCTGTGCCGATTTCAATAGGCACCGATACAGTTACGGTGTTGATGCCTATACGGCAAGGAATTTCCGGGGTTCATCAACTTGTGATCTACGGCGTTTCTGGGGATGCTGGAACGCAGCGATCTGAGCTCGAACGCCGCCAGCTCAACTTGCAGATTCAATAGGCCACCCAAAAAAGCAGTTCGGACCATATCTTGGGTCGTTTCAACACGCCAATCTACCGGGGGGTAGGTAATGCCAACGAAGGTCAAGCGAGTTCACTACTATCATGCCGACGCCACTGCGGTGGGCGGTATCATTGAAGCCCCTATTATCCGCACGATTCCTGCACAAGCTCCGTTGTCTCTGCCTCCAGTTGGGGGCCATGACGAGGCCGTTGTAGAAAACTACAGGCTCGACGGTATCCTCAGCTTTAAGCGTGCTTACACCCGCGTTGCCGGAGGTAAAAGCCAAAAGAATGGTGGAGCAACTACGGTCGTGACCTCCGTCGTAGAAGACCTGAACATTCAGGAAATCATTACCGCAGACCGTGTGGTCGCACACATCATGGGCGAACACCCCGCAGAAGGGTACGAACCAAAAGTCACCTTTGTGGGCACCCGGTTCGACAATCTGCGCATCGGCGGTTATCCCATTGACGTTGTGCTCGATCTAGATTTGTGCAGTTGGGGAGACCCGGAAACATATCCCGACAAACCGACCATCGAGAATGCGGACTTTCTCAAAAAGGTTTCCGCGCACTACGGCAGAATGAATGACAGCAAAAGCCTTCCCGCCTGGATGAAAGAACGCGCGATTCCGGACTGGGTAAAAGAACGGCATCAATGGGATAATTCCAAAATCTCAAAGATGGGAATGGTCCCATGTTCGCTGGTGAAAGAGGTCCGCGGAGAATTTCCAGGAAAAGTTTTTGGACATACCCTGGAAATCGGGGAGTTTGGCAAAGTATATTTAGCCGAACTCCTGGTAGACCGCAATTCCTATCGCCTGATCATGATGCGCCTGGAGTTTGGCTGTTCGACCGAGGGCAAGGGAAGTATCGGCAGCGCGAATTTCGAAGGCCGTGGCGCACCCTAAAAACAGCCCTGCTTGGTCTGATCATCACGCTGGTGAGTTGCTCGGGAAAAGCTGGCCACGAATCTCATGCGCCCGTCACCTACGATCAGGCCTACCAGAATTTTGTCCAGGGCAACCTCTCGATTGCCCGCGAACAGGCACACGCAGTCAACCTTCGGCTTGCCGGACTCGATGTACCGCACGCCTGGCAAGCACTGCTGCTTGAGGCGAATGTTCTTTTCTGGCAAGGGGACTACAAAGCTTCGCTCGCGTTGCTCGGCCCTGAACTTCCTGCCCAATTGGCACACGACCAAATGGCTGTGCTTAGGCACACGCTGCGCGGCATTGCGCAGGCACGGCTAGGACAGTTTCTACTTGCGGAAAGCGAACTTCGGGAAGCCGAGAAACTTTGCCAGATTTCGCAATGCATCCTTGATGGAGAAATTGCCCGCGCCCAGGGAGTGCTAGTGATGGCGCGAGGAAATGACCTCGACCAAGCAGAAAAGTTCTACCGCAAGAGTTTTACTATTGCGCGCCAGCGCAATGATCGCTTCCTAGAGGCGACCGCTCTCGTAAACCTTGGCTGGGTCGACTTGCACCGGGAACGTTATGACTCTTCCATCGATTGGGCCAACGCTTCGCTACAGGCCTCACACTCTATTAATGCCCGTCAACTGATTGAAGTAGTCTCCGGCAATTTAGGTTGGGCGTATTACAAAATGGGAGACCTGGCGCGATCTCTGGAACAGTATCAGGAAGCCGAGCGGCAGGCCAAAGACTTGGGAATCGACGTCGACAGGACAGCCTGGTTGGGGAATATAGGCCGTGTGTATTTCGAAACTGGCCAATTTTCTCTCGCTGAACAGTATTACCAGCAGGCATTGCAATTGGCACAAACCAACGGAGACCAAATCCAAACTATTCAAGGATTCACAGCTTTGGCTTTGCTCTGCGTCCAGCAGCAACGCATCGAGCCGGCAAGGCAATATGCGCAGCAGGCGTATGAACTCGCCCATACCGGCGATAACCATCTTGAAGAGCAGTACGCACTGCTGGTGAATGCGGAGATCTCAGCCCTTTCCAACGATGAAGCTTATGCCGAGAAGACATTTCGGGAAATCGCAATCAATAAGGCGGATGACGGCTGGCTTCGCTGGCAATCGCGCAATGATCTGGCAAAACTCTACGAAAAACAGGGCAGGATACAGGATGCAGACCGTCAATACAAAGAAGCACGAGATGCAGTAAAGGAAGCGCGCCAGCAAATTCGCAATGAGGAATTCAAGCTGCCGTTCCTCACCAACGCCGTCCACCTTTACGACGATTACATCCATTTTCTGGTCGAGCACGGGAAAGTCGAAGAAGCGCTCAAAGAGGCAGACCAGAGCCGGGCGCAAACGCTGTCAGAGGGACTGAATTCCCGGGAGACATCAGCTGCTATTCCTGATTCGCGAGAGATCGCGCGCCGAGCGGGCGGCCCGGTTTTGTTTTACTGGCTTGGCACCAACCAGTCCTATTTGTGGGTGATTTCTGCAAAACAAACCGTCCTGCTGAAACTCCCTGCTGCGGCGGAGATCGACTTTGCGGTACAGCATTACCAGAAGGCCCTTCTGGCTGGCCCGGATGTATTGCAGACGGCGAATCAATTCGGGATTCGTCTGTATGAAACTCTGATTGGTCCGGCACAGAAGTATTTGCCAGTCAATTCGCATGTAAGCATCGTTGCGGACAGAAGCTTGAATAATTTGAATTTTGAAACCCTCATCGTGTCAAAACCTGAATTGCACTATTGGATTGATGATGCGACCGTCACCAACGCAAGTTCATTGCGATTGCTAGCCGGATCCGTCCGCAAGACAGGTAATAACCTGGGGAAGCTACTTCTCATCGGCGATCCGGTCATTCCCGATCCGAAATATCCCCCCTCAGCCAGGCTGCGGCTGAGATGCAAACTATCGAGAAGTATTTTTCGCCGGGACAAAGCCGTGTCTTTACCCGCGCCGATGCAACCCCTTTGGCCTACCTTAATAACAAACCCGACCAGTTCTCCTATATCCACTTCGTTGCTCACGGAACCGCCAGCCAAACCAGCCCGCTTGATTCGGCGATTGTGCTGTCCAAAGCCAGCCCAGAGGAAGATTCCTTCAAGCTGCACGCTCGTGACATAATCAACCGGCGGTTGCACGCAGACCTAGTCACTATTTCTACCTGCTTTGGCTCCGGTACTAAAACTTATATGGGAGAGGGGCTAGTTGGTCTGTCGTGGGCATTTCTCCGCGCGGGGTCTCACAACGTAATTGGGGCATTGTGGGAAGTCAATGACACTTCAACCCCCGGGCTAATGGACAAGCTCTATGCAGAATTACAAAAAGGACACAGCCCTCAGGACGCGCTAAGGAACGCCAAACTTTCTTTGCTGCACGCGCCCGGCCCTTATCACAAACCTTTTTACTGGGCGCCGTTTCAGCTCTATACCGGATCGTAATCAGCGCACTCGCGCCAGCACCAGCGTGACGTCATCAGGCTGCTCGTTGGCGCCGATCCAATCGTCCACTGCGGCAGTAACGATCTCGCTGATTTTTGCCAGCGGAAGATGCCGATTTTCCCATACCAGATTGATCAAGCGTTGTTCGCCGAACTCTCCGTAGTCGTTTTCCGGTTCGGTGACACCGTCGCTGTAAGCGAGAAAAATATCGCCATCGGAAATCCGGATAACACTCTCGTCGTATTTCACCTCCCCAAAGAGGCCGACGATAGTTCCACCACGGTCCCGCCTGCCAATTGCGCCACCGCTGCCTAGAATAACCGGCCGAACATGCCGGCATTGGAATAGGTGAGTGTGCACTCACGGCCATCGTAAAAACCCAGGACATAGTGGCGTACTTCTCCGCGGGTACTTTCATAAAGCTGATGATTGAGTAGTGTGAGCAAAGCTGCTGTGGTAACTTCCACTCCCTGGACGGCAAGCGCCAATCCATTCGGATCTTCCGTTTGTTCCCAGCCATCGATTCCCGCAAAATTGGGATGCCTTCCAGGCTGAAGAAGGTATGGCGGAGCGGATCGTCGCCATCAACAACGCGGCAGAAATTCCCTTTCCGCTGACATCCCCGACCGCCATCACCATGCGATGGGAATCAACCGGAAGGAAATCGAGCAGTCCCGCGACTGTACGCGCCGGACGGCAGAATCCGTGCACCTCCAGACTCGGCAGCTGGACAATTTTCTGCGGAAATAATTGGGCCTGCACTTCCTGTGCGATAATCAACTCGTTTTCCAGCTTCTGCTTTTCTTTTTGCTCCTCCAGCAATTTCTGCAATGACTCCGACATGGAATCGAAGGAGTGCGCGAGCGTCGCCAGCTGGTCATTGGACTTGACCGGAATACGGTGGCTGAAGTCCCCTTGATTGATATGCCGAGTGCCCAGGTACAGTTGTGCCACTGCTCTGGTCACCGTTTGAGTCAGGCGGGTCCCGATGAAAAGAGCAATCCCGACGATCAACG
>CAWBXL010000238.1:0-11896 GCA_963792305.1 uncultured Acidobacteriaceae bacterium | reverse complement strand
TCTAAATCCCGAAGCCCAGGACTAGCAGCCCGGTCCAAATGAGAGGCATTCGGTGTGTTTCTAACACACGAATAAATGCATATATCCCAACAGCGAAAAGAGTCGGAATAGAGAAAACTGATACACCAATCGACCAGAGCGGCCAAATTCCAGTAGCACGACGGAACTTGCGCCAGCCGCGATATTCATCTCGGCTACCTTCCAGCAACGACTTGACGCCCCAGAATGCTCCCATGTTTTTCAGTTTACTTCCCGAGTCAATGCGATTAGCTAATAAATACAAAAGGCGCACTCATGTAGAAACACAAGTGCGCCCTCGTAAGAAATCTAGTCTACCCGTTACTCGCGGCCGTAATACTGCGCATTCCGCGCAGTAAATGCGTTCCACTTTTCCGGCAGATCATCCAGCGCGAAAATCGCCGACACAGGACACACCGGCACGCAGGCTCCGCAATCAATGCATTCGACCGGATCGATATACAGCAACTCTTCGGTCGCGTATCCTTCTTCGTCTTTTTTAGGGTGAATGCAATCCACCGGGCAGGCGTCTACACAAGCCGTGTCTTTGGTGTTGATGCAAGGTTCTGCGATCACATATGCCATAGAGTGTCAGTCTCCCTGATACGTACTTCTTTAAGACCGCACATTCTAGCAAGAATGCCGTCCTTGGTACAGGATAACCCATTGAAAAGTTGAATTCAGCCCCCGGCCGGCAATTCCGCGCTTTGAATCATTTTGCCAGTACTCCGGTACTTCCAGGAATGCCCAGCCACCTCCCAGGCCTTCAATTCCTGCTCATCCGTGAAGCCCCCATGACCGCCGCCGGGGATCGTGTAAAGCTGATTTTTCACCCCGGCTTTGGTTAGGGCTTGATGCAAGCGGACACCTTGGGAGTACGGCACAAGTTTGTCATTGTCACCGTGGATGGTAAGGATCGGAGGCAGTCCCGACCGCACATAAGTAAGAGGCGAAACCTTCTTGGCCAAATCTTCGCGATTGGGTAGGCTACCAAGCCAGGAAACCGCATAACCATGCTTATTCGGCCCTTCCAGCATGTCATTCACATCGGTAATCCCAAACCAGTTGATGACCGCGGCCACCTGAGGCCGGGTATCAATAAACTTCCCGGTCCAGCCGGAGTCATCTTCTGGCCAGGCATTCATTTTCAAATCCCGCGGATGGCGGAATCATGGCGGTGGTCAGCGCCAGGTGTCCCCCCGCCGAGCCGCCGGTGATCACGACCTTGCTCAGGTCGAAGTGATACTTCCTGGCATTGCGGCCGATCCAGTGCAACGCACAGAGACAATCCTCCACCGCAGCCGGAGCCAGCGCAACCGGCCCCATGCGGTACTCGACGTTCACTACCGCAAAGCCCATCTGCAAAAACGGCAGTGTGTAGAGAACTCCCTGCTCCTTGGTCCCAGCGATCCAACCACCGCCGTGGATCACCATGACTACCGGAACGTATTGCCGCCTCTCTTTTTCCGGAGAATAGACATCCAGCTTCGCGTCATAGTTGCTAGTTGGTTTTGTAAACAATGTTGGCTCGACACGGAAATGTTGCCGAGCAGGACGCTGGCTTTTTCGATGTCAGTAAGCTGGGCATAGGAAACCAGACAACCACAAAAGACCAAAACAAGACTGCCAGGGAACGAAGTCTGCGCATCTATCCTCCATAAAGAGGTTTATTTGTGACGCATACTTTCTAACACACTTCCGCGCTGGCTGGGAAATTAGGGAGACCCATGATGTCTGCCGTGCTCTCTTCTGGCATACTGTCACAACGCAAAACGCATCGCTTAAACAACTAATGTCAGCCAAAATATTGCTTCCTCCTACGGCCTCAAACAATCCGATACCTATGAATCTGCGCTGGCGGCATTCTGCCGCATGGTTGTGCTCCCTTCTCATTGCCATCGTTCTGCTTCCCTGCTCTTTTGCACAAAGTGCGGCAAGCATCGGGATTGACCCCCTACCGCAGGACACTGGCGTAAGCGGATTGAAACAAGAGCTGCGCAAACTCGAGACCACAGGCCGCCTGCTGCAAGTGGTCGCGCATCCCGATGACGAAGATGGCGGGATGCTGACATTGGAAGCCCGTGGCAAAGGTGTTTCTACCGTGCTGATGACACTAACCCGCGGGGAAGGCGGGCAGAATAAAGTGGGCAGCAGCCTGTTTGATGTTCTGGGTGTCCTGCGGACTTTAGAGTTGACTGCATCCGACCGCTATTACGGCGTCGAACAGCGATTTTCCCACGTCGCAGATTTCGGCTTCTCCAAAAGTCCGGAAGAAACTTTCCAGAAGTGGGGAGGCCATGATGCTGCGCTGGCGGACATTGTGCGTGTGATTCGCACCTTTCGCCCCGATGTAGTCACGGCCCGATTTTCAGGAACCGGCCGTGACGGACATGGACACCACCAGGCTTCGTCCATGCTCGCCCAGGAGGCCTACAAGGCAGCCGCTGATCCCAACCGCTTCCCAGAACAAATCAAAGAAGGCTTGCAAATATGGCAGGCAAAGAAACTTTACGTTGGAAACGTCTGCGGCTTTGGCTCAAGCTCGTGCGCGGATGAAAACTATACCGTCAAATTAAATACCGGCCAAGTGGATCCAGCGCTTGGCAAATCGTACATCGCATTTGCGCTCGATGGCCTGCGGCATCAGCTCTCGCAAGGAGCTGGTGGCTGGACGGTCGAACCGGGCGACCGGTGGACGTTTTATAAGCTCGCCAGTTCTACTGTTCCAATCGCCCAAGGAGAGCATGAAAATGATTTTTTTGATGGAATCAATACCAGCCTGCCTGGATTGATCTCGCGATTCGGCGAAGACAAGAATAATTACCCTTTGATGGAACGTTCTCTCAAAGAAATTTCCGAAAAGATTCGTAGCGCAGATGAGGCAAGCGACCATCCCGAGCAGGCAGTGACTCCGCTATTGCAAGCTCTGGAACTGCTTGACGCTCTGGTGGACCGCATTGAGCGGACCGATATTGGCCCGGAAAGGCCGCAGATCCTCGATATTCTCTACGAAAAACAAAAACAGTGTGAAACAGCGGCGAACCTTGCCGCAAACATTTCCGTGCTGGCGACGATCGCCAGGCCAAAAGGCCCCGATTCCCCGATCCCTAATGAACATGATGCCGTAAGTGCGATTTCACCCGGCCAGACCGTCCCGATCATCGCCAAATTTCACAATGGCTCAAAACTTTTTGCAGAGATCCACGATGCGGAACTTAGAGTCCCCGCCGGATTTGCGGTCAAGAGCTACAAGAGCAATGAGCATGCTCTGGCGCCCGGCGAGGATTACTACGCTAATTTTCAATTGACGGCTGAAAACAGTGCCAGATACACCCGTCCCCACTGGCACCGCGATAATCCGGAAACCGACGCCGTCAACACTATCGACGAGGAAAGATTCCAGACACTTCCCTTCCCTCCTCCTCAGCTTTCTGTGCATGTGTCGTACTCGCTCGTATCTGCTGGATCAAAACTGTCGCAGCTCAAACCCAAACACTCCGATAAAATATTGGAGGGACGCGTCGCATCACTGGTGGTTGCTGAATTTTTAAATGAGAGTGGCAGTCCCGCGAAGCGTCCGCTCGCCGTAGTTCCGGCCTACTCCGTCATGCTTGAGCCGGGAGAGCAAGTGATCCCCGTCGGAGGCACCGCAACCAGCGTAAAAGTTTCAGTCGCGTCCAATGTTGCCGAAACGACGACCGGAAAACTTCATTTGGATCTGCCCTCGGCTTGGCACTCCGAGCCCGCGGAGCTTCCCGTGGACTTCAAACAGCGAGGAGACAAGCAGTATTTTGAATTTAAAGTGTTTCCGTCAGCGACCAAGGAAAGCAGATCGGAAATCCACGCGGTGCTTGATGCGCGTGGCGCCAAATTTAGCGAAGGATACTCGTTGGTAAGTCGCGAAGATCTGGCCAGCTTTTACTACTACCAGCCGGCTGCGCAGCGTGTGAGCATCGTGGATGTAAAAATTCCTAAAGAACTAAAGATTGGATACATCTTAGGTGCTGGGGATGATATTCCCACAGTGCTTCAGCAGATCGGCTTAGACGTAACCGTAATTCCAGCGGAGAAGCTCGCCAGCGAAGACCTCAGCAAATACGGAACCATCGTCCTGGGAATCCGCGCCTACGACACGCAAAAAGAAATTGCCACAAACAATAAAAAACTGCTTGATTATGTTTCAGCCGGGGGGACGCTGGTAGTCCAGTACAACGCCGGCGTAGGCGAATTCAACAGCGGCCACTTTGCTCCGTATTCAATTCAGCTTGGAAGATCACGCGTCTCGGTAGAAGAGGCCCCGGTTGAAATTTTGTCTCCTGATGACAGTGTCTTTCACTCTCCCAATGAAATTTCACAAACAGATTTTTCCGGCTGGGTGCAGGAGCGCGGGCTGAATTTTGCCGATCAATGGGACGAGCATTTCAAACCTCTACTCTCTTCGCATGATCCCGGCGAGCAACCATTAAAAGGCGGTTTGCTCCGGGCACAATCGGGAAAAGGCGTCTATATCTATACGGGGTATGCCTTTTTCCGCCAGTTGCCGGCTGGAGTTCCGGGAGCGATTCGGTTGTTCGTGAATCTGTTGAATGCTGGACATTAAAGTTGTCGTTAGTCGCTGGCCACTGGTCGTTAGCCAACCACATGAATGACGATACGCGTTCTTCTAACGAACAGCCGGCCAATGACCAGCGACCAGCGGCCGGTGACCAACTCATCCGCGGCGTCGGCCTCGGTACCGCCACAGCGCTGAACATGATTGACATGATCGGCGTCGGCCCCTTCATCACCATTCCCCTCATCATCAGCGCCATGGGAGGCCCACAAGCCATGCTGGGCTGGATTCTGGGCGCATTCTTCGCCATCTGCGACGGCTTGGTCTGGGCGGAGCTTGGCGCGGCCATGCCGGGCTCGGGCGGCTCTTATCGTTACCTGCGCGAAATCTATGGATCTAAAAAACTAGGGAAATTAATTTCGTTTCTTTTTATCTGGCAACTGTCATTTACAGCTCCTCTTTCCATTGCCTCAGGAGCCATAGGGCTGGCTGGCTACGTTTCATTCTTTTGGCCTAGCCTCGAACAGCCTTATACCTCGCGAATATGGACGCTGAATCTTGTCCATATGGGATCGTTGGAAATCCGTTGGCTGGTTTCCGGCGCAACATTCGTAGCAATCGGCGTCATTCTGGCGGCGTTGTTGCTGCTCTATCGCAAGATCACTAGCATTGGTTGGCTCTCAAAGGTTTTATTGGGCGGCGTCGTTGGCACGATGACCTGGATCATTATCTCCGGGCTGACCCACTTCAATCTCGCCCGCGCACTCAGTTTTCCGCCCAATGCGTTCCAGCTTTCGCCACAATTTTTCCTTGGCTTAGGCTCGGCAATGCTAATTGCCACTTATGACTACTGGGGCTACTACAACGTCTGCTTCCTGGGCGATGAAATACAAGAACCAACAAAAAATATTCCTCGCGCACTGCTGCTCTCAATTGTCCTGGTCGGATGTCTTTACATCGTGATGAACCTCAGCATCCTGGGGGTTGTGCCTTGGCAGGAGATGCTGCAATCCGGTACAGGAAATAACAAGCTATACGTGGTTTCCATTTTCATGCAGCGGATTTATGGCTCCTGGGCCGCGAACCTGGTCACAGGCCTGGTGATGTGGACAGCTTTTGCCTCAGTTTTTTCCTTGATGTTGGGCTACTCGCGGGTGCCTTACGCAGCGGCATTAGATGGAAACTACTTCCGCGCATTCTCCCGCGTCCACTCCGAATACCGCTTCCCCTACGTTTCTTTGTTGGCATTGGGCGGAGTAGCAATTCTCTGTTGCTTTTTATCTCTGGCAGACGTGATTGCAGCTTTGGTGGTCATTCGCATCACGCTTCAATTCTTAGTTCAGGCCATTGGGTTGATTGTGTTGCGCATACGCCGTCCCGATTTGCCACGCCCATTCCGTATGTGGCTCTATCCGATTCCAGCAATACTCGCGTCTTTGGGCTTCATATATGTGTTGATCTCCCGCACCAACTCTCTCAAACAAATCAACTATGCGCTCGTCGTCCTGATTACAGGTGTGCTGCTTTATCTCATTCGCGCGTGGCGAAATCACGAATGGCCCTTCCCTTCAGAATCCTCAGCCACGACCAAGTGATATAGAATGCGTGTCGCAAGCGACTAGCTATTTTTGTGAGGAGAACGTCATGAAGAATAGAAATTACCTGCACATAGGTTTGGCGATACTAGTAATGAGCAATTGGGTATTCGCCCAATCCCCCGCCCCAGTCCCTGCCCCGACACTGACATCGGTGTTGGACAAATCCCTTGCCGGCATGGAAGGCGAATTCGTCCCGGCAGCAGAAGCCATGCCGGAAGATAAATATTCCTTCGCACCTACGACAGGCGAGTTCAAGGGCGTCCGCACCTTCAGCCAAGAAGTGAAGCACGTGGCGGCAGTAAATTACATCGTGGCGTCGGGAATTCTTGGGGAAAAGCCTCCAGTCGACATCGGCGGCGAGAATGGGCCAGATTCAGCCAAAAGCAAAGCCGACATCGTGAAATTTCTTAAAGATTCTTTCGCCTACGCGCATAAAGCAGTCGCCACCATCAACGACACAAATTCGGTGGCATCCATCAAATCGCCCTTCGGTGATGGCACAACCACTCGCCTGAGCATGGGGATATTGCTAACCGGACACGGCTTCGACCACTACGGTCAGATGGTTGAATATCTGCGGCTGAATGGAATCATTCCTCCGGCAAGCCGTTAGTAACCGGAGCGAGGTAACGCGCGGATTTACCTGCGATTGGCGGGATGTTTTCCACACTTCCCGCCAATTTTTCCAAGTTTACAGACTTGCATCTAGCACACCCGTGCTATTCACGAATTTTCTGTTAGGACGTACTCTCAATCATCCCCTCTGACGATTGCTCGGTTCGATGAAGTAATCGCAGGTACGAATGCAGTTGGCGAAGTACTCCGGGGAGATGCTGATGCGTAACAATAGAATCCAGACGGTAACTCCGAGCCTGACCGAAGTGAAGCTGCAATACAAAGCTGAGCAGGAAATCGATAATTTCCTGAAGGCCATCCATTCGTATGCGGAGAGGTTCGCGCAGGATCCGGAACTAAGTTTCGAAGATCACCTATTTACAATCACCGCCCAGAGTGAGCAGCCACATTTCGCTTGATTCAGACGCTACCTCTTTACAACTCTTCCTTTTGGATCAATCCCAGTTGAAATCAATTCTGCCGTAAGCCCGCTGGCGCGGAGATGCGCAGCTACGTGTGTTTTAACTTTATTAACCTTCGCTTTAGGATCAAGAAAAACTAAAACTGATGGCCCCGCACCGCTAAGAACAGCCCCCAAAATTCCCTGTGTTCCTGCCAGCTTTTGCAAAGCCGGCAGAAGAGGACACAATGCCGCTCTGTAAGGCTGGTGAATCCGGTCCTCAAGAGCTGAGGCCAGCAAATCCGGACGCCCCTGAACAAACGCCGCGACCAGCAGCATGGAATTCTGAATATTGGTGACCGCATCCGCGCGAGAATATTGCGGCGGCAACACTTTGCGGGCTTCTTCGGTGGAAAGTGGCTGATCAGGCACGGCGAATAATAGCGGCCACTTCCCTTTCGGCACAATCCGAGCAACCTGCGCTTCGCTCTCACCGGACATTTTGGCAACGGCGACGCCGCCCATCCAGCAGGCAGCAGCATTGTCAGGATGATGTTCGCGGCGCGAAGCCTCGCCCACAATCTTGTTGTCGGACCAGCGCAACTTTCCGAAGTGATCAGCCAGAGCGATTCCGGCCAGACGCGCCGAAGCAGATGATCCACATCCTTTGCCGATGGGAGCCTCGTTGTCGATCCGCAATGCCAGCGGAACTACCGCCTTATTCTCCGATTGAAGAACTTCACGGTAGGTACTGAGAATCAAATTATTTTCGAGGCTGCCACAGATATGTTGGTCGCGGCCGTTTGCCACGATGGAGAAATCGTCAGCCGGCTTAGCGTTCACTTTTAGATGTAGATCGAATGCGAGAGCAGCCGCATCAAACCCCGGCCCGAGGTTTGCGGAAGTAGCCGGCAGACTGACGGAAAACGACGTAGCGCGGCGAGTGGTCTTGCCCATTGCCTAGTTCTGCTTCTCCGCCTGCTCAAGCGTCTTGAGCACAGCGTCCGCGCTGGCATCGAGCACAATCGGCGCGCGCTGGCGGGCAGTCAGAATGCGGGCTTCGTTTTCGAACGGCGTTCCGGTAAACAAATCGCCACGGTGGAATTTCAAAGTGAAATCGGGATCTTTCAGTACGTGCCCGGTCAATACCAGAACGACGGATTCGTTTGGTTTCACAAATCCCTGCTTCACTAATTTTTTCAAACCAGCCAGCGTGACCGCTGAAGCTGGCTCGCAACCAATGCCGTCCGCGCCGATTTCAGCCTTGGCCAGCGCAATTTCAACTTCAGTCACTTGCTCGACAGTACCACCCGTCGCGTCCAATATGCGCAGAGCTTTCTTCCACGACGCCGGACTCCCAATGCGGATGGCCGTCGCCATAGTTTCGGCCTGTACAGAAACAAGCTCTTTGCCGCCTTTTTCACGGATGGTCCGCACCAACGGGTTCGCGCCTTCCGCCTGAATAATGGAAATCTTGGGGAATCGCGTAATCAGCCCTAGTTCTTTCATCTCCTGAAATGCCTTGCCCAACGCCGAAGAATTTCCCAAATTCCCGCCGGGAACAATAATGTGATTGGGTGGCTCCCAATTGAAATGTTCCATCAACTCGAACGCTACTGTCTTCTGCCCCTCAAGCCGGAAAGGATTGATCGAGTTCAGCACATAAATTTCTTTGTGCTTCACGATTTCATTGAGGATATGCATGCATCCATCAAAATCAGTTTTTACCTGGCAAGTGACAGCGCCGTAGTCGAGAGATTGCGAAAGCTTGCCCCAGGAAATTTTGCCTTCAGGAATCAGCACCAAACTGAACATGCCGCCGCGCGCCGCATAGGCCGCCATGGAAGCGGACGTATTCCCAGTAGACGCGCAGGCCACCCAGCGGAAACCATCCTTGCGCGCAAAAGATGACGCAACCGTCATGCCGGTGTCTTTAAATGACCCCGTAGGATTCATGCCCTGATGCTTGGCGTAGAGCTGATTCACGCCGGTAATCCGCGAGCACAATGAAAGCTCATACAGCGGCGTATTGCCTTCTCGCAGCGTGATGGGAAGATCTTTACCAAGCGGCGGCAGGACTTCACGAAAACGCCATACTCCACTCTGATCTTGCGGCAACGGCGATGAGCGGCGATCGCGCCAAATGGCTTTCAGCGTCGCTGCATTCAGCTTTTCACTTCCAGTGCCGGGATGCGGAAACACCACTTCCAGCAAGTCCCCGCACTTTACGCAATTCAACCCGGACTCCGCCACCGGAGTTATCGCACCGCAGCCAATGCAACGCAACAGGGTATCGTCGGATTGTGAAACCGGCGTCATAGATCAGTCTGGTTTGTTCAGAAGAGTGCCATTCAGAATAGCAGAGGAACTAGTTTTACTGGGTACATTTACCCCACTTTACGCGGAGATGTCGCCTCTTTGGGAGCTTCCCTCAAATACTGGTCGCTCTTGCTGATCCAATCAGTCCGCGGCGGGCTGAAGATATCGAAAGCCAGCGTGTCCGCCATCGCTTCGGCAGCGTGGGGCAAATTCGCAGGAATAACCAGCACCTCGCCGCTGTTCATCACCAATTCTTTGTGCTCAAAGATGAACTTCAAGCTGCCATCGAACACGAACGAAACCTGCTCATTGTGGTGTTGATGCATCGGGACAATGCATCCCTTCTTCAACATGATGCGCGACAGCATTACACTCTCGCCATACACGAAGTGGCGATGAAATAGCGGGCTGACCTGTTCCATCTCAAGCGAATGCCATGCCGCATGCTTTAATTCAGATTTGACCGCAGCGGCCTTTTTCCTGGCGCGAGCCTTCGCAGGCTTTGCCTTCTTAGTTACCTTCTTTTTCTTCATTTTTCCCCTGCCAAACTGGATTATAAAGGTAGAGATCAGGGAGCAGCCATGAAGCACAAACGCCGTCAGGAAACCGAAGCCGTCCGCGGAGGCACCGACTTAACCAGGAAGCTCGGCCCAGTGGGTACGCCGATCTATCAGACCTCGACATTCGAGACCACCGACAATGAAGAGATGCTTCGAGTCACGGGCTCTGACCAGTACTACACACGCTATGGCAACCCCACCAACACCGCCGCGGAAACCGCTATTGTGGAGCTGGAAGGTGCGGAGCGAGCGCTACTGTTCTCCTCGGGGATGACCGCGATCACAACCACCGTTCTAGCTCTATTGAAGAGCGGCGACCACATCGTCTCCCAGCGGGACATTTATGGAGGAACCACAAAGTTCTTTACTAGCTGGCTGCCAAAGTTGGGTATCGAAACCACTTTCGTAGATGTGGGCGACTATGAACAGCAAGCCCGTGCAATCCGCCCGAATACGAAATTGATCTACATAGAATCACCGACTAACCCAACCAGCCGCATCGTGGATCTGAAGAAAGTCAGCGCACTGGGTAAGAAAACCGGAATCCTGACCATGATAGACAGTACTTTCGCCACACCCATCAATCAGCGCCCCATCGAGTTCGGGATTGATCTGGTCATGCACTCCGGAACCAAATACTTCGGCGGACATGCCGACTTGCTTTGCGGTATCGTAGCCGGCTCTCGAGAACAAATCGATAAAATTCACGAAACTCGCAACACGCTCGGCGGAATTATGGACCCTCATGCCGCTTGGCTTCTGTTACGGGGATCCGAACGCTGGCAGTGCGAGTACAACGGCAAAACGAAAATGCGCTGCGGATCGCTCAATTTCTGTCACAGCACCCTAACGTGCGGCGCGTGCACTACCCGATGGTCGAAGGCCATCCTGATCGCAGCCTGGCCATGGAACAGATGCGTGGCGGCGGTGGCGTAGTCAGCTTTGAAGTCGAAGGCACCGGCGAAGACGCCCGCCAATTATCAGAAGCTCTACACTTGTTTACGCTGGCCCCAAGCCTGGGGGGAGTCGAGTCCCTGGTCAGCATTCCAATCCTGTGCTCGCATCTCATGATTTCCCCCGAGCACCGTCAAAAGATGGGGGTCACAGAGCAAATGCTCCGGTTATCAGTGGGAATCGAAAACGCTGACGACCTGATTGCTGACCTGGAACAAGGCTTAAAAGTGGTGAAACAGGCTCCCCAACACGCCGAAGTTGGGTAGACAATCTCTCTTTGGTAAACTGAGCGGGCCGCACATCCATCCGCAAGCTGCCCTGTAACGACAGGCTGCATCCAAGGAGGGTCTTATGAAAGCCCTAAAAATAGTAGGTATCCTTCTCGCGCTCATCCTGGTCGTAGTCATCATTTTGCCATTCATCATCAACGTGAACAGCTTCCGCCCTAAGCTGGAATCCACCTTGACCAGTGCATTGGGGCGCGAGGTGCATGTTGGCAATTTAGGCCTATCCATTTTGTCGGGCAGTGTTTCTGCGGAAGACCTTTCAATCGCGGATGATCCCGCATTCAGCAAAGATCCTTTTGTACGCGCAAAGAGCCTGAAAGTGGGCGTGGAGTTGATGCCGCTGATTTTTTCCAAGCAGCTTAAGGTCAACGATCTTGTCCTCGACCAGCCGGAAATCCATTTGATCCAGACCCCCGGCGGAAAATGGAACTTCTCCAGCCTGGGTGGAAATACCAAATCGCAGAAGCCCGAACCGACGTCTTCCTCTTCGGACCTTGACAAACTTTCGGTCAGCAAGCTGGCAGTCAACAACGGCAGCATCACGCTGGGAAAAACCAACTCTTCCAAAGTCCACACCTACAAAGATGTTGATA
>CAWBXL010000237.1:0-55851 GCA_963792305.1 uncultured Acidobacteriaceae bacterium | reverse complement strand
CTTGCCATTGTCTTTTTCTCCCGCTCCCTGGTCACTCAGCTTTGCCGCGGGCGTCGCCGTAGGATGGCGGCGATGGTCACCAAGCTCGACTTCGTCGGCATCCCCTCCACCGACGCCGAGCGCTCGCGCGCCTTCTACGTCGAGACGCTCGGCCTGCGGCCCGACGAGCACGGCCGTTCGAATTCTGGGTCGGCGAGACCTGCTTCGGGATCTGGGAGCCGGCAAAATGGGCATGGAGTTCGCGCCGCAGAAGAACGCCCACCCGGCGCTGCACGTCGACGACGTCGCCGCGGCGCGGGCCGAGCTGGAGGCCAAAGGCGTCGAGTTCACCGGCGACACCTTCGACACCGGCGTCTGCCACATGGCCCTCTTCACCGACCCCGACGGCAACGACCTGATGCTGCACCACCGCTACGCGCCCCGCGAGTAGGGCGCCGCGGATCTAGGCGCGGGCCGCGACCTCCTCGCGGATCTCCTTCGGCAGCATGAAGCGGACGTCCTCGTGGACGGTGCGCAGCTCGGAGACGTCCTCGGCGCCGCGCTCGCGGAAGAACTCGACCAGGCGCTCGACCAGCTCCTCGGGGGCGCTGGCGCCGGAGGTGATGCCGACCGTCTCCACGCCCTCCAGCCACTCCTCGTGGACCTGGGTGTGGTTGTCGATCAGGTGCGAGGCGGCGCCGTGTTCGCGCGCGACCTCGACCAGGCGGTTGGAGTTGGAGGAGTTGGTCGAGCCGATCACCAGGACCAGGTCGCACTCGCGGGCCAGCTGCTTGACGGCGATCTGGCGGTTGGTGGTCGCGTAACAGATGTCGTCTGACTTGGAGCTGACGATTGCCGGGGAACTTGGCGCGCAGGGCGGCGATCACCTCGGCGGTCTCGTCGACCGAGAGCGTGGTCTGGGTGATGAAGGCGACCTTGCTCGGGGTCGGGGACCTCGAGCGTCTCGACCTCGTCGGCGGTTTCGATCAGGACGATGCTGCTCGGGCGCCTCGCCGGTCGTCCCTTCGACCTCCTCGTGGCCGTCGTGGCCGATCATCACGATCGTGTAGCCCTCGGCGGCGAAGCGGCGGGCGGAGACGTGGACCTTGGTGACCAGCGGGCAGGTCGCGTCGATCGTCCGCAGGCCGCGGGCGGCGGCGTTCTCGTGGACCGCCGGGGCGACGCCGTGGGCGGAGAAGACGACGATCTCGCCCTCCGGCACCTCGGTCTCCTCCTCGACGAAGATCGCGCCGCGCTTGGCGAGCTCCTCGACCACGTGCTTGTTGTGGACGATCTCCTTGCGCACGTAGACCGGGGCGCCGTGCAGCTCGAGCGCGCGCTCGACCGTCTGCACGGCGCGGTCGACGCCGGCGCAGTAGCCGCGCGGAGCGGCGAGCAGGACGCGTCTTCGGGAGCGCGCGGTGGCGGTGGCCGCCATGCCATGCAAGGGTAGCGATGGCGAGCGGCCTGGACCGACGGGCGAGGCTAGCCTTGCGGATGGCGACCGAGGACGCCACCTGGACCGCCTGACCGCGATCGACGCATCGTTCCTGACCAACGAGAGCTCGGACAGCCACATGCACGTCGGCGCGATCCTGATCTTCGAGGGCCGCCGCCCCGCTACGTCGACCTGGTCGAGCACGTGCGCGGGCGCCTCGGCCTGGTGCCCCGCTTCCGCCAGAAGCTGGTCGTGCCGCCGTTGGAGGCCGGGCGGCCGCTCTGGGTCGACGACGTCAACTTCAACCTCACCTACCACATCCGCCATACCGCGCTGCCGGACCCGGGCGGCGAGGACGCAGCTCAAGCGGCTCGCCGGCCGCGTCTTCTCCCAGCAGCTGGACCGCTCCAAGCCGCTTTGGGAGCTGTGGCTCGCCCAGGGGCTGGAGCGCGACCGCTTCGCGATCCTGACCAAGACCCACCACGCGATGGTCGACGGCGTCTCCGGCGTCGACATCGGCACCGTCCTCTTCGACTTCGAGCCGATTCCCGAGCCGGCCGAGTTCAGCGACGACTGGGTGCCCCAGCCGAGCCCGGCACGACCGAGCTGGTCGCGCGGGGGCTGACCGACGCGATCGCGATGCCGGTGAAGCTGGCCGAGCGCGCCGTCGAGGCGGTCCGCCACCCCGAGACGCCGCGCGCAAGGCGTTGCCGAGGCCCTGGAGGGGCTGAGCGAGGTCGTTGCGCCTTCGCCGACCCGGCCCCCGACGTGCCCCTGAACCAGCCGATCGGCCCGCACCGCCGCTACGTCTGGGCGCGTTTCACCCGGCTTCTGTCCCGCACCCGCAGCCAGTACTGTAACCACAGCCCCCGCGCAATCTTCATAGCCTCCCGCCCATACTCGTGTCGGATGGGTAAAAGGCACAGTGTGGTTGAGGTCCATGGCTTCGCCTTCAGCCTTGGAGTGGTTGGCATCGATTAAAACAATTTCCGCAGCCATGCCGCTGAGTAGCAACGCATAAGCGAATGTCGTTCCCACATTGCCGACCCCAACGACTGCGACGCGAACCGGGCGATGAACTTTCTGCGTATCAGTCAACACTCATCCACTTTCCAGTAGCCTTCACGATAGTACCCAAGCTGCAAAAGGCGGTTCTTGGGATCATGCCGTTTGTCACATCTTGGACACTTCAGATACCGGCTCCAGCTGGTTCCCTTACGATCATATTCTTCCGAAACGGCAAAGGTTATCCCACAGCTGCAAGGGACAAGAAACATCTTCAACTTGTGGTCCTCAGGCATAGGGACACTCTGAGTATAGAAGGTAAGGGGAAAGCAACGGCAACCAACCGCAGAGCAGACCCTCACATCTAAGCGGCTCATGGCCAAACTGCGCCACAATCCGGAAGATTGCTTGCCGAAAACGTCTTCTACTCCGCAGCGTCTACCTAAGAAGCAGGAGACCTTATTCCGTGAAGTGTTGTTGTTGCTCGAAGATAAGCGTATTCCTTTTACCGTGTCGGGCGCGTTTGCGTTGAAGCAGCACACTGGCATATGCCGCGACACCAAAGACCTCGATCTCTTTCTGAGTGCTAAGGATGCCTCTCGAGCATTGGCGTGTTTACACAAGCAGGGATTCAAAATTGAAGTCCGCGATCCAGTCTGGCTGGCCAAAGCGCATCGCGATAGTTATTTCGTGGACCTCATTACAGGGATGAGTAACGGAGTAATTACAGTGGATGCCTCATGGATCAAGCGTTCCGTCCCAGCCGAGGTTGTTGGTGTGCAAACCCGCGTTTTAGCGCCGGAAGAATTAATTGCTTCCAAACTTTTTGTTACGCGCCGGGAACGCTTCGACGGAGCCGACATTGCCCATGTCATTTATGGCACTCGAGGAAAGCTGGACTGGGAACGATTATTTAAACGTGTAGGAGAACACTGGGAAATCCTCCTTTGGGCTCTGCTGTTGTTTCGCTACGTTTACCCTGCGCAGAGCAATTATGTCCCGGCTCAAGTTTGGCAGGATTTAATCGGGCGTCTGGCGGCTTCAATCGCCAACCCAAACTTGAAAGAAAATTTCCGCGGCAGCCTGATAGATGAACTGATGTTCGCCATCGATATGCAGGAATGGGGATTGAAGAATGTCCTGGCTGAGTATCGGATGCGCGCGCCGAAAATTGCCCTTGCAACTCTGGCACCGTGTGCTTAAACCTAATTATGAGAATTGCCGCTACCGCCGATCTGCACTTTACTCCGCAACGTTACAACGCTCTGCGCGAGCAGCTGAATCGCGTACGGGACGAAGCAGATGTGCTGGTGGTGGCTGGCGACCTCACGAACTTTGGCAAGCCAGAAGAGATGGAACCGCTATTGAATGCGCTGGTCCGTTTCCGCCTGCCGATTATTGCTGTGCTCGGCAACCACGACTACGAAAGTGGTTGTGAAGCTGAACTGACCCGCATGATGACGGCGGAAGGAATTAAAGTGCTGGATGGCAGCGCATACGAACGCGACGGCGTCGGCTTTGCAGGTACCAAAGGTTTTGTCGGAGGCTTCGGTCGCGGCATGTTGACCGCATTTGGCGAGCCTGAGATCAAAACTTTTGTGCGCGCAGGAATTGATGAAGCGGTCAAGCTGGAAAGGGCCATGTCACAATTGCGCACGCCCAAAAGAGTAGTGGTGCTGCACTATTCTCCGGTGGCTGCCACGGTGGAAGGAGAGGCCCCGGAGATATATCCGTTTCTCGGAACCTCACGTCTGGCAGAAGTGGTGGACCGTCATGAAGCGAATCTGGTGGTGCATGGCCACGCCCATAATGGAAAGCCCGATGGGAAAACTCCGGCGGGCATTCCGGTACACAACGTTGCCATTACGCTTCTGCAATCACAGCAACCCCCGGCTGTGTACCGTGTATTTGATGTGTAAGTGAGCCGGAAAGTCTAAAACCCTTCTTCTACCGCCACCAATGGATTGCGCTTTCGTTTGTTCGCTTGCAGAACTTTTTTCCGCAAACGCAGCGACTTGGGAGTCACTTCGACGTATTCATCGTCGGCGATGAACTCAATGGCCTGCTCCAGATTCAGATTGCGGAAAGGCACCAGGCGGATGGCCATGTCCGATGTAGAAGACCGCATGTTGGTAAGCTTCTTTTCGCGGACCACGTTTACGTCGAGATCATTATCTTTGGCGTTTTCGCCGACAATCATGCCTTCGTAAACATCGACGGCGGGCCGACAAAGAACTCGCCGCGCTCCTGTAGATTGTAAAGAGCATAAGGAGTCGTAACCCCGTTACGGTCGGAAACCAATGCGCCGGTGAGCCGGTGCGGGATTTCTCCTTGCCACTCGATGTATCCATCGAACAGCGAATTCATCACAATAGTGCCGCGCGTGTCAGTGAGCAACTGGCTGCGCAGACCAATGAGTCCGCGGCTGGGTACGCGAAACTCGATGCGCACGCGCCCGTAACCGTGATTGTGCATATTGGCGACCTCGCTTTTGCGTACGCCGAGTTGCTCCATCACCACGCCGACGAACTCTTCAGGAACGTCCACCGTCAACTTTTCGATGGGCTCCATCAGCTTGCCGTCGACTGCGCTTGGTGACGATTTCCGGCTTGCCCACCATGAGTTCGTAACCTTCGCGGCGCATCATTTCAATCAGGATCGAGAGCTGAAGCTCGCCGCGGCCCATGACTATGAATGAATCGGTAGCTGCCGGTGTCTTCCATGCGCAGGGAAACGTTGGTCAGCAGTTCTTTTTGCAGGCGATCGCGCAGATTGCGCGAGGTGACGTAGGTCCCTTCGCGTCCTGCGAAAGGCGAAGTATTGACCGTAAACAGCATTGCAATCGTTGGCTCATCAATCGCGATGTGTGGCAGCGGCGCGGGATTTTCGGCGTCGGTGATGGTCTCGCCGATTGTGATTCCTTCCACGCCGGCGACGGCGACGATGTCGCCCAGCTCTGTCTCGGTGATATCGGTCCGCTTCAGGCCGGAGAAGGAAAACAGCTTGGTGATCTTCGTCTTATGGAACGTGCCATCCAGTTTGGCGATGGCTACTTCTTCGCCGGTGAGCATCGTGCCATTGAAAACGCGCGCAATGGCGAGGCGTCCGAGATAGTCACTGTAATCAAGGTTCGCCACCAGGATTTGCAACGGGCCTTTCGGCATCGCCCTTCGGGGGCGGAATGGTCTTCACAATGGCCTCAAACAGCGGCTGAAGGTTTTCGCCACCGCCCTTGATGTCAGTGGACGCGGTGCCGATTTTGGCATTCGTATAGAGGACGGGAAAATCGAGCTGATCTTCTTTGGCGTCAAGATCGATGAACAGGTCGTAGACCTCGTTGAGCACTTCCTGCGGTGCGCGCGTCGGGACGGTCAATCTTGTTGATGACCAGAATGGCGGGCAGTTTCGCTTCCAGCGCCTTGCTTAGAACGTAACGCGTCTGCGGCAGCGGGCCTTCGCTGGCGTCCACCAGCAGCATGACGCCATCCACCATCTTCAGGGCGCGTTCCACCTCGCCGCCAAAGTCGCTGTGGCCGGGCGTGTCCACGATGTTGATTTTCACGTCGTGATAAAGGACGGCCGTGTTCTTGGCCAGAATGGTGATGCCGCGCTCGCGCTCCAGGTCGTTGGAGTCCATGACGCGCTCGATAATGTGCTCATTGGCGCGAAAAGTGCCGCTTTGGCGCAGCATGGCGTCCACCAGCGTGGTTTTGCCGTGGTCTACGTGGGCGATAATCGCGATGTTACGGATAGAAGAACTCAATCAATAGCCTTTCGAGGGAAACAGTGTCTCTACCACTTTACTATGGGTTGCTGTTTTAAAGGCTAAAAGCAACATAGGAGATAGGACGGGGCATCGGTAATTAGCATTGATCGCTGTAAAATCAAGGCACTGTATGAAATCACTGTTTGTGTATTTAACGTTATTAAGCGTTGGAATGTTCGTAGCGGTTAGATTTCGCAAATCTCAGAAACCGTTGCCCCACCCAAAACTGCGGTGCTTACATTAAAAGCTATTCCCGACAAAGAAACGTATTTGTTGAATGACAGAATCATGGTGAAGTCGGAGTTTAGAAATCTCTCCGGTAAAGTCCTCTGTTTCCCAAAACCTTCGCAAGCTTGCGAAGACGCAGCGCCGGGGTTCCTAATCACAAAAGGCGTACCGCCGGGCAATCCTGGTGAAGTGGATCAATTTATCTGTCACACAGATGGCGGCGGCGCTTGGCCGCGAGCAAAACTTCTTCTGGAAATAAAACAAAAATGGATTAAACTCGCCCCTGGCGAAAAGTATGTAACTGATCCAGCGGATATCCCAGTAGATTTAAGAATTTCAGGCCAGTGGAGTCTGATAACAACTTATCACCCGCCCCAGGGGGCATTCGGCCCAGCAGAGTTTAAAAAGTACCTTGATTCGGCGGCCAAGGAGTCTGGCTGTTTGATTCCTCAAGGAGAAGTATTATTGCCGCACCTACAACAATCACTGTAGTTCAGAAAACAAGCAAAAATTAACTTCAGATCCCAGCTGCCGCGGTTTCTTTCGGCACCGGTTTGCCTGCCAAGCGCGCTTCCAGTTCCTTCACCGCTCGTCGCGCAGCGTTGATTCCGCTGGCCGTCGTCGAAATTGGCCCTTCAGCATCTGTATTGGCGAAAAATACGCGATCCATGGGCTGACGAACTAAAGGCTGGACCTTCGTGAACAACCCAGGATTGACCATATACATAGGATGTCCTCGGCGGTAAATGTGAACCTCCACAGGATCAGCATTTGTGGTTGGCAACAACTTCTGGAAATCCTTCAATACTTTGGCGGCAATTCTTTTGCTCCCGGCTTCAGTCAATAAATGAGTCCGTTCCTCTTCCGCTAGAGGTGTGTAGCAGGAAAGAACGTTGTACGTCCGTTTGTAGTCCGGCTGATTGCGCACTACCCAGTCGGCGACAATAAAGTCGGTAAAAGTATTTCCCGGACACCAGGTGTCGTAGCCTTTATCGAAAACCGTTTTGTCGAAGATCAGGTTCACAACCGGGTAGGGAGCATAACGAATCTGATGCATCGCTTCACTTTGTTTGTCAGGTAGACCTTCGACGATGCGCCGTGTAATAAATTTCGGCGTGGCCATAATCACAGCCTTCGCGCTGACAGTCTTGAGGTCGGCACCCTCCATATACGTGACCTGCACATCATCCTTCCCCGGAACTACAGCAATGATGGTTGTGCCCGACTTCAATCGGTCCGGTAATTTGGGCTGCAATATCGCGGCAAGTTTTTCCGTAACTGCACCCAAGCCGCCGGGCCAGGTGTAGCGATCATCACTGCGTTTATCCCCGGCAATATTTTGCAATTCGCTGATAGCTGCCGCCGCCGCAACATCTTCGCTGGTCCCTCCCCAATTCGAAGGACAGTAAGTGTCCCACCACAATTTCACTTCTTCCGGATAATCCTTCAAGAAATCAGAAAAAGGGAGACCATAAAGCTCCGTGCTCCGTTTCTCATAGTCAATCGCCAGAATTGTTTTTTTGAACTTCTTAAATCCTTCGCGCACCGGGGCGGAGTAAGGCAATTTATCCAGTCCGTCCCCCCAGGTGTCGGCAATGAATTCACCATTAATAATTGAGCCATCCCAATCATCCACGGGCAAAGGCTCAAGCCCAAGTTCTTTCGAGAATGTGTAAGTGGATTCATCTTTAGTCAGGAATGCCGAGCCCGTCGCATACCGTGCACCCTGATAGTCCATGACATAAGCATTTCCACCCCAATGCGGCTCTTTCTCCAGCAGAAGAAAATCGCGCGACCGTAGCAGGTAAGCCGCTGTCAGTCCGCTGACGCCTCCGCCGACGATGACTACATCGTGCTTGGCCGAAGCCGGCGGACGAGCGAAAGTTTTCCCATCGCGCACTTGATGGCAGATGGTGTTTTCTTCGCTGTCAAGAGTGGGAGTCGTGGGAGTTTGCGCTTGTGCGATGAGGGAAAGATCGACGGGACATCCGGCTGCGACCGATCCGGCCACGACGAATTTGATGAAGTCTCTGCGATTAGGGCTCATGGAAGGTTCCCTTCAAGTAGTTCAGCGGTGAGTTCCGGCTGGTGTTCGGCGCGTATTCTGAGCCGGTACCAGGTGATGATGGCGATCAGTGAAAAAACAAAGATGATGGTGGAGATGGCGTTGATTTCAGGTGTAATACCGCGCCGTAGGCGTCCCCAGATTTCGAGCGGCAACGTATTGTCGCGCCCGATGAGAAAAAAGCTGACGGCGATTTCGTCCATCGAAAGAGTGAAGATCAAGAGTGCTGCGCCGATGATGGACAGACGCAGGTTCGGCAGTGTGATCCGCCAGAATGTTTGCCAGTAGTTGGCGCCGAGATCGAGAGAAGCTTCTTCCTGAGCGCGGTCGAGTTTTTGCAATGCCGCGAAAACTTCTGTCGTAGCCACTGAAATCAACGCTGTGCCATGGCCCAGCATGACCGTAATAAGACTGGACCTTACTTCCACGGCGCGAAAAAACATCAACAGAGAAAGGCCCGTAATGATTCCGGGCAAAATCAGCGGAAGGAGCACAAGGCGGCGGAACAAAGCTTTCCCGGGGAAGTTTGCGCGATCCAGCGCTAGGGCGGCGGGTATTCCGAATGTAAGTGAAATCGCCATAGCTGCTGCGGCCACAAGAAGGCTATTCAGGACAGACGTCCAGATCGCGTCATCGGAAAAAAGTTGACGGTACCAGTCAAGCGTGAGGTCGCGTGGTGGAAATCCACCAACACCCTGACCATTGAACGAATACACGATCAACGTGACGATGGGTAGGTAGAGAAATCCGAATACAAGTAGTGTGTGAATCGGGAGCCACCGCGGTGTGCGTGTCGCGCTCACCGGAAACTCCATTTCTTTTCCAAATTTTCCGAGACGAAAATAAGTCCGACGACCAGCACCATCATGCAGAAGGAAATCGTCGCGCCGAGTGGCCAGTTGTAGGCAGCGCCGAACAGGCTGACCACGATGTTTGAAATCATGATTCCGCTCGGGCCTCCCAGAAGCAGTGGCGCGAGGAAATCACCCAAACTTAGAACGAAGGCAAAGGTCGCGCCCGCGAGAACACCGGGAATTGAGAGTGGCAGGATCACACGCCAAAATGTCTGGAGCGGGGATGCACCCAGATCGTGTGATGCCTCGACCAGATTTCTAGGAATATGGTCCAACGAAGCATAGATCGGCAAAAAGGTGAAGGGAGTGTAGATGTGCGTCAGCGTGAGTACGACCGCAAACGGACTGTAGAGTAAAAAGTCCAGTGGATGTTTTGTCAGATGGACATATTGCAGGAGCGTGTTAAGTACACCGTCGCTGCCGAGGATCGTCTTCCAGGCATAAGCTCGCACCAGGTAGCTGACCCAGAGTGGAATAATCACCAGTTGATAGAGAAGGTCTTTGCGCTTACCCGCGAGGAAAGATACGTAATAAGCCAGCGGATATCCGAGCAGCAGAGAAAAGAAAGTTACGCGGGCCGCAATCCACATGGAGCGGAATAAAGTTTGCAGATAGACATTTACGCGAAGCAAATCGAGGTAGTTGTTCAAACTCCATGAGTGGATGATGACCTGCGCATCCGAGACTGACCAGAAGCTGTAACAAAACAAGATCGCATACGGCACCAGCAAAAATATTCCCACCCAAAGTAACGGTGGAACAGTGATCGCGGCTCGATAGGCGCGAGAGAACATCAGGCGTTCTCCTTCGCGTGCGAGTCGCGTACTGGGACCGCATCAGAGGGAGAGAATTCCAGGTGCAGTTCTCCTTGCCAATCCTGGCTTTCGGTCCGCAGCGAGAATGCGAGTCCATCGGCGCATTCGACCTGTAGCAGTTCAGTTGCACCATGGAAGGCCTGGCGCTTGATCTGTCCGCGAAATTGCACTGTAGCGTTATTCGCAGTGCCCGAAACAATCCGCACCTTCTCGGGACGCAGTGAGAAAACGGCTGCTCCGTCTGGAAGAGATGCTCGCCACGAGAGTGATCCGCAACGCACCGTGCCTGACTTAACATCGCCGCGCAATAGATTCGTGTGACCGATGAATTGCGCAGTGTATGAAGTAGCGGGACGGTTGTAGATCTCGCGCGGTGCAGCGATTTGCTCTAACTGTCCAAAACGCAAGAGAGCGATGCGGTCGGACATGACCATGGCTTCTTCCTGATCATGCGTGACAAATACGAATGAGATGCCGACTTCACGCTGTAAGGATTTGAGTTCCACCTGCATCTGACGGCGCAGGTTGGCGTCCAGCGCGGATAGCGGTTCATCCAGAAGCAACAAGCGCGGGCGGTTGACTAGAGCACGGGCAAGCGCCACGCGTTGTTGCTGTCCGCCGGAAATTTTGGATGGCTTCGAACTTGCATAGGCCTGCATCTTGACTTTGGCCAGAGCTTGTTCGACTCGGGAAGAAATTTCCGCATCAGGCACTTTGGCAACCCGTAGTCCGTATGCGACATTCTGTTGCACGGTTAGGTGAGGGAACAGTGCGTAGCTCTGGAAAACAGTATTGACGCGGCGTTGATACGGCGGCAATCCGTCAAAGCGTTCGCCTGCCATCAAAATTTCGCCGGAGTCGGCGTTTTCGAAGCCGGCAATAATGCGAAGCAGCGTAGTCTTGCCCGAGCCGCTTTCCCCAAGGATTGTGAGAAATTCGCCTTCAGCGATTTCCAGTGAAATGTCGCGCAGCACAGGATTCTTACCGAAAGATTTCGCGACACTGCGGATGGAGAGAAGCGAAGCCATGATTGTGTAGCGCGGGCACTCCTGCCCGCGCTGTTTACAGCAAATTAAAAACTACGGAGTTGCCACGCTGTATGCAGAGCGGACAGGAGTGTCCGCTCTACACGGACTATTGTGCTGCTTTCACTTCATTCCAAATCTCGTTGTACTTCGCGCGTCGTGAGACGTTTTGCCAGAAATAAATGTGCTTCTGATAGTTGTCCACGTCGTCGAGGTGCAAGTTCTTCACTTCTTCCGGCGTCATGAACTGCGCCGCATGCGGATTCGCCGGCGTATAGCCAGTCACATCGGTTACATATTTTTGAGTTTGTGCGACGATCATGAACTGCAAAAATTTGGCGGCGAGTTCTTTGTTTTCGCTGCCCGCAGTGATCATGAGGTGATCAATCCAGCCGGTGGTGTTTTCTTTTGGGATCACTTCGCCTACAGGGAACTTTGATTTGCGCAGTTGATTGGTCATAAGCGGCCAACCCATGGCAGCCACTACTTCATGATTTTGAAATAAATTGGTCAGCTCGCCACCCGTGGCCCACATCTTGCGAACGTTGGGTTTCAGCTCGAGCAGTTTTTTCTTCACTGCATCCAGTTGCTGATCATTCAGGTTGTAAAGCTGTCCTGGATCTGGCTTGTCGTAACCGAGTACCTGGGCCGCCATATAAACAGTGGAGAGATCGTCCCAAACAGAAATCTTTCCGCGATACTTTGGGTCCCAAAATACACTCCAGCTGTCGGGGGCTTGCGGAAATACCGTCGTGTCATAAATAAGAGGATCAGGGCCCCACATAAACGGCACGCCATAAATCTGCCCGTTGACCTTCACCAGCGGCAGGGAAGTGAGTTGCGGCGAAAGCTCGGTGTAGCTGGGGAACTTCGATACATCAAGAGGCGCGGCCAGATCCGGAGGCTGCGATTGAAGTAGCTACATCGCTCGAAGAGGAAATTACGTCGTAAGTTTCCGGGCTGCCGCCACGCAGCTTGGTCACCAACTCGTCGCTCGATCCCATGTATGAAGCAGAAATTTTGCAGTGATTTAATTCTTCAAAGGCGTGAATATATGACGGATCGGCATAGCCTTCCCAGACCAACAGGTTCAGCGTGGGAGTTTTCTTGCTGCACGAGCCGAGCAGAACGACCGCTGTCAGCGGTAAAAGGAGGGCTAGTCGCCGGATGTTCATTTTGTCTCCTTGTCTTTTGAACGTGATTCCCACGTGGGAGATTGGTAGACGACTTTTCCCCCAACCATCGTCAAAAGAACTTCAGTCTTCGCGATCTGGTTGGGCTCGATTTTGAAAAGGTCCTGCGAAAGCACAATCAAATCGGCAACTTTCCCAGGTTCAATCGAGCCTTCCGTTTTTTCTCTGCGTCCTGCAAATGCCGCGCCCAGTGTGTAGCCTTTAATTGCACTTTCCAAACTGATTCGCTCATGCGGAACAAAGCCGCCGGGCGGATCGCCTTCGACTGTCTGGCGGGTCAAAGCATTCTCTACGCCTTCCCAGGGATTCAACGTCACCACCGGCCAATCGCTGCCAAACGCCAAATGTCCCCCGGTATTCTCGATGCTGTGCCACACCCATGCACGTTGGGCACGCTCCGGCCCGATATTACGTGCCCAAACTTTTAAGGTGTCATCGTTGGGATAGGCATGCAATGGCTGGAAGCTGGCAATCACGCCCAGTTTTCCAAAGCGCGGGATGTCTTCGGCGCTGACCGTTTCAATATGTTCGACGCGCGGACGCATATCATGCGTGTGGTTTACTTCTGCGGCATTCTGATAAGCGTCCAATGCAGTCCGCACACCTTTGTCGCCGATGGCGTGGGTGAAAATTTGAAAACCAAGCCCGTCTAGTTTTTGCACCGCTTGTTTGTATTTCGCCGGATCCCAGAATAATGCGCCGATTTGTTTGGGATCATCACTATAAGGAGCGAGCATGGCGGCCGTATGGGACTCGATTACACCATCCATGTAAAACTTGACTGCTCCCGCCGACAGCCACTCATCGTGATACCGTTCGCGGGCTGCGATGATTTTCTTAAACGCCTGATCGCGGTCTTCATGTGGATCGAGCGCGTACGCGTAATAGATACGCACGGACAGTTCGCCGGATTTTCGCAGTTCGTCGTACAAATCGGCATTTCCGAAATCGTCATTGCCCAAGCCTTGTCCCAGGTTTCCCGCACAAATTCCCCGCACCAAGCCGACTTTGTTTGCTTCAGCCATGCCGGCGCGCAGAGCAATTAAACGCTCGCCCCGATCAGGGAGCGGGATTGCATGGTCCATCAAAGCGTCGGCGGCATCTTCTTTCAATGCTCCGGTGGGCTCGCCGGTTGTGTCGCGAACAATAAACCCGTTGGGCGGATCAGGTGTTTTGGCGGTGATGCCAGCCAGCTGCAATGCCTTGCTGTTGGCCCACCAGCTGTGGCCATCGAAAGCGGTCAGATAAACGGGGCGATCCGAAACAACTTCATCCAGATATTTTTTGTCGGGTAAAGCTTTTTCCCCAAAGATCGGATAAGACCATCCACGCCCCAATATCCAGGGCATTTCAGGATGCTTTTCCGCAAATTCCTTCACCAGCTTCTGCACTTCGGCGACGCTTTGGGCATCGTCAAGATGCACATGCAGAAGATTCAGTGAACCTTCCATGAAGTGGATGTGAGCGTCGGTGAAGCCGGGGAGAACCAAACGCCCGCCAGCATCGATAATCCTGGTGGATGGGCCGCGAAATTTCTCCAGTTTCTGTACGCTTCCGACTGAGACGATTTTGCCGCCGCGTACAGCCAAGGATTCCGCCCATGGTTGCTTCGCGTTCACGGTGTACACACGCGCATTTACGATCAATGCATCCGCAGGTGACGATTGTGCTTGCGCGCGAACAAATCCCATGAGGACGAGAGCGATAAATATTATTGAAGATGTAAATCCGGATTTGAGATTTTTTAGCAAAGGTCCTCTTTAGAATGTCGGCGGAGTATTGATCCAAAGCACATGAGTTTCTTTTGTGCCCGGATTTCTCCAGTGATGCCGTGTCGTGCTTTCAAAATAGAAACTGTCTCCGGTCTTGAGACGGAACTCGTCATCTTCCACGGAAATGACCAACTTTCCGCGCAACACGAATAAAAACTCTTCTCCGTCGTGACTGTAAGATTCACCGCTGCCGGCGCGCGGAGCGATGCGAAATAAATGTGGCTCCATGACCGTATTTCCCCAGGCGAGCAATTCCATGCGCACGCCGGGGCCGGCTTCAAGTACTTTACGGTTTTGCGGGGAAACCAGCGGGCTTTTTGATTCTTCGGGGTCGAAGAAATCAAGGATGTTGGTCTTGTAGAACTTTGCCAGTCTACGCAATGTGCCAACAGATGCGCTCATGTGTGAGCGCTCCACAGCACTAAGAAATCCCACGGAGACATCTACGGATTTTGCGACCTTCGCCAATGATAGTCCCCGACTCGCGCGCAATTGCCGCAAATGAGTGCCGATAGCATTGGCCTTATTCGCAGAACGGGATTGCACCAATCCGTCCTTTTTCAACATGTGCACAATCGCAGGCGCATTCAAGCCGCGTACCCGCCGCAGAAAGCGGGCACGTTTAAGAATCTTTACATCTTCAGGAGTGTAAAGACGGTATTTGCTGGCAGTACGTTGCGGGCGAGCGAGGCCAAGTCCTTCCCAGGTGCGGATTACCGAAGGAGAAACGCCCACCATACGGGCCACGTCTCCAATTTTCAAATATGGTTTTGCGCCTGGCTGGCTCATGACCGTTGATCAGGTTGCCGATGATTTTTGTTTATAGGGGATAAAAGTATTTTCCCCTTGACAGTCCGCTGAGGGCTCTCTAACCTTGCGGGATTATAGCAAGGTTTGCTGCTTGCACAAGAAACAGTTTTCGGACTTTAAAAATATTTTCCAACTGAAAATTTTGGAGGTCACGCCATGCCGTCGTTCTCAACCCCCCGAGCGGCCCGGTGGTTGGTAGTCCTTTTCTGTCTGTTCATTTACACTTCGCTTTTTGCCCAAAGCACCGGCGGCAGAATTGTCGGCCGCGTGGCTGATCCCTCCGGCGCTGTACTTGCGAAGGCGAACGTGGTCCTGGTGAATGAAGCCACGGGTGTTAAACAGGAAACACAGAGCAACGACAGTGGCGACTATGCTTTTGTGCAAGTGTCGGTTGGAACCTATCGTGCTGAATTTAATCTGACCGGCTTTAAGAAAAGTGTGCAGAAAGGTGTGACCGTAGATCTCAATCAGGTGGTCACGCTAAATGCGACATTGCAAGTTGGTGGCGCTCAGGAAACTGTCGAAGTAACGTCCGAGGCGCCGCTGGTTGATACGACAAGCACACAGCTAGGCGCAGTCATGGATTCGCGTGAAGTCTCCAAGCTCCCTCTGAACTCCCGCGATACTTATCAGCTACTGCAATTACAGCCTGGCGTGCAGGGCGTCGGCGGGTCTGATTTGTTTTACGGCAGCAACACGGCCGGTGCAGTCTCAGTGAACGGCGGCCGCGGACGCTCCAACAACTTCAATGTGAATGGAGGCGACGGCAATGACTTATTCGTGAACTCGCCTGCGATTCAGCCCACGCCTGACAGCATTCAGGAATTTCGTGTGCTTTCTAATACATTCGATGCTGAATACGGACGCAACTCCGGTGCGGTAATTAACGTGGTCACAAAATCGGGAACAAATAGCTTGCACGGCAGCGTTTATGAATTCCTGAGAAACCAGGCGCTGAATTCGCAGGGTTACCTTGATCTGCGGCGTCCTGATGACAAGCAAAACCAATTCGGCGGAACTTTTGGCGGGCCTATTAAGAAAGACCGCACATTTTTTTTTACCTCTTATGAAGGCCGGCGCGTCGTCCACGGAATTTCATCCGATGAGGTTGTAGTCCCTACAGCGGCGGAACGTACTGGAGATTTTTCCGCATCCCCGTTTGACCCGTCCGCGGTCGTCAGTGATCAACTGTTTGCCGACATCCTAAATGCTCGCTGCGGAATTGGAGCTTCGGCCGGCGATTCCTACGAAACATTATTTCCGGGAAGTGTGATCCCCACCGCTTGTTTGGATCCAGTCGCAGCCGCCATCATGAACCGTTATGTCCCTTGTCCGGAAGGAAATTCAAACTGTTCGAATCTTTCCAGCCAGAGCGATAGCTTCCGCTCGATTCCCAACGAATACTCCCATGCCAACCAGTTCACGTTGAAGGTTGACCACCGCATTAACGATAAACAGAATTTCAATGGTTATTACTATTTCAATGATTCTTTCGACTCGCAGCCGTTTACTCGTTTTCAGGCACTGACTCCAAATTTGCTGCCAGGCTTTGGCAACAACAACAGCACACGCTCGCAGCAGATCAACCTGTCACATACCTGGACCATCAGCACAAATACCGTGAATGAAGTGCGATTCACCTACTTCCGTGAATCGCAGGGAACATTTTTGCACCCACAGCGCACTAATCTCGTAACCGATTCTTGCGGATCGGGATTGTCCTCGATTTGCTTTACCGGAACCACGGATGTTCCGGGAGTGATTCCATCCGATCCGAAACTGGGAATTACGCCCGGGCTCGGACCGAACCACGAAGGCGTGCCCTTCATCAGCATTGCGGGCGGTTTCACAATTGGCAACGATTATGAGGGCGAACTTCCCCAGACTGGCAACACCTATCAGTTGACGGACAACATCACCAAGGTTGTCGGCAACCACACCATGAAGTTCGGCATAGATTTTCGCTATCAAAGGTTTATCCAAACTCTATTTTTTGATCCCAACGGGTTCTATACTTTCTCGGGCGGAGGCAACAATGATCCGCTCAATACACGTGCTGACGGTAACCAGAACCTGTTTTCTAACTATCTTTTGGGGCTTTCCGATTCTTATCTGCAAGGCTCTACGCAGACGGAGGACGTGCGCAGCAAGTCCCTTTATTTATTTGCCCAGGACAGTTGGAAAGTAAAATCAAACTTCACGGTCAACTACGGCCTGCGCTGGGAGTTCAACCAGCCGATGTACGATGCCGGTCTGCGATATCAGACTTTCCGTCCGGGGCAAGCCACTTCAACTTTCCCCTGCCAGTTAAGCGGAGACAGTCAGGCATCTTTGGGCTATCCCGATACTAATTGCAATCCGGGCGGATCAGCTGATGCGGTGTTCCCGCTAGGACTCGTTGTGCCCGGCGATAAGGGAGTGCCGAAAGGGCTTACCTCCGCCTACTACAATGCCTGGGCCCCCCGCTTGGGCATAGCATGGGATCCTTGGAAGAATGGCAAGACCACCATCCGCGGCGGTTTTGGAGTTTTCTACAACCCCATTGAGCAACTGGTGCTTGAACAGTTCCAGGGCGAACCCCCGTTCGGCGGCAGCTCACTGCTTTCGGAAGACTACTTCAGCACGCCTTTCCTTCTTCAGGACGGTACCCAGGCCCCCAACCCGTTTGGTGGAATTCTGACTCCAAAACCCGGCACACAGATCGACTGGTCAGCTTTCCGCCCCATTCTGCTGTTCGGCGAATTGGAGCCTAAGCTCAAGGCCCAATACACAGAGCAATTCAATTTTGGTATTCAGCGCGAGATTGCCAAAGACATGACGCTCTCAGTCGGCTACGTCGGTTCTCAGGGCCACCGCCTGTTGGCTACACGCGACCTGAATTTCGGAAATGCGCAGACTTGTCTTGATCTGCAAAATATCTCCGATCAGACCGGAGACACAGACCTGGGTTGCAGTTCATTTGACGCAGACAGCGCATACACGATCGGGGCGAATGAAATTCCCGCGGGAGTGACCTTGCATTTGCCTTACGGTCCACAGGCGACGGTCACCGGACCAAATCCCAATCCAATCACGCTGGTAGGGCTCAGGAAGTATTCGTCACCTCTTTGCAATCCGCTGACCGGCGCCAGCTGCCCGTCGGACGGAGTACCTGTGTTCAGCAGCATTTTTGCGCAGGACACAATCGCCAACTCAAACTACAACTCGTTGCAAGCGTCATTCGAGAAAAAAGGCCGCAGCTTTGACCTTCAGGTCGCCTACACGTTTAGCAAATCCATCGATAACGCATCCAGCTTCGAAAACATCATGAAGCCGATTTGCGACCGCTGCAACCGTTCGCTCTCCTTGTTCGACGCGCGGCACCGCGTGGTGGTCAGTTACGTGTGGGAGCTTCCGTTCCGGAAATACTCCGGCGCCAAAGGCAAGCTGGTCAACGGCTGGGAAATTTCCGGCATTGCCAGCTTTCAGAGTGGTTTCCCCATCCGCATGCAATCCAGCGATGACGTCGAATTGGAAAACAGTTTCGACTTCGAACTACCCGGCAAACCAGACCTGGTGGTGCCGACTTTCCATACTCAGGATCCTCGTACTCACAACGGCTTATTTTTTGACCCCAGCCAGTTTGCGTTGCCTGAACAGACCGACACGTCCACTCCGCTGCAATTGCTCGGCAATGCTCCCCGCACTATTTGCTGCGGACCGGGAATTAATAACTTTGACTTTTCGGTGCAGAAAGTTCTCCCAATCGGAGAAACCAAGCATTTGGAATTTCGCGCGGAATTCTTCAACATTTTTAACCATACTCAATTTCTGAATCCGGACGGCAATATCAGTGACGGGACCGATTTTGGTAAGGTCAAACACACACGCGACCCACGACAAATTCAGTTTGCATTGAAGTTTGCGTTCTAGAATGGATATACGGGTGGCTTCGGCCACCCGATCCCTAATCTAATGGCCTACCCGGCCTGAGCTTCCTGGAGAACCCGGATGTACCCCGAATTGCAGAAAGAAATCGCGACGTTTGAAAAGCGCACGCCAAAATCGGCGGAGGCGCACAAGAAAAACCTGAAGCGCATTCCTTTGGGAGTTGCCAGCAACTACCGCGCTTATGATCCGTATCCGATTTTTGTACAGGAAGGGAAGGGGGGCAAGTTCCGCGATCTAGACGGCAACGAATATATTGACCACAACCTTGTTTTGGCGCGCTGATGGCCGGACACTGTCATCCCGCGGTGATGAAAGCAGTCGAAAAGCGCCTGAGCACCGGCACCATGTTCGGCATGCCGCACGACATGGAGTGGGAATTAGCAGAAGACATTTGCGCCCGTTTCCCGATTGAGATGTGCCGCTTTGGTTCATCACGGCACAGAAGCGACCATGCACTCTATTCGTCTTGCCCGCGCCGCGACCGGCCGCGACAAGATCATCAAATTCGAAGGTGGTACCACGGACTGCACGATCCGCGCTGGTCAGCGTGAAACCGCATGCGCCGGAGTTTGGCGATGTGAACGATCCTGTTTCCGTGCCCGGCGGGCTGGGCGTGCCCAAGGCAAGCATTGCCAACGTGGTGATTGCGACGTTCAACGATCTGGCGACTGTAGAGCGCCGCTTCAAAGAAAATCCGGGAGAGATTGCCGCAGTCATTCTCGAGCCGATCATGATGAACGTGGGACTCTGCATGCCGCAGCCTGGATTCCTTGAAGGGCTGCGCGAACTCTGCACAAGAACGGCGCGCTGCTGATTTTCGATGAAGTGAAGACCGGGGCCAAGCTCGGCTGGGGTGGAGCTTCCGAATACTTCGGCGTAAAGCCCGACATGATCTGCCTGGCGAAGTCCATCGGTGGTGGCTTGCCACTGGCGGCTTTCGGCACCACAAGCGTCATGGACCTGATCTCGCAGCACAAGGTTTTTCATGGCGGGACTTACAACACCAACCCGGTTTCGATGGCGGCGGGTCTTGCGACTTTCCGCGAAGTCCTCACGCGCGAAAACTACACGCACGTGGAGAAGCTCAGCAATAAGCTGGTCGAAGGCTATCGCGAGACGATCGCTAAAGTCGGGCCTGCAAGCTTATGTCGCAGTTGCCGGAGCCAATGGCGCGTTGATGCTGTCTCCGAAGGAGATTCGCAACTATCGCGACTGGCTCGACGTCGATACTGACCTCTGGCGGCACTACTGGTTTGGTATGGTCAATCGCGGCGTGATGGCGCAGCCCTACTGGTGGGATGAGCAATGGACGATCTCCGTGCAGCATACGGAGAAAGACATTGAGGAACATTTGGCGGCGTTTGAGGATGTTGCGCCGGCATTGGCTGCGGCTCAGCAGGAGCGGAGATGCCAGTGGCATTGCGCACTAAATAGTAAATGCGAGGGAGACGGGTGCTTCATGCCCGTGCGAATTTCCGAGGTCTGATTTGTCTGACAACGGCCAGAATCACGACAGCATCCGCAACTCAAACGCGTCTAGGACGTTTCGACCTGGTGCTGCTGTTTGTGGTTGCTGTATTTAACCTCAACGTCGTTCCCTCCATCGCCGCCAATGGCGGCGTAACCGTCTGGCTTTGGATTGTCGCACTTCTTCTATTCTTTTGGCCACAGGGAATCGCAGTAATTGAATTGGCCCAGCGATATCCCGGCGAAGGCGGCGTGTATTTGTGGGCAAAGGAAGTCTTCGGTGACTTCCACGGATTTTTGTCGGGCTGGTGCTATTGGACGAACAACATGCTTTACGTGCCGACGGTCATGCTCTACTTCGTTGGCGTTTCAGTATTTGCTTTAGGACCAAAGCATGCGGCCCTCGCCGACAGCAAGAATTTCGCTATGATCGCATCTGTCGCCTTGCTGGCATTTCTCACCATCCTGAACATCGTTGGCCTGGGTATTGGAAAGTGGCTGAACAATCTTGGCGCGATTGGGACTTTTATTGCGGCCGCAGTGCTAATCGGACTCGGTCTGATGGTCTGGTCGCGCTTTGGCAGTACAGTGACCGCCTCAGAGTTCCGCATTCCTGCTGATCCCAAGTTTGTTTTAAATTCTTTCGGCGTGATTTGCTTCGGACTTGTTGGGCTCGAACTCGCCTCGGTTATGGGCGACGAAATCCGAGAACCACAAAAGACGCTGCCCGGCGCCGTCGCTTGGGGAGGCTTCATCTCCGGCGCGCTGTACATTGGCGCGACGCTGACCCTTCTTATTGCCATTGGCAAGAACGACATCAGCGTGCTTCAGGGGATTGTGCAGGGCGTAAGTCACATGGCAGACAAAGTCGGCGTGGGATGGATCATTGTTCCTTTCGCCGTCATGCTGAGCCTGTCGATTGCAGGGATCGGCTCCGCCTGGATGGGTGGCTCTGCCCGTATTCCTTTTGTAGCCGGCCTGGATTCTTACATGCCCAAAGCCTGGGGAAAGTTCATCCCAAATATGCCACGCCGCACGCTGCTTTGATTGTGCAGGGAGTTGTGTCGCTGATTTTAATTGTGATCAATTTTACGGTTTCAGGCAGCGTGCAGGATGCTTTTCAAAAAATGCTCTCCGCCGCGGTGGTATTGCAGTTGATCCCATTTCTGTATGTGTTCGCGGCATTGATCAAATTTGCTTTTCAACCTCGCGAAGGTGGGAGATATGGGAAAGGCACGCTGCTCTTTGCGGGCATCGCTGGACTAGTGACAACGGTCCTGGCAATCATCGTGGCGTACTTTCCGGCTAAACAGATTAATTCGGTGTGGAAGTATGAATTCACCATGTTTGGTATCACGTTAGGTTTTATCGCTCTCGCGGTCTTTTTCTTTTATGGATACAGCCGGCTGAAGACGCCAAAACTGCTTACTCAGAAAACGGCTGCTTCCGACAGTCCGGAAAGAGCGAAGGTTAGTTAATTAGCAGGAGGTTTTATGCCCGGCGGGGTTCAGGCTGAAGTCAAAACTTATCAGATGTTCATCAACGGCGAATGGGTGGACAGCAAGTCCAACAAAACTTTTCCCGTGTACGATCCCTCCACCGAAGAAGTGATCGCGCAGGTTCCCGATGCTGGCCCTGACGATGTCAATCGTGCCGTAGCCGCGGCCCGCGCAGCGTTCGACGATAGCGCGTGGACTTCCACTACTGCGCAAGAGCGTGGACGCATCCTGTTCCGTCTAGCAGAAAAAATCCGTCAGAATCTGTCCATGCTGGCGGAACTTGAATGCCGCAACTCCGGCAAGCCAATCGTCGAAGCTGAATACGACATTAATGATGTAGCGACGTGTTTTGAGTATTACGGCGGCTTGGCAACAAAAGTTTTGGGCTATGTAAATCCTGTGCCCGATAACGCCATGAGCCTTACGCTCAAAGAGCCTATCGGCGTGGCGGGACAAATCATTCCCTGGAACTATCCTTTGTTAATGGCGGCATGGAAGCTGGCGCCAGCACTGGCTGCGGGTTGTACTTGTGTCCTGAAGCCTGCCGAGCAAACTCCTTTGACTGCGCTGGAGTTTGCCAACTGGCTGACGGATGCCGGGCTGCCTCCTGGCGTTGTGAACGTCATTACCGGATTCGGTGAAACCTGTGGAGCACCGCTGGTTCAACATCCGGATGTAAACAAAGTTGCTTTCACGGGAAGCGCATCGGTAGGCAAGATCATCGTCAAGCAGGCTGCCGATACGGTGAAACGCGTCACACTTGAACTCGGCGGAAAATCTCCAAATATATTTTTCACCGATGCTGATTTCGAAGCTGCAATTGATGGAGCTCTGTTCGGAGTATTCATCAATCAGGGAGAAGTATGCTCCGCAGGGAGCCGCATCCTGGTGCAGAAACCTATCTACAAAAAGTTTGTCGACGCCATGGCGGAGAAAGCAAAAAAAATCAAACTCGGTGCGCCTCTCGATCGTGACACCAAGATGGGTCCGCTTGTCAGTAAAGAACAGTTTGACCGTGTACTGTCTTATCAGGAAGTCGGAAAGAAAGAAGCCAAACTGGCTGCTGGTGGCAGTCGCGCTAAGTTTGCCAAGGGATACTACGTTGACCCCACTATCTTCTACGACGTAGACAACAGCGCCCGCATCGCGCGTGAAGAAATTTTCGGGCCGGTTGCGACCGTGATTCCCTTTGAAGACGAAAAAGATGCACTCAAGATTGCCAACGATTCCCCCTATGGCCTGGCCGCTGCCGTATGGACCCGCGACATCTTTAAAGCTTTTCGCGTGGTGAAGGCATTGCGCGCAGGCATTGTCTGGGTCAACCACATGCAGCCAACCTACGTGGAAGCTCCATGGGGAGGCTATAAGCAGTCCGGCTTCGGGCGCGAACTTGGACCTTGGGGAATTGAGGAGTATCTCGAAACCAAGCAGGTGCACATCAATCTGAACGAACAGCCAATCGGCTGGTACTGAGAACAGAGAACTTGAAATGCCTACCATTCAGTTAAAGACTCCGATCCCCGGCCCGAAATCGAAGGCCTTGGCCACACGGCGCGAATCGGCGCTGCCTCGCGGACTCTCGCATGCAACTCCGGTTTACGTTGCGAAAACAGAAGGAGCTGTGCTGGAAGATGTAGATGGCAACCGCTACATAGACTTCACCGGCGGCATCGGTTGTGTAAATGTCGGACACCGCGCTCCCGAGGTGATTGAAGAATTAAAAAAACAACTCGACCATTTTCTGCACGTCAGCGTGCAAGTGACTCCGTATGAAAGTTACATTGAATTGGCTGAGCGGCTGAATGCGCTCGTTCCGGGAAAGTTTCCTAAGAAAACATTTTTGCTGAACACTGGCGCTGAGGCAGTCGAGAACGCTATAAAGATTGCACGCGCCCACACCGGGCAACAAGGAATCATCGCATTCGAAGATGCATTCCACGGACGCACCATGATGGCCATGGCGCTGACCAGCAAGACGCATCCCTATAAAGCTGGCTTTGGCGCTTTGCCGGGCGATGTTTATCGTATCCCGTACGCATACTGTTATCGCTGCTCATACTCGCTGAAATATCCATCGTGCGATTTGTTCTGTGCTCGGCATCTTGAAGACACATTCAAGCGCGTGGTTGCATCCGAGGATGTCGCCGCGGTCATTGCCGAACCAGTCCTGGGAGAAGGCGGTTTTGTAGTCCCACCACAGGATTTTTATAAGGTGTTGATTGAAATCTGCCACAAGCACGGTGTTTTATTTATTGCCGATGAAGTCCAATCCGGATTCGGCCGCACAGGCGCGCTATTTGCATGCGAGCGCTACGGCATTGAGCCCGATTTATTAGTTACAGCCAAGTCTCTAGGCGGAGGATTGCCGCTAGGCGCAGTCACCGGTCGCGTAGAAATTATGGATGCTCCCGGCCCCGGCGGTCTCGGCGGTACGTTCGCAGGAAATCCTATGGCCTGCGTAGCCGCATTGGCTGTGCTGGATATGTTTGAGAAAAAGGACTTGTCCCGCCGTGCCAACGAACTCGGAGCAATGTTTCAAGAGCGTGCTAAGAAATGGCAGCGGCGTTGGCCTCTGATCGGGGACGTGCGTGGTCTCGGTGCGATGCAGGCGATTGAGTTAGTACGTTCCCCAGAAACCCGTGAACCGGCGCCTGAAGAGACCAAACAGGTCATGGATTATTGCTACCAGCACGGGCTGATTGCCCTCACAGCAGGTTCATATTCCAATGTGGTGCGCCTGCTGGTTCCGTTGGTGATTTCCGATGAGCACATGAACGAAGGATTGGATGTGCTTGAAGCCGCACTGCATTCCGTGACTGAGAAAAATGCCGCAGTTGCGCAGACAATTTAATTCACTCGGAAAAAATAGCGACGGGCAAAGGCGGAACGTCGCTTCGTTCCAAATTCAGATGTTAATATCAATATGGTCAGGCATCGGTCCCACGCGACGTACTCCCGCCAACCCCGCCAGGTCCGGAAGGAAGCAACGGTAACGGGCTCTTGCGTGTGCAGTGGATCGCCGGTGCCTGGCTTAAACTTCTACCCTAGCCTAAGAATCCCAACGTCTGGTTGCTAAAGTTCGACAGGTTCGGAAAGATTGACGGTAAATCCGCCGCCTGCACTCCAAACCAGCTGGCCAGTGTTGCACCGTACTGATCGAGTGATGTAGTCGGAATCCAACGGCCTTCTCCGGTCGCGTCGTCTGGTCCACCGAGGGCCAACGTGGGAAATTTGCCGTAGAAATCTCCACCCTTGACCGCTCCACCCACAATTAAGTGGTGTCCACCCCATGCGTGGTCGCTGCCTGAGTTGCTGTCCGGTTTGAAAGTGCGGCTGAAGTCGGAAAGTGTAAACGTGGTGACTTCATTACCGACTCCCAGTTCTTGCGTTGCGGCATAGAAAGCGCTCAGCGCGGGGCTCATCTGGCCATAGAGCGAATCCTGGGCAGGGAGCTGTGTGCTGTGTGTATCGAAGCCTCCAATCGAGACAAAGAAAATCTGCCGCTGTATGCCCAAAGCTGCGTGCACAGAGATAATCTTTGCCACCTGTTTGAGCTGGCTCGCCAATCCGTTGTTTGGGAAAACCGTGGCAAAGTTTGGCGCCTGTTTCATGGCGTCCGCCAACAGCTGCGCATTGCGAAGTGCGTTGGTGGTGATCCCACTCGCTGATTGGATCAGCGAAAGACCAGTATCGAAGGTCAATAGATCGTTGAAGGCTTGCAGACGTGCTTGATCGTCGTTTGAACCTCCAAATCCCTTCAATAACTGCGTAGGATCGCCGCTCGCTTGAATCGCAGATGAGGTGACTCCTTCGCAAAAGATGTTTGTGCCTGCAAGGGAAATGATGGTGGGGAAATTACTTGCAAAGGAAGCCTGAATCTTGTCCGCAGTACGGCCCGCCCATCCCGTGGAAGATCCGCCGCGTAAAGTTGCGGTCTGCATCTGGTTCTGCTGGTCTTCGTGGGAAAATAGATTGCGTGGAACTACTGCTTGTCCGTTGCGGAAGTCATCTCTCGTCGTGGGACGGACCAGTGTTCCTACGTTAGCTAACAGCGCGGCATGTCCACCAGCGAAAAGAGTCTGCACATCCGTCATCTTGGGATGGAATCCATATTGCACGCCCAAACTCGATGGTGTCACCGGCAGCAGGTTCGCCTGGGGGAGGGCCAGTACCGCACGCGTCTGCTGATAGGAGGCGTAATCCGCAGCCGTCAGCGGCACAATCATGTTGTTTGCGTCATTGCCGCCAAACATGAACACGCACACCAGCGCTTTGTAGTCCGACGAAGTCTGCGCCAATGCGTTCATCAAGCCAAAGCGGCTGAAGCTCGCCGCAGCCATTCCGGCCGCCGCCGTGCAGCAGGTTCTCTTTAAAAAGTCTCTTCTCGAAAACGCCATGGGGCCTCCTAAATTAGTGCTGGACTTGAAACTGCGACGAACTGGCGATTAAATACAGGGCAGCTTTTATTCGCTTGGTGTTGTCGGTGATACCCGAGATGGCATTGATGATCTCACTGCGCATCTGGCTCGACATCTGTCCGTTCATCATGATCTCCCCCAGCCGGTCTACCAACTGGTCCGGATTGGGAGCCAGAGTGAGATAGTAGGAAAAATCTACGGTCATGCTTTGACCGATCGTTCCATAGACCGCGTCATTGATGAAGTTGACTCGCGTGATCGTCGTGCTTGAGTTAAAGAGTTCGAACTCCGGCCCCAGCAAATTGCTGTCGTGAATCAAAAAAGTCGGATGATAGTAATTAAAGACTGATGGTGGGTTCAGCGGCTCCTGTTTCATGTTGATGGCATAAGCGGGGCTGCCGTCGCCATCGGAACGTGCGTTCATGGCACGGAGCAGGTTCGTCATCAGGAGAATCGGTTCCTTAAGGTGTCCATCATTGGCTTGGACCTGAGTTGGGTCGTCGCCACGGCGAGCTTCCGCATCCATCAGGATGGCGGTTACAACCGCTTTCAAGTCTCCGCGCACATTTGCACCGTTATTGTTAAACACTGCAACAACCCGGCCAACATACTCAGGGCTCGGGTTGCTGGTGACTAAATGCTGGATCAGCTGCTTGCAGATGAATGGTCCGACGTTGGGATGATTGAATATGTTTTGCAACGCCAGATCCATGTCAGCTTGGGTAGTTCCGCCAGCCGGCACCACGAATCCGTTCAACAAAGTCTTCGATCCCGTATCGTGATGGCTATCGAAGGCAATCATCGGGCCGGTGTATCTGGGGGACCCGCCAAAAGATCCGCCGGGATACGTCCACCCCGTAAATACACGGGCAAAGTTCGTGATGGTGTCCTGCGTATAAGTCGGGATTGGATTACCCGAACCATCCACCTGCACCGTTCCATCCGGGTTCAATTGCTCAAGGCCGATAGTAAAAAGCTGGAGCACTTCGCGGGCGTAGTTCTCATTCGCAGATGTTCCCGTGGCAGGGTTGGGCTTGTCATTGTTCACCATGTCCAGATAGTTGCCCATTACTGGGCTCAAGGTGACGTCCTTCAGCAGATCATAGAAATTGCCGAAAGCATCCTTCTGAAACATGTTCTGCCACATGGTCATGCCCGTGGTGTCGTTTACTTTGTTGGAAGAAGCTACCAGTATCTGCGAAAAAGCAAAGGCGACGCGCTGGCGCAACTGGCCATTCCGTGATACTGCGCAGATAAAAAAGCTCTGTTCTAACGTGGTGATGTTGTCATCCTTGGTAGGGGCCGGGAAACAGTTTTGGTCCGGCATTGAGAACTCACTGTTCAGGAAATCCTGCAGATTGCGGGACGTTTGCATCTGGATAATCGAAAGCGGTGTTGGCCCCCATGAAGTCTGTTGCAGAATGCGGGCTGCGGTAGCCTTGCTCATGGTGGTCGAAGGATCAGTCAACATGTAGAAGATATTTGAACGTGACGCGCCGGGATTGGGATTGTCCACCGTTAACGGTACGACTCTCACCTTGGTGGCTTGTGTACCACTAGCAGTGAGTTGGGTTGTAGAGACAAACGTTGTGGGTAGAACCGTGGAACCCCAATTTATTTTTGCACCGTTAACAAACCCAGTTCCAGTAACTGTGATGGAGAAGTTGGCCGGACTCTGAAAGCTGTCCGGGGTGACGGTGACAATATGAGGAATGGCATTGTTGATAGTCACGGAACCATTTGCCGCTGCGTTGGAATTTGTCTTACTTACGGCGCGAATCGTCACTGGATTCGTAGCCGGCATGGCGCTGGGTGATTGATAAAGGCCAGCAATGCTTATGGTGCCAATAGTAGCGTTTCCTCCCACCACTCCATTGACAGACCAAGTGACTGTTTTGTCACTGGTGCCGTTTACTGTGGCAATAAATGTAACTGTTTGTCCTGCATAAACGGTGGCGCTGGTTGGTGCCAGCGTCACACTGGATGCCGGAGGGGGTGGCGGCGGTGGTGGTGGCGTCGAGTTCCCGCCCCCATTTCCATTATTCCCACCTAAAGCTCCGCCTCCGCATGCTGTGGCCAGGGTAAGGACTAGCAGCATCGCAACTGTCAGCGAAACGAGCATGGCGCGCCGTGTGTATGCGAATGGCATCATCGTGTCCCCTTACTTGGCGCCGTGTTAATCTCTGCAACTCCACGACGAAAACTAAGCGGATGAACTATCCGCTGTAACTTGCAGAAGGGTAACCAGTTGCTCCAATACGGGACAGGTCACATCGGTACCATATTGGAACAGGTCTATATGCATAATTCTGTGGGGGATTTGGACACGATTTACGCTGAAGGTTGTACCTCGCTCGTACATGTCCAAAAGTAATCGCCCAAGTTGGCCTCGGCGGCAAGGATTGAGAAGTTAACTGACACTGTTACAAGGAGTTGAAGATTATTCCCAGCTACGTCAAAATACTCGGTTCCACTTTGATAACCGGAGAACCCATCGAGTGAGCCAACTTCTACGGGCCAAGATCAGCGCACTTGGTACATATGTCCCGCCCCGTGTCCTGACAAATGCGGACCTGGAAAAAATGGTCGAAACCAACAATGAATGGATTTTGCAGCGTACCGGCATCCGCGAACGCCACCTTGTGGATAAAGGAATGGCCTCAAGCGACCTGGGTGTGGCCGCCGCAAAGCAGGCATTGGCCTCACTGCATATGGATCCAACAGAGATTGAAGCTATTGTCGTGGGCACCGTCACCCCCGATATGTTGTTTCCCTCTACGGCCTGCCTTATTCAGCACAAACTGGGAGCCAAGGGAGCGTGGGGATTCGACCTCTCCGCCGCGTGCTCAGCATTTGTTTATGCTTTGCAGGCCGGGACACAATTCATCGCCACTGGTGCACATAAGAAGGTGTTGGTTGTCGGTGCTGACGTAATGTCTTCCATCATTGACTATACCGATCGTGCCACCTGCATCCTCTTCGGTGATGGCGCTGGTGCCGTGGTTCTTGAGCCGGCCACTGATGATTCAGAAGGGATTATTGATTTTGTCCACGAAGTGGACGGCTCGGGCGGATGTTCACTCTACATGCCCGGCGGCGGGAGTTTACATCCCTCGAATCACGAAACAGTTGATCAGAAAATGCACTTTGTCCATCAGGACGGACAGGCCGTATTTAAATATGCCGTGCGCAAAATGGCGGAGTTATGCGAAAAACTGCTTGAGCGTAACGGCTTCAAGGGTAGTGATGTAGATGTATTTGTCCCTCACCAGGCCAATCTGCGGATCATCAATGCGACTGGGGAACGGCTCGGGCTCCGTCCTGAGACCACCATCATCAACATAGACCGCTACGGCAACACCACAGCCGCGACGATTCCGCTGGCGATGCAGACTGCGCTTGAACAGGGCAAACTGAAGAAGGGAGGCCTGGTTTTATTGGCATCAGTCGGCGCTGGTTTCACCGCAGGTGCTACATTGTTGCGCTGGGCTTACTAACAAATCCGCTTAACTGAAATCAGGAGAGAAACAATGAAAGCCTTTGGGAAAACGCTGATTGGCATATCTGCGGCTGTTTTACTATTCGTGGCTGGAATCATTTATGCGCAGGATGTGATGAAAGTTGCGTCCGAGAGCCATACGGTATTGCTCGAGAATGATCAGGTGCGTGTGCTCAAAGTTGTCATGAAGCCTGGGCAGAAGGCGCCTATGCACTCGCATCCGCATAATGTTGCTTACTATCTGTCCGATGCTAAGGTTAAGATCACGCTTCCGGATGGCAAAACACAGGAACGCGAGGTTAAGGCTGGATCTTCAAGCTGGAGTGAAGCTACCACCCATATGGCAGAGAATATCGGGACTACTGAACTTCAGGAAATTCAGATTGAATTGAAAAAGTAATCGCATCTGAGTCGCTGGCTAGTCAGCCGATTGGCCAGCGCTCAGTTACCATTGGCCGGTTTGGCTATCTCGTAAGCTTTCTGTAAGTACTTCCGCGCCTCGTCCAGCGCGCCTTGAGTATTGTCGTTGGTCTGTAGTGCCTGCCGATACTCGTTGGTAGCCCTCTCGCGTTGACCAGTCACATCGAAAATCTTGCCCAACTGAATGTGGCTCCAAACCTCTGTCCAGCGAGGTTCTCCATCTCCGTTGAGTGAGTCACGATAGGCATTGGCCGATGCCTGATAATTACGTTGCAGAAAGAACACTTCAGCCACACGGTAGTGAGCGAGGGAACTGTTCTTGTTCTCATCCAGAGCCTTATTGAATTCTGCCAGCGCTCCCGCCAGGTCGCCTTGCTGCACAAGGGACTGTCCTCGCTGGATCGAGGCGCGTATTTTGATCTCCGGAGAATTTGTCAGCACGCGATGGTCAGGGTCCACCACAATGCGGCGTGGTCTGCCAAACGTTTCAATCGAGAATGCGGAGTTCGTGCCGACAACGTCAACTTTCTTTTCTTCTGTTTTGCCGTCGGTATCAATACGCAAAGTTACTGGCATGCGGAACAGATCGAGGTCCTGCGAAATCTGGCCAACAACGCGGAACCCTTTGTTATTTCCCAAGCGATAAACCGTGTACTTGGACTTGAATTCGGGGGCGCCAGTGGAGTCCAGCCATTGCGAGAAGAACCAGGTCAGCTTGTCCCCATATTGCTCTTCAGCAATCGCGCGGAAGTCGTCCAGTGACGCGGACTGACCGGCGTACTTGGTCGCCATCGTGCGCATGGCCACATCAAACTTTTGGTCGCCCAGTACCCAGCGCAACATGTGCAGGATCATTGCTCCTTTGTCCGTCACCAGCGACTGAAACTCAGGAGAGAAAATCGGAAGCTTGCCGGCGCTAGAGAGCGGCACGGTATCGTATGCAAGAGCGCCAACCGACATATCTTTTACCGCTTCCTCCAAACCGGCAGCTCCTGCGGCACTTTCGATATATCGCGCTTCTGAATAACGAGCGAACCCGTCTTCCAGCCACCAGTCATCTCGGGATGCCGGACTCACATCAACACCCCACCACTGATGAGCGATGGTATTGGCGAGCAGACGGTAGTTCACACGTTCGGTCACGGCGCGGCTGGCAATGGCTGCGATGCCCGGGGCCCAGGCCGAAGGCACTGTGTCATCCGGTATCTCAACTACCCGTAAGTTGGTATTGGGAATGGGGCCGTACAACGTCACGTAGTAAGTAAATTCTTTGACCGCAGTTTCTGCATAGGCTTGCGCTAACTTCTGATGCAGCGGCTTAAACAGAATATGCAGATCAAGTCCGGCTTCATTGCTTTTGTATTCCTGGAACACTCCAGCAATGATGGTCCCCGGAAAACTCGGTGTGTCCCATACAAAGCTATAAGTCTTGGTCGGCAATGCACCCGCCACAGCTTTCTTGGGTGGGGGATTATTGGTTTCGGTTTCCTTACCACTGCCGATCGCGATCATGTGCGCGGGCAAGGTGATGTTGATGGTTGCGGTAAAGCGGTTGATGCCATAAGCATTTACCGGAAACCACCGGGCAGAATAGAGCAAATAACTGGTGTCATCGTTGACGGAAGCGAGCTTCAGTCCCTGAACCGGACTATCATCCACGGAATCCAGTTGGCCCTCATATTCGAAGATCAAGCTAGTCGCAGTGTCTTTGGTTAAGCCAGCCGGAAGATTGACGCGGACAGTGGAATCCTGGGTTACGCGTTCAGCATTCAGAGTTTTTCCGGCACTATCGGTCACTTTGGTCAGGCGCAGACCGTTGTGGAGTTCGAAAGTTGCATAAGTCAGGTCTTCTAAAGCAGTGAAGTCTACCTTGGCTTTGGCCGTAATCTTGTGGAGGTGAGGAGAAAGTTCGGCGTCAATCTGATAGTTGCTGACGCGCAGCCGCATCTTCTCGGCTGCGGCCCAACCAGGTATTGAGGCAAAAAGAAGGAGAAATCCCAGGATTGGGACAACGGTCTTACGCTTACACCCGCTGTGAAAGAACATTAAAAACGGTCTCCTGATATTGTGCCTCTAAATTCCTATGATGACGATTGTTACGCAAAAGATGCTGTGGGACAAGAGTCAGGGCGCTAGAAAGCCCAAAAAGATGCTAAAGATTGGCATCGGCGTCCTCATTTTTCAGTAATGCACAAATTGCTCCAGCCGCTCGTTCCGCTGCGGGAATGTTATTCAGAGCATGTCCGCGAAGCCGTGCACGCACCCCAGCCAGCCCTCGCAACATGCGGTCGCGGCCAGATCCATCGGGGAGAATTTCGCCTAGCTGGGTAGTGATATTGGCGGCGGTAAAGTCGTGCTGGACCAACTCCGGTACGATTTTTTCCCCGGCTATGAGGTTCACCATGGCGAAATAAGGAACTTTTACCCGCGACTTTCCTAGAAAGTATGTCAACGGCGATACGCGATACACCATGACGAACGGGGTATCCATCAAGGCTGCTTCCACCGTTGCGGTGCCGCTTGCGATAATTCCCGCGCGGGAGTGCGCCAATGCGGGCAAGGCATCAGGAACTAAATTAATCGTGGTTTTTCCAATCAATTTCTGGACAAAACTCCGATCGAGCGTGGGCGCAACTGGAAGCAAAAATTCATAACTTGGCCCGAGCTCTTCTGCTGCCTCCAGCATGGTGGGCAAATTCATGCTTACTTCTTTCATACGGCTGCCCGGCATCAAGGTAATCCAGTTTTTGGCCGCGTCCAATAGATGGGCATCAGCATAATCTTGGCGCGAAATCGAGGGTCGTGCGAGATCAGCCAGTGGATGTCCCACAAACATCGTGTCCACGCCTCGATCCCGGTAAAATTTTTCTTCAAACGGGAAAATCACTAACGCCTTGGTGACATATTTTTTTAGCAGACGCACGCGCCCCTGCCGCCACGCCCAAAATTGTGGACAGACGTAATACACCACGGGAACGTCGCGCTTACGCATCTCCCGAGCAACGCGCCAGTTGAAGGCGGGGGAATCAATCACAATGGCCAATTCCGGCGACTGCGCTTCGGCTTCACTGATGAGTTGATTGAACAATCCCCAGATTTTCGGGAGGTGACTGACAATTTCTGTGATGCCCACCACAGAAAGGTCTTTGGCATCCACTACGGTCTTACATCCCGCGGCGCGCATGCGGTCTCCGCCTGCACCGAAGAATTCAAGGGAGGAATCGCGGCGGCGCAAGGCTTCTATGAGCTGCGCGCCATACATTTCGCCGGAGGCTTCACCGGCTGAGATGAGAATCTTTGCCAATCCGAATCCTGTGCTGCCATTGTAAGGGAGGTGGCCACCGTGATGAAATTCATGCAAAATTCACGGAGTTTTCACTATCCTATGAAGGAGTTATGACGCGCCGTGTACGGCGCCAGCGCCAAAGCATGCGCAGAATCACCATCCTGTTTTTTGACGCCGGTGGAGGCCATCGCAACGCCTCCGAAGCTCTGAAGACCACTCTGCAAGACCATGGTTGGAATGTCCACCTCCTTAATGTACAGGAGCTGCTCGATTCCATCGATTTCGTTCGCGGCCTCACTGGTTTGCGCATACAGGACGGATACAATCTGATTCTGCGTAAAGGTTGGACGCGCCTCTCTCCACCGCTATTGCGAATTCTTCAGCGGGTCATAAGGATGCGGCACAAGCGCATCGTAAAAATGTTTCGCGGCTATTGGCTGCTTCATCCCACTGATTTGGTGCTTTCCGTCATCCCTCATTTCAACCGGGCAATTGCAGAAAGTATGAAGCTGGCCATGCCGGGCGTGCCCTTCGTTACTTTACTCACCGACTTCGCCGATTATCCGCCGCATTTTTGGATGGAACAGGAGTCGGAATATCTCATCTGTGGCACCGAACGGGCCCATAAACAGGCCGTTGAAATGGGCCACTCGCCTGGCAGTATTTTTGACGTTTCGGGCATGATCCTAAAGCCGAAGTTCTACCAAAAGCCTGATGTGGATCGAGTTAAAGAGCGAGCGAAACTCGGGCTATTACCCGATGTCCCGACCGGGGTTGTCTTATTCGGAGGCCACGGTTCCCCGGCGATGGTGGAGATTGCCAAACGCCTTGATGAAAGCCAGGCTCCACTCCAACTCATCATGCTCTGCGGCCACAGCCAGACCATTTTGCGTGATCTCAAAGCGCTCAATTTGAAGAAGCGAATTCTGGTGGAAGGATTCACCACTAAGGTTGACTACTACATGGCGCTGGCTGATTTCCTTATCGGCAAACCCGGTCCCGGCACCATTAGCGAAGCCCTACAGTTTCATCTACCGGTGATCGTCGAGCGAAACGTGCGTACCATGCCGCAGGAACGCTATAACACCGAATGGCTGGAAGAACAGCACATGGGGGTTGTGCTCAGCAGTTTCCACGAGATCGCCACCGGCGTAGAACAGCTGCTTGAACCCAACACCTTTGTGGAATTCCGCCGCAATGCGGAAAAGTATTCCAACCGGGCGTTGTTTGAGGTCCCGGGCATTCTGGATATCGTGTTGCAACGCAAAAATAATATTGATATTGCGGGACAGGCTATTTCTGCGGCGGTGCCTCCGAGTATTTCTCCATCAGTTCTTTCCTGAGTCCATTATCCTGCACGATTTGCTTGAATAAGTGACCACTACTGCGCATAGTTCTCTGTTGTGTCTTCGGATCCAGTGCAATTAAGCCGAACCGAAGCCACCAACCCTCCGCCCATTCAAAGTTATCGGTAAGGGTCCAGTGAAAATATCCGCGAATGTCGTGTCCTTCCTGAGTAAGTGAGTGAAGTTCTTTGAGCGCATTCACAATGAGCCATGGCCGCAGGCGATCCGTGGCATCGGGCACGCCATTTTCCATGATGTAAATCGGCTTGCGGAACCGTGCTGCACGTTCCACCGCTGCGCGCACTGCTCCCGGGAAAGCTTCACCGTAAGGTTTTTCGACTCCACTGTCACCCTGAGGCGCATCCGCAGGAACATAAACACGGCCAAACAACTGGCCTGCGGACTTAAGATCAAAATCCACGTGAAAACGGTTGTAAACATTCAGGCCGACGAAATCGCACGCGCCTTTGGCCTCCGGGGCATTGCCTCCGACAAGATTGAAAGGAAACTTAAAGCTACCGCGCTCGATCAACTGAAAAAAGCCTTCATTGAAAATCAGGCCTTGCGCTCCCGCAACCAAACGGTCCAACCCACTCCGCACTGGGTGAAACACGATGTAGTGCTGGGCCCATCCTACTTGTGCTTCCGGCTGAAGTTCATGGATCACGCGATAGGCCCGAGCATGCGCCCGTGCCATGGCTGACATAACCCGCAATGCCCGATCAATTCTACCAAGTTGTCCAGGGGGAAATTCTCCCGTCACATAGCCGAGGGTTGCGTAAACATTGGGTTCGTTGAAAGTGATCCAAAGCTGGCAAAGGTCTCCCAGCGCGCCGACCACGCGACGTGTGAATCGCTCAAAAAGTCCGGTCGCTTCCGTACTAAGAAAAGCCCCTTTTTGTTCAAACCAGCGTGGATTGGTGAAGTGATGCAGGCTGATCACCGGCTGAATACCGCGTTTATGCAGGTCCACGAGCATCTGACGATAGCGTTGCAGTGCGCTCTCAGAAAAACAATTCTCCTGCGGCTCGATCCGGCTCCACTCCACCGATAACCGCAGTGAATTGATTCCCAAACTCTGCGCTAAATCGAAATCGACATCGGTGCAGTTCCACCAATTACAGGCATTCCCACATTGATCATGCGATCGAATGTGTCCCGCTTTTTCCCAGTCCGACCACTGATTGTCGTTTCCGCCCTCAACCTGGTGCGCAGCGGTGGAAATGCCCCACAGAAAATCTTTTGGAAACTTCAGGAATAATTCACTTTCATCCGGTAATCCGGTCGTCATGGCACGCATTCTACGGTAGTTATATGAATAGAGGATTGACACTGTTTACATATCAGTGATCTAGTAGATTCCTTGTCCAAGTCGATTTGCACATTGCCAATATCCATGTCCTCAAAGCACATCCTAAGCCTAATCTTGGTCGGATATTTGCTCGTGACCTCCGCATGCAGCTCTAAGCCCAAACTGCCTGAAAAAAACTCCAAGGCATATAACGATGCCGTCTCTTCTTTTTATATAGGTCTGGCAGCATTGCAAGTCGGCCATGATGTTTATGCTGAGGACAAACTTTCGGAATTGACCCGTATTGTGCCCGATGAGCCGACGGGTTGGGCAAACTGGGGAGTATTGGCATTGCGCCAGCGAAATTACGACCTGGCTATGCCCCGGCTGCAACACGCGCGCGAACTGGCTTCAAAAAATGACCAGATTTATTACTTGATGGGGATTCTGGAAAGCAACCGCGGCAACTCCAGTGCAGCGATTGCTGATTTGCGACAAGCAGTCGACCTGAACTCACAAAATTTGCGGGCAGCTTATCAGCTGGCACAGGAAGTCGAACGGCAAGGCGGGGAGAAAAGCGAAGCCGAGTTCGAATCGGTGATCCAGAAAATTCTCGCGGCCCAGCCAGACAATCTGGCGGCGCTGCTTGAGTTGGGACGGATCGCCGCAAAACGTGGCGAAGCTGGCACGCTGAAGTCAGTGATCGCAAAAATCGGTACGCACTCAAATACGTGGCCACCAGAAGTGCAGCAACAAGTGAGCGCGTTACAGGCCGCAGCCAGTAGCGGCGATTTGCGTGCCGCCGCCACCAGAACAACTTTTTTGCGCAACGTGTTGATGCGCGTCCCCGACTATCGCCAAAGCCTGGCGGTGATCAAAGCTCCTCCCGGAGAAGAAGCTCAGCCGTTCACTCATTTTCTGGCGTTGGAAACTCCAGTTTTCAAACCTGCGCCGGCGGATACAACCCTCTTTTTTTCAACTGAACAAATCACGAATTTAGGGAATGGCTGGAGTTGGATTGGAGCCATCCCGTTAGGCAGTGCAGGAGCGCCAACCATTGCAGTAGCAAATGGCCGGCAGCTACGTTTATCCAGTGGGGCAAGCATCCCATTCCCCGGCGGCCCAACCCATGTGGCTCCGAGTCCAGAAGGCATTACACCACTCGATTTCAACTACGATTTTAAAAATGACTTAGTGCTGACAGGAGCGGGTGGCGTTCGCCTGCTTCGCCAGGACAGTCCCGGTGCATTCACAGACGTAACCGCAAAAAGCACACTGCCGAAGTCTGTGGTGAACGCCAGTTACACTGGAGCCTGGGCTGTGGACATGGAGGCGGATGGCGACCTCGATATTGTTCTCGGTACAAAAACCGGTGAGCTGACTGTCCTCCGAAACAACGGTGACGATACCTTTACTGCGGTTCATCCTTTCACTGGCATTTCCGGTTTGCAGCAATTTGCCTGGGCAGACCTCGATGGCGACGGTGATCCCGATGCTGCTTTAATAGATGGTTCGGGCAAACTGCATGTTTTCAGCAACGAACGGTTGGGACAGTTTCGTGAGCGATCTTTGCCGGCGAATTTTCCGGCAGTCAAAGCAATCGCAACCGCAGACGTAAATAACGATGGTGTTATGGACCTTTTGGCGGTCCAGGCCGACGGCCGCATCGTGCGGTTATCCGATAAAAACGAAAAGGACTGGGATGTTGCTGAGATTGCCGGTGTGCCAGACCCTGCGACCTATCTGGCAAATGAAGTGCGGCTCCACGTCGCCGATTTAGACAATAACGGAGCACTCGATCTGATCTTGTCGCCGCTTGCTTCCGATAAACATGCTCCGGGCGCTTTGATCTGGCTTGGCGATGAATCCGGCAATTTTGTTCCACTGCGTACTATCACAGGTCCGGCTCAGGTGGCCGGTGCGGTGGATGTGAACGGTGATGGCCGGCTTGATTTTGTCGGACTTGATGTTGACGGGCTACCGATTCAAGGCATTAATTACAGTTCCAAGAAATATCATTGGCAGATTGTTCGTCCGCACGGTGTGCAGTCAGTCGGCGATCAACGCATCAACCCGTTCGGTGTGGGCGGTGAAATCGAAATTCGTTCGGGTTTGTTGGTGCAAAAACAGACCATTACCGGCCCGCAACTTCACTTCGGATTGGGTGAACAAACTAGTTCTGATGTGGTTCGCGTAGTCTGGCCGAATGGAACTATGCGGGCGGAGTTCGCCGCAAAGGCTGACCAGGATGTTACCGTCGAACAACGCTTGAAGGCTTCCTGCCCATTCCTATTCGCGTACAACGGCAAAGAAATGGAATTTGTGAAGGATGCGGTGCCCTGGGGAGCGGCAATTGGCCTGCGTATCAACACTCTCGGCGCAGCGCGCGTGGCCACCACGGTCGAGTGGTACAAGATCGGGCGCGATCAACTGGTACCACATGACGGTTATTACGATATCCGCATCGGCGCAGAGCTGTGGGAAACTTATTACTACGATAATTTGGCCCTCATGGCCGTAGACCATCCTCCCGGCACTGAAATTTTTGTGGATGAGCGATTCGTAATCCCGCCGCAGAAGCCCGGTTTCACGGTAGTGGAAACGCCGCACAAAATCGCCCATGCCACCGACGATTATGGCAATGATGTGACGGACATTCTCAGTACTCTGGACGGCAGGGCATTGGAAAATTTTGGCAAAGGGCAATATCAAGGTGTAACTCGTGATCACTACGTTGAAATTGATCTGGGTAATGATGTGCCGGATGACGGCCCGTTGTACCTGATTGGTCAAGGATCGATCCACGATACGGATTCTTCCATCAACGTAGCTATCACTCAGGGACACCGTTGGCAGGCGAAGGGGATGAGTATTGAAGTACCGGATGGGCATGGCGGTTGGACAACAGCTCAAGCTAATCTGGGTTTCCCGGCGGGGCGAAAGAAAACAGTAGTTTTCGATCTGACAAATATTTTCCATCGCAATACACCCAAGCGGGTGCGAATTCGTACCACTCTGGAAATCTTCTGGGACGCGATCACTTGGGCCCGTGGCATGCCTGATGCTCCAGTGAAAACCACGCGCATGCTTCCGTCGTACGCAGATCTGCATTATCGCGGCTACTCGGTAGTCCATCGTCCTGACAGCGGAGCGCCCGAAGTGCCGGACTATAATCATCTGGAGGGTTCCAAGCAGCGTTGGCGTGATTTGATCGGATATTACACGCGCTATGGAGATGTGAAAGAACTCCTGCAAAATGTGGACGATCGTTACGTGATTGTGAATTCAGGAGACGAAATGTCGCTGCGGTTCGACGAGCAAGCGGCGCCTCCGTCCGGTTGGCTGCGGGATTTTGTCATCACCGGCGATGGCTGGATCAAAGATGGGGATTACAACTCAACCTTCTCCAAGACGGTGCTTCCATTGCCTTATCATGGCAAAGATATCTACGATCTCTCCAATACGAAGCCCGGGCGCCTCGAAGATGAGTGGACCTACCGTCATCATCCGGAAGACTGGCAGACTTATCACACCCGCTACATAACACCCGACGTGTTCAGGAATTCTTTGAGAAGTGACGCACAAAAATGAACCGGGGCCCGCTGGCAAGAATTATTCTCGCAGTAATTTTCTTTGCTCTGGTGCTCGGCCCCTGGCTCATTAAACGCTGGTCTGCCCGAGAATCTAGCGAAGCAAACGTTGATACTAAGGCCGCGCTGGCCCGCCACGGTTTTTATTTCCAGGAAGTTTCCCATGCGGCAGGCATTAATTTTGTTCATCAAGGCCCTACCCTCGACCACCAGTTGGATCACATCATGCCGCAGGTTGCATCCATGGGGGCAGCGGTGTCTATCGTGGATTTCGATCGGGATGGCTGGCCGGATATCTACGTCACCAACAGTGGCGAGGGAAGCAAGAATGCTCTTTATCGCAACCAGGGTGACGGCACATTTAAAGATGTAGCAGCAGAGTTGGGGATCGCGGATGTGAACCAGCCCGGCACCGGAGTTTCCATGGGGGCCGTCTGGGGTGACTACGACAATGATGGGTACGAAGATTTATTCCTCTACAAATGGGGGAAGCCGGAGCTTTACCACAACGATCAGGGTAAAGGTTTCACACGCGTGACCGAAGCAGCAGGATTGCCGCGGTGGCTGAATGCGAATACAGCTGTCTGGCTTGATTATGACGGCGACGGCTTACTCGATCTCTTCATCGGCGGTTACTACTCCGAAGACATAGATCTCTGGCATCTCAAGACTACACAAATCATGCCGGAGAGTTTTGAGTATGCCAAAAACGGCGGTCGCAAATATCTATTACACAATCTAGGCAACGGAAAATTCGAAGATGTTACCGGGAAAACGGGGATCGACAGCCGCCGCTGGGCATTGGCGGCTTCCGCCGCTGATCTCCGCGGTACCGGCCATCCCGATCTTTTCATTGCTAATGATTACGGTGTGTCAGAACTCTATTTCAACGATGGCAAGCAATTTCACGAAGTCGGGCAGCAAACCGGCGTAGGCTTTGCCCCCAAGAGCGGAATGAACGTAGCTTTTGGAGACGTCTTCAACCGCGGCAGCTTCGCCGTGTATGTCTCCAATATTTCTGAAGACGGCGTGCTGATTCAGGGAAATAATCTGTGGGTGCCGAAAGAGGGGACTAGCGGGAATACAATTCAGTATGAAAATCTGGCCCGCGATATGGGAGTAGAACTAGGTGGCTGGAGCTTCGGCGGACAATTCGGCGATCTGAATAATGACGGCACGCTCGATCTCTACGTAGCCAACGGATACGTCTCTCTAGACCACAACAAGAATTACTGGTACGACTTTTCTAAAATTGCCGGAGGCAATTCCACCATTATCGGCGACGCTAAAAACTGGCCGCCGATGGAAGGCCGCAGCCTCTCCGGATATCAACACAAGAAAGTCTGGTTGAATGACGGTACAGGGAAGTTTGTTGATGTAGCGCAAGCCGTCGGAGTGACAGATACTTACGACGGGCGCTCGATCGCTTTTGTTGACCTGTGGCATCGCGGTGTTCTTGACATGGTGGTCGCAAATCAAAGAGGCCCGCTGTTGCTCTACAAAAACACGGTCACTCCTGAAAACCAATGGATTGAATTTGATCTTGAGGGTACGAAAAGCAATCGCAGCGCGATTGGCGCGCAGATAGAACTCTATTGGGATGGTCAGCAGCAAGTGCAGGTAGTTTCTGGCGGCAGCGGCTTCTGTTCGCAAAATCAAAGACAGCTGCATTTCGGGCTGGGCAGAAATCCCAAGATTGAGAAAGCGGTCATCCATTGGCCCTCGGGCAAGACTCAGACTATTGACAATCCTGTTCCAAACCAGTTGCATAAGGTGAAGGAACCGGCATGAGCCAGCTGGCAACGCCAATCGCGTCTACACCACAACCGGCCGCACCGAAAAAGAAGGTCGGTTTCTTTAGTCCGGAAAACCGCTACCTGGCGCCAATCCTGATCAGCTGTATTCTTCTGGCCGGACAACTCTCCTTCGGAATCCTTGAAAGCTACAAAAAGACTTTGCTGGCAATCATTACCGCGATTGCAGCCGAATTGATTCTGGGGCGATTTTTTTATCGCAAGTGGATGCATCCCGCCAGCGCTTATATTTCAGGAATCAGCGTAGGCATTCTCGTGCGTTCGCCCGCGTACTGGCCCTATGCCTTGTGTGCGTTAATTTCGATCATGTCGAAGTACGTTTTGCGGATCAAGGGACGGCATCTTTGGAATCCGTCCAACTTCGGCATTTCCGTGCTTGTGTTTTTAGCGCCCGAGACTGTAGCTACCTTGAGTATCCAATGGGGAAATAATGTCTGGCCCATGCTGGTGATCTGGGTCCTTGGAGCGGCCATCATTTACCGCGTGCATCGCTTCCACATTACAGCTACATATGTTCTTTCATTTATCGCGTTTGCTTTTCTGCGCAGCGCGGTCCTGCACCAGCCCTGGCAGGCCGAAGTCGCGCCCATCACGGGCCCTATGTATCAGCTCTTCATCTTTTTTATGATTACTGATCCAAAAACTACCGTGCGCTCCAAGAAAGGTCAGTGCATTGTCGTATTTATTGTTGCCATAGTTGAAATGTTATTGCGGTTGTACCAAAGCGTGTATGCACCTTTTTATGCGCTCTTCCTGGTCGGACCAAGTGCATTGCTGATTGAGATGTGGCTGGACTCTCGCCGCGCACATGCTACAAACGCAACTGTCTAGGATATTTATCAATGAAAAAGAGCTGGATCACATGGAGTGTACTGTTCATTGCGTTACAGCTCGCAGGATGTAAATCCAAGCCGCCGGCTCACTCAGAACAAATCGCTGCGCAACCAGCCCCGCCAGCACCAACACCCTCTGTAAATACCGAGCCTGCGTCTACGATGTCATCAAACACACCGCAACTCGCGACGCGTTCTTCCGGCCCGATTCAGTTCACCGATGCGACCGAGCAAGCCGGAATTCATTTCAAACACAACACCGGGGCCTTCGGGAAAAAATATCTGCCGGAAACTATGGGCAATGGTGCGTGCTTCCTCGACTACGACAACGACGGCTGGCAGGACATTCTGATTATCAATTCGATGGACTGGCCAGAGCACAAAACAGGGAAGTCCTACTCGGCGCTCTATCACAACAACCACGATGGCACCTTTACCGAGGTGACGAAGCAAGCTGGTCTGACGGTCGAAATGTACGGACTGGGCTGCGCAGTAGCCGATTACGACAACGACGGTTACGAAGATATCTACATCACCGGAGTTGGTGGCAATCGTCTGTTTCACAACTTGGGCAACGGAAAGTTTGCCGATGTCACCGCGAAGGCGGAGGTCGGCAACGGAGGATTCTCCACGAGTGCCGTCTGGTTTGACTATGACAACGACGGCAAGCTCGATCTGTTTGTCGCCAACTATGTGGAGTGGTCCATTGCCAAAGATCAGTACTGCTCGCTTGACGGGAAAAATAAATCGTACTGCACACCCCAAGCCTACAAAGGCCAAAGCTCAACTCTGTATCACAACAAAGGCAACGGAATTTTTGAGAACGTAACCCAAAAAGCCGGCCTCAACGATCCCACTAGCAAAGCGCTGGGAATTGCGCTTCTCGATTACGACAATGATGGCTGGCTCGATCTGTTCGTCGCCAACGATACCGAGCCCAACAAGCTCTACCACAACAATCACAACGGGACTTTCACCGATGTAGCAGTCGGCGCAGGCATAGCTTTCGGTGAAGCCGGTACCGCGCGCGCCGGCATGGGAACAGACGCGGCCGACTATGACAACTCCGGCCGTGAAAGTCTGGTACTGGGTAATTTCACCAACGAAGGCATGGCGCTCTATCACAACGACGGTTCCGGACTCTTCACCGATGTCGCCCCGTCCTCGGGTATCAGTCGGATGTCGCTACAATCGCTCACCTTCGGGTGCTTCTTCTTTGATTATGATCTTGATGGAAAGCTTGATATTTTCGCCGCTAATGGGCATGTTTCTGACGACATCAATGTTGTGCAGCCAACCGTGAAGTATGCGCAACCACCGCACTTGTTCCGCAATTTGGGGAACAATAAATTCGAAGAAGTGACTGCAAAGTTGGGAAAAGCGTTGCAGCAGCCAATCGTAGGGCGCGGCGGGGCCTATGGAGATTATGATAACGACGGCGATCTGGATTTATTGATCACCGCCAACCACGGTCCCACGCGCTTACTACGCAACGACAACGGAAACCAAAACGACGTTCTGCGGGTAAAGACGGTAGGAACAAAATCGAATCGTGACGGGATCGGGGCTAAAGTCACTGTAATCACTAAAAAGGGAGAAAGTTTGACCCGCATGGTGAAAACAGGGTCGAGTTACTTATCGCAAAGCGAGTTGCCGCTCACGTTTGGTTTAGGAAAACCGGGAAGCGACAACAGCGTACGTTTAGAAATCGTCTGGCCGAGCGGTCAGAAAGAATCCATCCCCAACGTGAAGCCGAATCAATACATCACAGTGCAGGAAGGCAAAGGCTTGGTGTCTGCTGTGCCATTGCCATTTGTCAACCCAAAACTATCTGCAAAACCATAATGCTTACTATTAAAAATTGCTTAACATCACCCCACGACTAGTATTTTCCTACTATTGTTTGCTCCTTTCTAACCCTTTACAGTTTTCGACAATTTTGGTGCACGACTGCCCAGGCATTGCCTCGGGAAAAACCATAAGAAAATCGTCGGCGAACTCCGGAGTCCTAATGAAACTGTGTGCAACTCAGATCATCTTGGCGTTAGCGTTTTTATGCGGCACGATGTTGGCCCAACAGCAGCAGATGGCTGCGTCGTCAGCTGCCGCCCCAGCGGCTGCACCAAAACCTGAAGCACAACCAGCGCCTAAAGCTGAGCCTCCTGCCATGTCGCCGCTTGATGGTTTGAATCACGCGTTGCCGAAGTGGATACAGTTTGGCGGCCAGTTCCGTCTTCGTTTGGAAGGATATACGGATGGCAGCTTCAATCCCGCGAACGAAGATGCCTACCTGCTTACCCGTTTGTGGCTCAACGTGAAGGTCCAACCGACGCCGTGGTTAAAGTTTTATGCCCAATCGATGGACTCGCATGCCCCATGGAAGAAGTCTCTCCCGGCTGGAGCGCCTTTCCGCGACACAATGGATCTGCGCCAGGGATATGTAGAGCTCGGAGATATTGAAAAGCAGAATGTTGGTTTTCGCTTCGGCCGCCAGGAGTTGGATTTCGGCGAAGGCCGCATCTTGGGTCTCTCTCCGTGGGCGAATACTGCTCGTTCCTTTGATGGTTTCCGTACTTCATACGTAGGCAGCGGATATCGTGTCGATGGCTTCGCGGCCACTGTTGTCCCCATCAATCAAGATGAGTTTGACTGGAGCAAGCCAGGCAACAATCTCTATGGTGTCTATAGCAGCTTCAAAAAATTGATTCCCAAGGCTACATTTGAGCCGTATTTCCTGTGGCGCCGGCAAGCCGGGCTACGTACGGAACTAGCTCAGCCCGGAATCATGAATTACGGCGCGTATGGCGTCCGCTGGGTGGGGAAATTTTCTAAGGGTTTTGACTATGGAACGGAAATGGTCGGCGAGCATGGTTCCATTGGAGTCGAAGATGTTTCCGCCTGGGCCGGACACTGGGTCGTGGGGTATACGATTCCCAAAGTCCGTTTCACGCCGCGCCTTTTTTCTGAATACAACTACGCCAGCGGCGACAAGAATCCCACCGACAACAAAAAGGGGACATTTGACATGATGTATCCCTCCGGCCACGACAAATATGGTCTGACCGACCAAGTGGGTTGGCAGAACATGCATCACAACCGTAGCGGCGTGGAGTTCAAGCTGAATAAAAAATGGATGGCCACAGCCCGTTATAACGCCTATTGGCTGGCCGATCCGCATGACGCCCTCTACAATGGCGGCACTGGAGCCGTTATCGCTCGAAATCCCGCAGGAACGGCAGGGACGTTCGTTGGCCAGGGCTTCGACATCATTTCCAGCTACAACTTTAATTCGCGTCTACAGCTCTCAGGTGGCTACGGCAAGCTATTCGCGGGAACGTTCCTGAAGAACACAACTCCCGGGCAGGCATATAACTATCCGTACTTGATGACGGTGTACAACTTCTAACGAATAGCATTGGAATCAATGATTTAAGCGGAAGTAGTATGAATCTACTATTGACCCTGCAAGTCATGGGTGGGATGCTACTGGCCGTTCATTTTTCGTTGTAATTCTCTGTGGGAGAGGACCTTATGGCAACAGCAGCAGGCGTCCACGGCGCTTGGGTATCAGAGGGAAAACAGAGCTTCTACGACAAGCTCAACAGCAAATGGCATGAGCGTGCCCTTCAGATTTTCATGGTCATAGTCTTGGGCCACTGGGCTGAGCACATTGTTCAGGCCTATCAAATTTGGGTACTGCATTGGCCTCGCCCGAAGTCCCTAGGAATTCTGGGATATTTTTACCCGTGGATGTTCAAGACGGAAATCCTGCACTACGGCTATGCCCTGATAATGCTGATCGGAATCTGGGTATTGCGCAAAGGTTTTACCGGCACCGCGCGCAAGTGGTGGACAGTTTCGCTGGTAATTCAGTTCTGGCACCACATCGAGCATGCCATTCTGCAATACCAATGGCTTACACATCACAACTGGTTTAATTCCCCAGTGCCTGTGAGCTTCCTGCAATTGGTCTTCCCGCGCGTTGAATTGCATTTGTTTTACAACGCGGTTGTGTTTGTTCCCATGGTGATTGGCATGTACTATCACATGTTCCCGCCAGCGGGTGAATCATCGGTGAATTGCACTTGTGAGTGGCATCCAACGACCAAGGCTGTGCAGAAAGCGGCCTAGAAGAAATAGTTTTGAAATTAAATCAACGCCATCCTGGACGAGCGAATCTTCATTCAGGGTGGCGTTTAACTTTTGCAGCCGTGTGTTTATTTTTTGTGGGATGCCACAAGCCAGCTTCTTCGGGCCCGGTTGTGATCAATTCAGAAGTTTCTCCACAACCGGTGCGGGTGGGGCCGGTAACAATTACGCTGAAGATCAGCGAGTTTTCCACTACGCCTATCTCTGGTGCGCACATTCAATTGGAAGGCGACATGTCCCATCCCGGCATGGCTCCTGTGATGGGAGAAGCCAAGGAAATCGAAGCAGGACGCTATCAGGGTGCCTTGCAACTCAACATGCCTGGCGACTGGGTGGTGCTCGCGCATGTCATACTTGCGGACGGGCGAAAGCTCGAACCTCAAATTAACGTCAGTGGTGTTCAGGCAAATTAGGGGAATTGTCTAGTCCGGTTTCCAATTCGTATCCTGCTTTTGATTCCGAGAGCTTCGATTTACTGCGAGTCCCCGGCTTGGGGCGCCTTTTACGCTGGCGTCATTCGCGCACTTTTCTACAAATTCCCTTGCTGATTCTGAGCGTGGTGATGGTGCTTCATGGCTTACTAGGGCCGTCGCTCTCGCCGAAAAATCTGGCGACAGTGCTCACCTGGGTCCACTTCCGCGGCGCGCTGGTGCTGGTTCTTCTTGCCGCAGGGAACTTTTTTTGTTTGGCGTGTCCATTCATGTTGGTGCGGAATATGGCACGGCGTTTTATCACGCCACGGTTTAATTGGCCACGACTTTTGCGCAATAAATGGTTGTCAGTCGTGCTTTTTGCCTTGATCTTGTTTATTTATGAACTTTTTGATTTGTGGGCCTCTCCATGGCTGACGGCATGGCTGATCGTTGCTTACTTTGCCGCGGTGTTAATTATCGACGGCCTTTTCAAGCATGCGGTCTTCTGCAAATTTGTGTGCCCCATCGGGCAATTTAATTTTGCAGCTTCTCTGCTTTCGCCGTTGGAAGTGGCTGTCCGCGATCATGAAGTCTGCAACAGTTGCCACACCAAGGACTGCATTCGCGGCCAGCGTCAAGCCAATTCCGATCTGGTCGTCATCCAGCGCGGCTGCGAACTGGCATTGTTTCAGCCGCTCAAAGCTGGAAATATGGATTGTACGTTCTGTCTGGACTGTGTCCACGCCTGCCCGCACGACAACGTAGGAATACTTTCTCGCACACCCGGAGATGAACTCGTTGTTGATCCACATCGCTCAGGAATCGGGGTGTTTTCCCGCCGTAAAGATTTGGCGGCACTTGCGATCCTCTTCAGCTTCGGCGCGTTGTTGAATGCTTTCGGCATGGTGAGTCCTGTGTATGCGGTGGAAAGATGGATCGCAGGTTTATTTCACATGAATCATGAAGCCCCGGTCTTGGGCATTCTATTTACTACGTTTCTGATCATTGAACCTGTGCTCCTTCTCGGAGCGGCGGCATTGCTGACGAATAAATGGGCATCCCGCCCGCTGGTTCCAACAGCGGTGCGTTATACCTATGGCTTGGTACCCCTCGGGTTCGGGATGTGGCTTGCCCACTATGGGTTCCATTTCTTCTCTGGGTTGCTGACTTTTATTCCTGTTTCGCAAAACGCTGTTGCCAGTTTAGGCTGGCCGATTCTGGGCGCCCCGATGTGGACGTTAACCGGCTTGCCGCTGCATCTCGTGCGTCCGATAGAGATGATGTTCTTGGGCCTGGGTCTTTCTGTCTCGTTACTGGTTATGTATCGCCTTGCCGCAGCAGATTCCCCAACGCGTCCATGGAAGGTTTTTATTCCCTGGGGCACGGTGAGCCTGATTATTTCGATAGCGGCATTGTGGCTCCTGTATCAACCGATGGAAATGCGTGCAATGCTTATAAGCGGATAGTCATGGGATCTCATAAAAATTCGTTGCGTTTTCTTTGCTTGTCCATATTTTTCTGCTGGTCCAGTGTGCTCGCAAGGGCCCACAATGGGCCGCCTTTTCCCATCATTACTGATAAACAAATTGGCGCGGTCAAAATCGCGGTATGGACGCATCCGGATATTGGAACCGGTACATTCTTTGTTTTGGTTGACCCAATGCCGGGCACTTCAGTTCCCGGCGATCTAAAAATCGATCTTGGAATCCAACCCAACACCAACCGCCTTCCAGAAGTTATATATCCCATGCAACGCGACAATGGCCGGGGCGAAGTTCAATACAACGCACAGGTTGAATTCGATAAGCAGGATTTTTTTAAAGTGAGAGTCCACGTGCAAAGCTCAGCCGGAAGCGGGGACGTGCTATCGCAAGTTGAAGCCACGCCACAGGGATTCGGGCGATGGGACTTACTGTTCTACTTGCTTCCTTTTCTTTTTATCGCTGCGATGTTCTATCGTGGCGTAAGAAAGAAACGAAAAAAACTAATGGAGCAAATGGATGCAGAAGGTCATCCTGCTTCTTAATCTTGCGGAAACCTTAATGTAATCAGTGGGCCTGTTGTAGCTTTGCCAAGGAATCATTGCATCGGGCAAGTTCGGCGCTCACTTCCTGTATTGAGCGACTGCGGGAAGCCGGGAGTTTACCCGCTCTGCCCAACTCCACCCACAAGTCCTGGCTGCGCTGGTAGAACGATCTGGCTTTTATCCAATATTGGAGTCGCGTCGAGGAATCTGTGCTGGCCATGCGCACATAGAGCCGCGCCGTGTCCGACAGGGCTTCTGCCAGAGCAATGCGATATTGGGCATTACTCCGGTCGGCGACCGTGAGCGGCTCCAGCAACTCGATGGCGTTTCCATATTGTTTCAGCGCATCTCCGCTGTCTCGTGGTCCGAGCGCTTTCGCGAGATTCGCATAACATTCCGCTAGCGCACCGCGGTTCATGCTGCTGTTCGGGCTCTTCTCCGAGTATGTGATCCGCGAGGCTACAGCCTTTCGATAATACTCAATCGCTTCTTTTGTATTTCCCATGTCCATCAGGCAATTGGCGAGGCGCATATAGCTGTTCGCCAGATGATTGTCGAGGAGGACGTGGTGTGGATCATTGGCGGCCAGAGATTCCTGCCTCGCTACCCCATTCCGCAGATTGACCAACGCTTCTCGCGTCTGGCCGAGCTTTCCTAATGCCGATCCGAGTTTGCCCTCGCTGAATGACAAATCCAGTAGCGCTTGAGATGTGGCTGGCCCCGCAGTGACCAGGTCACGATCGATATCCAGGGCAGCGCGATAATGCACCATCGCTCCGCGGACATCATCGTTACGTATTAACACATCACCGATCTGCTTGTGCGCAAGAGACCGGTTGCGGCGGCCTTGAACATCTTTCGGATCGGCGGCACTGAGCGATTCGAATAAATTGAGTTCTGTGTGGAAGTTCACGAGCGCAGCAGCGAGGTCGCCCGCTTCCACCAGTGACAACCCCACGTTGTGGTGAGAAAAGGCCAATTGCCGGCGGTAATGCGCGTTATTGGGATCAAGCTTGACCAGTTCTTCGCGGATAGCCAACCCTCTACGGCGATTCTCGATCGCCCCCGCAGTGTCCGCCTTCTCTTGAAGAACATTCCCAAGCCCATCCAGGCTCGTCGCCAGATGGACCTTGCCCTCCTGGTTTGAAGGATTGGCGGCGACCATTCGCTGGCTAAGCTCCACAGCCTGTCTGTATTCGGTCACAGCTTCATCCAAGCGACCAGTTAATTTCAACAGGTTTGCATAGTGATAGGTCTGGATCACTTGTTCTGTCTCAAACTTCGGGTCGTTTACCATGCTTCCGGCGAGACTTTTGTACATCTTCAATGCTTCTCCGGAATGCTCGACTGCGCCGGCGGTTTCACCTGAAAAATCGAGCAAATCGCTGATTTGCTGGTGAGTTCCCGCGAGAGCCAGGCGGACTTGCTGTTCTCAGGTTCCGAGTGGGACAGTGTTTCCAGAATCGCCAGCGCCTTCATGGAACTCTGCAAAGCGCCTTTAGAATCCCCCAAATTTGGGAACATCGGATTACCTTGAACTTCGGCGACCCTCTGGTAGGCGACGGCGATCTCCATCTGGAGCGAGCGGTCCCCGCGCGCCTCAGCAGCAAGCCCGTCCAAATATTCCAGGGCCCGCTTCACCACTAACGATCGTGCCGGCGTAGATCCGGGAAGGTTCCTGATCGCGTCGTCAAACTCAAAGAGAAAAGAATTTGCCAGCTTGCGAACGTCGTTAAATCGCGCTTCCGCTCGACGGCGATTAGCTTCCGCGATGCGCGCTTCGCGCACCGTCGAAATGACTCCTCCCGCAATTACGACCACAATAAGAAATGTAGCGGCCACACCAACCTGATGGCGGCGTACGAACTTCCTGACTCGATACGAAACCGAATCCGTAGTCGCAGTGACAGGCAAGCCTTGCAGGTGCCGTCGGATGTCTTCTGCTAATTGTTCCGCTGATGTGTATCGCCGCTCCGGCTCTTTGCGAAGAGCTTTAAGAACAATATTGTCGAGATCGCCCGTCAGCTGGCGATTGAATTTAGTAAGGTTGCCCAGTGGCTTATCGGCCGGATACTGCGCAGTGTTTACCTTCATGGCCGTAAGACAGCAGTACTGGGGCGCGTAGGTTCGGCTTCGCAGATCAGCCGGGCAAATTCGAGAGGAGTGCGCGTGGTTTCAGGGTAAGGAGATTTACCTGTCAGCATCCGGTAGAGTACGACGCCCAGCGAGTAAACATCGGTTGCAGTTGTAATCGGTTCTCCGCGAATTTGTTCCGGACTCGCATATTCGGGAGTCATCGGCTGCATCAATGTTGTTTCAACACCGCCCAACGGATCGACAATCTTGGCAATGCCGAAATCGAGCAATTTGGGAACTTTATCTTCTGTCACCAGAATGTTGCTTGGTTTAATGTCTCGGTGAATCACCAATCTCTGATGCGCATATTGCACAGCCGAGCAGACTTGCGTGAAAAGCTGTAGCCGTTCCGCGATGTCAAGATCGTGTTCATCACAATAGTGATCGATGGGAGTGCCCTTGATCAACTCCATCACTAAATAAGGGATTCCGTTATCGGTAGTGCCGCCGTCATGCAATCGGGCGATGTTTGGATGATCGAGCGATGCCAGAATCTGCCGTTCGTGGCGGAATCGTTCTACCAGGAATGGACTATCTAATCCAACGCGCACTAATTTAATAGCAATTTGCTTGTCATATTGACCGTCGGCGCGCACGGCGCGATAAACCTCCCCCATGCCGCCGTGGCCGATCTTTTCCATGATCTGGTACACACCAATTCTGTGTCCGATGTAATTGGATGATTCAGGTGCAAAGCTTCGCAGGTCAACCGCTGGATTGGCTAGGAACTCATTGCCGGCTCGCTCATGCGAGCGAAGAAGGGAATCGACTTCAGCCCGCAACTCGGTGTCATTCTCACAAGTTTTACCTAAATAGGCCGGACGCTCATCTGCGGGCAAGGCAATCGCTTCGTCGAGCACTGCGCGTACCTGCTGCCAGCGATCGGCTTTCATGTGGAACTCCGATCCAGTTCGCGATACAGCCAGGCGCGTGCCGTGATCCAATCACGCTTTACGGTGGACGGCGAAATATTAAGCACCTCGGCGGTGTCTTCGATAGAAAGCCCGGCAAAGAATTTCAATTCCACGACGCGGCTCTGCTGCAAATCCATTTCCGCAAGATTTTTAAGGGCATCATCCAGCGCGATGATATCTACGTCAGTCGCCAACGGTTGTTCTTCCGCTTCATCCAAAGAGACCTTGTAAACATTTCCCCCGCGCTTTGAGGCGCGGTGGCTGCGGGCATGGTCGACGAGAATCTGCCTCATCAGCTGCGCCGCCACCGCAAAGAAGTGAGCACGGTTCTGCCACTGGGGAAAGTCCTGCGCCACCATGCGCACGTAGGCTTCGTTGACCAAAGCTGTGCTTTGCAGCGTGTGGCCGGGACGTTCTCCCTGCAAATAGTGACGAGCGATGCGGCGCAGCTCGTCGTAAACCAGTGGCAAGAGTGAGTCGAGCGCCTCGCGGTCTCCACCCCGCCAACGAACCAGTAGTTCTGTGACCTGAGAAGAGGAAGAGCCGGGCACCTTGTATCCCCATGGCGCGCAGGGGACGCGCGTTGAATGCGAAGCATAACCTCCTCCTAAAGTTATGTCAAGATAATGAAAAAATGGGACTTAGAAGGCGCGGGTGTTTATGGAAATGGGCTTTCTTCTAGTTGTCCCAACTCCAATTAGGCGGAAATTTACTGTGGAATCAGATCAACCACGCGGCTTTTCCTCACTCTAAATTTTTATTCCCTGGACTGATTTTGCTTCCCGCTTGCGCCTTTCCTAAATAGGGAGGGCATTCCCCAGGCGTTCACGGCCAGGCGCCTGTCAGGTGACTTTTCGCGAAGCCTGACAGTTGGTCGTGACGCCTGTAGAGTGCGTATCCCAATGTCTCGACCCTAGGATGTGGATTATGCCTACCCTAACGTTGCGTCGCCTAGCCTGGATCATTCCACTGCTGGCTGGTACTTTGGCAGCTTATGCCCAGGATTTGCATATAAAGAAGAGCATCACAGTTGGAGGAAACTTCGTTTCCAGCACAGAAACCTCTATTAAAGGAGCGCGCGAGCGCACCGTAAGCCAGTCGCCCACCGGTAACACGATTACTCTTCGCCAGTGCGATCTCAAACGTACCGTCACCATTAATGAGCAGGCGCAAACCTACTTCGTAAACAATGATCCGCAGGATGAGGCGGCCGTCAAAGCTGCCGCATTGATGTCTGGTGGCCAATCAGCCGACACTGGCGCTTACATCACGGAAACCACATCCGTCACAGATACCGGAGAGCGCAAGACTCTGTACGGCTATGCCGCCCGTCACCTGAAGGCCAAGGTTGAAGTAAAGTCCTCGCAGAATGCCTGTTCCCAACTCAGCCAAAGCTACGAACTGGACGGCTGGTACGCCGATCTTTCCAAAGACATGGCAGCCGCATGCCAACAGCTTCTTCCACCCATCCGTCAAAACGAGGGCTGCAACGATCCCGTTATACGCAAGCGTAGCGGAAGCGCAAAGCCCGGTTATCCGCTCACGGAAAATGTAACGATTCACAACGCCGACGGCACAACAACATCAGTCGGCGTATTGACCTCGGAAATATCCAAGCAGGCTTTGGAGAAGGAGCTGTTCGACGTTCCCGCCGGATACACTGAAGTCAAATCAATGGCCGAACTGAATGGCGGTCCAAGACCACAAATTGCACAACAAGCGACTACAGCAAATGCATTCCCCCCGCAGGCGCAACAAATGCAACCCACCCAGCAGCCACAGGGTAATTCTGCCAAGTCCTCCAAACCGAGCATGGCACAGATGATGAATCCAGCTGCGCAATTAGCCATGCAAAAGAGCGCGATGGGGAATCCCGCGGCTGCGATGGCTGGCATGCAGGGAATGCAGGGGATGCAAGGCATGCAGGGGATGGGAATGCAGCAAAACCCCGGCGCATCTGCTCCTTCTGTGCCAGTAGGCAAGAAAGCGCCGGGTAAAATTCGCATCGGTGTGGCCCCGCCAGATGCGCAAGTCGGCCAGGGCAACAATACCGGAGGTGACTACAGCACGCCCATCCGCAATGCAGAGATTGCATTGATGAACGGGCCAGCGATCGAGGTTGTACCTCTTGATGCGCACATCGCCATGCAACTGCAAGCAGAAGCCCAGCAGAAGCAGTGTGATTACATTATGTATTCCGGAGTCGCCGTGAAACACAGCGAGGGAGGCGGCTTCGGCAAATTCGCGAAATTTGGCAGCATGGCGGCTAACATGACGCCAATGGGCGCAATGGCGCATGGCATGGGCGGAATGGTCGCGGCGCAAGCTGCCTCCCAGGTTGCTTCGCAGGTCGCGCAGCAACAGGCAATCAACCAACTGGCAGGATTCAATGGACAGATCAAATCAAAAGACGATGTGACTGTTCAATATCAACTGGTTGCTGCTGGACAAACTACGCCGCTGGTGCAGAACTCTCTGCAAGGCAAAGCGAAGTCCAATGGAGAAGATGTCCTGACACCTCTGCTCACTCAAGCTGCTACAGATGTATTGACCAAGGTGAGTCAGAAATAAAATGTGGGGCAACAGATGGGCGGTACGATGGGGGGATCGTGCCGTTCCTTCTGCAAACTCCAGCTTAGCCAGGACGTGCGCCATGTTCTGCCGCATCAGGCCAATTCAAACTTTGAAGATGATTTGTTTCTTAGCAGTATTTTTGCTGAGTGTCGTTGCTCTCGCTCAGCAAGCCGCCCATGTACTTAACAATGATGACGTCATAAAGATGACGCACGATGGTTTTGACGAGGGAGTGATCGTTGCTCTCATCGAGTCGAATTCCACGGAGTTCGATGTTTCCATCAACGGCCTGACTTCTCTCAAGGCTGCAAACGTTACCGGCAAAGTAATGGAAGCGATGCTGAAAGCCGAGGCAAAAAAGCGCCAGGCTGCGGGTACGCCATCATCCGCACTTGCACAGCCTTCGAGCACAGGACAAAACGTCCCGCCTGCTGCGATGGTTCCTAATCCGGCAATGTCCGCCATTGGCGGCGGAAATATGCAGCAGATGATGGCGATGGCTATGTCCATGCGCGGCATGGGCGGATGAGCGGCGGCATGTTGGATACCAGCCAGCTTCCGCCACTGACGTTGATTACTGATGTGACGCGTCTGCAAGTGAAGCCATCGATCGCGCAGATTGCCAACACCGAGACCAAAGGCGATGGCATGCCGGGAGCCGGATCACAAGCCACGGGAATGCTGATGGGGTTGGGCCGTCAGGCCTTAAGTTTCGGCGCAATCGGTGGGGGCATGTTCGCAGGGCCAGCGGCGGGAATGGCGATGGGAATGATGGGCGGCATGGGCCATCATCACGGGCCTCCGAAGGTCACATATGTTTGGGCACTGCCGGGGCATGAGTCTTCGACAGTAGTTGCCAGTAACAAACCGCGATTCGAAATGTCATTCGGAAATCTGCTGGGTATTGATCCCGATGCTTACGAGCCGCAGTTAATCAAACTCGTAAACAGCAAAGACAACTGGCGTCTCGTGGGTGCGACCAAAACCACCATGGGACAGATGAGCACCGAAGCCTACGAGAAAGTTACTGAAGCCCGCATCGCGGTGAAATCTGAACGAACCGGTCGTGGGCAAGTTGCACTTGAACCCAAACAGCCGCTCGAACCGGGTGAGTATGCGGTGGTCTTGCGCGCGATCCATCCCGGCAAACGAGCCGAAGGAAGCCTGGGTGGAGGAGCAGAAACCAGTCTTTTCTTTTCCGTATGGGATTTTTCCGTCAATACCGTGCCGTCGCGATAGCACGTCGCCGTTTTGCTCACCGCTTGAGCCGGAGCATTGTCGCGTTTTGTTTTCTAA
>CAWBXL010000236.1:0-15044 GCA_963792305.1 uncultured Acidobacteriaceae bacterium | reverse complement strand
CGTGAAACAGATGACAGAAGTCATCGATCGACTTTGCTCCCTGGGTTTGCTGACGAATGATGGTGTCCACCCATAGCCAGTTCAAAACATCTTCCTCGTAATAATCGAGAGGCCGCCTCCATGACTCCCACTGATGCGGCGCTCCTTGCATGCTAGGCACGCCGTCCGCAGTGTCCTGCAAATTGCGCCAGGTACGGCCTGGACGATGGTCGAGCGCTGCTGCGATGCGGGCCAGATTATTGCGATACTCTTCCGGCGTGCGTATGCCGCTGCGTCCGCTGAGCACATCTCCTAAATAAGACGTCAGACCTTCGTATACCCAGAGCAGGTCGTCCTGCATGGGCTTTTGATAGTCCGACGTAGCCAGACCAATAGGGCGGCGGTACTTTCCATTCCAGGAGTGTACGTATTCATGCGGCAACAGACCTGCGCCCAAAATCCGCAACTCGGGATCAACCAAATAACGTTCTCCCAGGCGGCTATCGTTCGCTTCGTGGTGCTCCAGGCCAAAATGAGCTACATGATCACTCAAGGTGTACAGGAAGTGGTAATCGCGGAAGTGTTGCGCGGCGAATAATTTTTGCGCCTGATTAGCCAATTCCTTGTATGGATTGAGCACCTCCAGCGGCACGTTGAGAGCGGATGGGCTATCGGCAGCGATATCCATTTCTTGCGGCGGGTTGGGAGCTAATTCCACAACTCTCATGTATTCGCCTGCTGAAACTGGTGAGTCCACCAACGTCGTCAGCGATACTGGTTTGAATTTGATTTCAGCTGCTGATTGGGAAGCAACCGGCAATGGTGTGCCGAATTTCCAACCATCGGGAAGGCGAAGGCTCGCTTCAAATTGCAGTTCGTCCGAAGGCCAACCTGCGGGATAAAGCAGGACCGTGTTCCATGCCAATATCGTTAATTTATCGGTGGCGGAAGCGCCTGCGGTGTACATGGCTTCGCCGCCTGCGGGCGACATGAAATCCAAGCTGGCTTCAACATTCGTAACCCCAGCGGGCACTTCTACATGGAATGTCCATCCATCCTCGAGGTCGCGGCGCCAAGCCAGAGTTTGTCCGTTGGCGGTGAATTTCAGGCCAGCGAGGTCCTGAATTGGCCCGGTGGGACCGTGTTCGCCGGGAAGCCATTTCGGATAGTAGAGGGTCAGCGTGCCCGCACTAGCTGGGATCTGCAACTTGGCGTGGAAAATTTTGCGCGGGGCCTCAGTGGGCATCCACGACGAGAATGATAGTTGGGGCAGATTTGCTGCGGGAGTGGCAGATTTTCGGGAGGCTTTTTGTGCTCCTGCTGCAAGAACTACCAAAAATAGCAACCAGAAAGAAAATGCTGTGCGCTTGATCAAGTTGTTTTCATTTACGGAAACTCGAGTGTGGATTTAGGGTTAGGTAAATATGGGAGAAACTATAACAAAAACACCTGCCGCCTGTGTTGGCGCGTGGGCTAAAACGGTTCCCTTGTTATGATTCTCCCCATGTCTGTTCGCCCTCCTCGCGGCCATTTTGTCACCTTTGAGGGTCTGGATGGCTGCGGCAAAAGCACTCAGCTGGAAAAACTGGCAACGGTCCTGCGGAGCAGGGAATTTCTGTAGTCACCACGCGCGAACCGGGAGGGACGGCAACTGGAGAGAAAATCCGCAACGTTTTGCTGGATAGCGCAACTCGGGACTTTCGCCACATGCCGAGTTGGCCCTGATGTTTGCATCACGCGCGCAGCATATCAAAGAGATCATTCAACCTGCGCTCGCCAACGGCAATGTGGTGCTTTGTGACCGGTTTACCGATTCTTCTGAGGCGTATCAAGGTGGAGGGCGCAAGTTGGGCAGCGACCCGGTGCTGGACTTGCATCGGGTGTTATGCGGAAACCTGCAACCTGACCTGACCATTCTGATGGACTCAGAAGTAGCGGCCAGCGTGGAACGCGCACGACGGCGCAATAAAGCTAAGGTCTCGGAAAATGGCGGACAGGGAGATGAAAACCGTTTCGAGCAAGAGAGCCGGGCTTTCTTTGGACGAGTTCGTAGTTCCTATCTAGCGATTGCACAACGTGAAGCACAACGCGTTGTGTTGATAGATGCGCGAGGCCCGGCGGAACAAACTCATGCCAGAATTCTGGAAACCGTCCGGCAGAAATTAAAATTGAGCGCGAAAATAGCTTGAAATCATCCCAGAATAATTCTTATGCCATTCTCTGATTTTCATGGCAATGCCGATGTTGTCCATCGCCTGCGCGAGATGCTGGCGCATGACCGCTTTCCGCAAGCGGTGATCCTGGCAGGTCCGGCGGGGTCTGGTAAATACACGCTTGCGCTGATGCTGGCACGGGCAATGAATTGTCTTTCGCCCGTGCTTACCGATGGCTTGCCCGACTTCTGCGGAAAGTGTGCGAACTGCACACGTATTGGGCAGGCTGAGGACCTCGACGCACGCTTCGAAGAAGCCGTAGAGGCAAGAGAAAACCTCCGCGAGACCGACAAGAAAGAAACTCGGCTCTTTATTCAGACCCATCCGGATGTGCTGGTTATTCCGCCTGACCCCCCGCAGCTGATGATCAAAGTGGACCAGGTGCGGCGAGTGATTGAGACGATTTACTTCCGTCCCGGCGAGGCGAAAGAGCGGGTGTATATCTTCACCGATTCCGCCTTCATGAAGGAGGCAGCCAATTCCCTGCTCAAAGTATTGGAAGAACCGCCTGAGTTTGCGACGATCTTTCTGTTAACGGAAAACACCGGCGAGTTGCTCCCCACCATACGTTCGCGTTCGATGGTTGTAACTTTAGCCGCCCTTGCCACTGAAGAGATCGAGCAATATCTGGCGAAGCACCGGTCAGAGTGGAAGGCCCCACAGCGTGCGTTAGTTGCCCGGCTTTGCGAAGGAGCGGTGGGACGTGCGCGCAGTTTCGATCTGGCTGCGTATACGGCCGCACGTGCTCATGCTCTCACGCTGCTTAGTTCTGCGTTACGGTCAACCGACCACAGTGAGCTTTTCAAGACCACTGAGACTTACCGCGCGGGTGCTGAAGGGCGGGAAAAGACTGACCGGTTGCTGCGTACGGTCTACTCCCTGCTGCAAGATTTAATGTTTCTTAATTCAGACACACCGTACTTGGTGCGGAACATTGATATTCAAGGTGAACTGAAAAAACTGGGCGAATTTACGGATTTCGAATGGATCGCAAACGCTTCTGACCGCCTCGCAGAAGTTGAAAGAGGTATGCGCCGGAACTTGTTACGATCATTGTCGCTGGACGCATTTGCCACCGCTTTGGAGCGTGTTTAGGCAGTACTGTCGGTTTCAAAGCGGTAACCATGCTTTCCACGTCCTAGAGTTACACCTATCCACACATGAAGGATTGTCACAACTTCCATCCTGTGCTACGTTAAGGACAATTCACGCCTATTCCAGCAACCCACAATCACAGCAATCCCAGTGAGTGTGGCAGCAGACCAACAGGTGGCGCCATGAAAGACACAACCCTCGATTCCGCACCCGCGCAACGTCCAACCGAGCAGGAAGAACTTTAGCAATCGCAAGTTGATTCGTCCTTCGCTGACCCGCAATGACCATGGATCGGCACCAACTGGCGAACGCCGCGAGCGGCCTGAACGTGGGGATCGTGGTGGAGACCGGGGCGGCGACCGCAACCGGGGCGGAGGAGGAGAGCGCAAGGTTGCGCCTCCTGAGCAAACCAATGCCGAGAACTTTTACTACCAGAAGCAGATGCAGTCGAAAACGCCTATGGTCATCGTGCTCTGCGATGACGAGGAAATCCACGGCGTCATTGAGTGGTACGACAAGAGCTGCATTAAAGTAAACCGGACCGACGGCCCGAACCTGATGATCTACAAACCTTCGATTAAGTATTTGTATAAAGAAGGCGAGAACAGCGGTTCCTAGCACTCGCTTTGCTCAGTGACAATTGTCATCCCCTTTCATTGACAGGCTCCACTAGCCTTCACCCTTGCGCGCTGCAATATAGCTCTCAGACATTCTTACTGGAGACTTCCATGAAGATTTCTGTACGGATCACTATATGGCGTTTCTGGGATCTTATTGCTGGCATACTCCTTTTAACTTTTCCTGCACATGCGGCGGAAACTTTCCAGGACATCCGCGTTCAGGATGTCAACGCGACCCGTCCACAACTGATTTTCGCCTGCGACCGCCAGACTCCGGAACTAGACGCTCTGTTCACTCCTGAGTTGATCTCCGATCTCAAAGAGCTTGGCGCGGGTATTGCATTGTCCACCGAAGATTTCAGTCCCGAACGGACGAAGATTGTCCGGCGATTGAACACGGCGGGTATCCCCATGACGGCATGGATTGCGCTGCCAAAAGATCAGGGATATTACGTCAACGTGGATACCGCCACTCAAACCGCGGCGCGGTTTGCAGAATTCGACAAATGGACTACTGACAACGGATTGAAGTGGGAAGCCGTCGGCCTCGATATCGAACCCACGTTGAACGATTACTCCGCACTCATGGGTCATAAGGGTCAACTCTTGCGTATGTTATTTAAGCGCTCCTTCGATTCAGGTCGTGTGTATCGTGGGCGAGATGCTTACAACGCGTTGATCCAGACGATACGATCGCGAGGCTATCGAGTACAAACTTATCAACTGATCTTTATGCTCCATGAGCGTAACGCTCACACGACTTTGCTGGAGCGCATTTTTGGCATCGTCGATGTGCGCGGCGATCAGGAAGTTTTCATGCTCTATACGAGCTTTGACCATAAAGGCGGCGCTGCACAAATCTGGCGGTATGGTCCGCAGTCACAGGTCATTGCTGTGGGTAGCACGGCGAGCAGTGGAGATGCAGCGATGGATGCAAAATATCCTCCATTAAATTGGGAGGAATTTTCCCGCGATTTGATTGTCGCCCATCATTTTTCGCCGATTGTAGGTGTTTACAGCCTGGAAGGATGCGTGCAACAAGGGTTCATTCCAAAGCTGAAAACCATGGATTGGACTCAGCCAGTTGTGATTCCGGCGGAATCACTTCATCAAGCAGCGAAAGTTGCAAATGGCATTCATGCGGTGCTGTGGCTGGGATCGCATCTGATTTATTTCATCGTTGCATTTGTATTGATCTTCGTCTGGATCGTACGAATGATAATGCGTTGGCGACGCAAGAAGCGTGCTGGGCAGCTGGCGACAGTTCAAAGCGCTGTATAAATAAAACTTGCAATACCATCTACTCTGGGATTAAAAACGCTGTACCCAGTATTCGGGCCGGCGGTTTCCATGAGCCACTGCCCAAATCATGATGACGGATTCTTGTTCGGAATAAATAATCGTGAATGGGAATCGCCAGAGTTGGAAACTTCTCGCCTTGTTCTTTGCGATAGGCCAGCGATCTGGAGCATCGCTGATTGTCTCAGCAGCTTTCTGCAATTCTTGAATAAAATCTAGAGCGGCTTTGGGGCTACGCTTTTGGTACCACTCCACCGCACTCCTAACGTCGAAGGCCGCACCAGCGTGGTATTCAACTCGCTTAACGCTCATTGACCCTTGCCAAGAGCTCGCGATGCAACTCTTCCCAAGGGACCGTTACTGCTTTACCAGCTTTCAAATCTTCCATACGGCGGGCGACTTCTTTATCCCACGCGTCCTGCACAGATTCTTCCGCAACTTCGAGGCTATCGAGCAGCGTATTAGCGAGAGCGGCGCGTTCGTCTACTGGAAGCGCCAAGGCTCGTTTCAGAAGATCTGAAGTCTCAGGACTCATGAAACTATTCTATCCACTATGTCTAACCGAAGCTCCTACAACTTCGGCAGCACAATCCCCTTCTGCGACTGATACTTCCCTTTGCGGTCCGCGTAGCTGGTCTCGCAAACTTCATCCGACTGGAAGAAGAGAATCTGGCACAAGCCTTCATTGGCATACACGCGAGCAGGCAGCGGCGTGGTGTTCGAAATTTCCAAAGTCACGAACCCTTCCCATTCGGGCTCAAACGGCGTGACGTTCACGATAATCCCGCAGCGCGCATAAGTGCTCTTCCCCACGCAAATGGTCAGGATGTCCCGAGGAATCTTGAAGTACTCAACAGACCTCGCCAGCGCGAAGGAATTTGGAGGCACCACACAGCACTCTGCCTGCAAAGTCACAAACGACCGTTCATCAAAATTTTTGGGATCCACCACGGTGGAATTCACGTTGGTGAAGATCTTGAACTCGTCGGCCACACGCAGGTCATAGCCATAAGAAGATAGCCCATAGGAGATGACGCCCTCCCGTACCTGCTTCTCAGAGAAGGGGTTAATCATGTCCTTTTCTTTGGCCATTTTGCGGATCCAGCGATCACTTTTAATCATGCAGCTCCCTTGGGAAAGAATTTAGTAATTGGGAAATTTGGTAATTGGGTAATTCTAAAAGACTTGCGAAACTGGGCAAAATTCCCCAATTTCTCAATCTCCCAATTACTCAATGTTTATTGGCTGGGTGCGGATCATCTTACGGGACAAAGGCTCCCGTTGACAATCTCTGTTATGTCCCTTAGCATCAATGACTTGGTGGGTTGTTTAGTGACTCCGCCGCTCGGGAGCTCCCTGTGATCAAGCTCGATATCATCAACGAAGTGGTCAATAAGACTGGAATAACCAAAACCAAAGCAGAAATGGCCGTGGAAACCGTGTTCGAAAGCATGAAACGGTCGCTGGCCAAGGGTGATCGTATTGAATTGCGGGGATTTGGCGTATTTAACGTCCGTCCACGCAAGACAGGTATCGGCCGCAACCCACGAACTGGTGCGGAGGTTTCTATTCCTCCCGGCAAAGCGGTCCGGTTCAAGCCCGGCAAAGAGTTGCAATCCATCGATTGAGGGAGTTAGCCCGCTCGCTACGTCCCTGCACTAGCTGACTATTCGTCAGTGCGATTGTATTTTTATAGACGGCTCCCGATGTCCGATCTGACCCCTCCGATTCCAGCCGTGACCGAATTTGATCGTCCCATTGAAGTGTTTGTAGTTCGTCCTTACCGTCCGCGGTATTGGCTGCACGTTCTTTTGCTGATCGTCACCTTTTTCACCATGCTGTTGGTGGGATCGCATATGCAGTTCAACTTTCTGAACGGTATTCCTATTTTTACCGCCGGAGACGAATACCTTCCGTTTTTCCCCATTAAGTGGGCCCTGTCTGATCCATCACAACTTTTGTTGGGAGTGCCCTTTGCGCTTGCTTTGATCTTCATTCTTCTCGCCCATGAGATGGGCCACTACATTTACTGCCGGCGGAATGGCGTTGTGGCGACGCTTCCCTTTTTTCTCCCGGCTCCTACATTGATCGGAACATTAGGAGCGGTGATACGCATCAAGTCGCCCATACGTACGCGCGCGGCTTTATTTGATATTGGGATTGCCGGGCCGATTGCGGGATTTGTGGCCGCAGTCGGAACTTTAATGATCGCTTTACCCCTGTCGAGGCCGCTTCCGGTCAATGCGCCGCTCGGCGATCTGAATCTGGGATATCCATTCATCTTCCACCTGGTGCACAGGATGAGTGCGTTTGCATGGAGTGGTGTGCCGCTCAATCGTATGAACATGCATCCCATCGCGGTAGCGGCATGGGTGGGGATGTTCGCGACTGCCTTGAATCTTCTTCCCAGCGGCCAGTTGGATGGAGGGCACATCGTCTATGCACTTTGGCCCAAGGCACATCGTTACGTGTCATGGCTGGTTGTCGCGATTTTGATTTATTTGGGATGGCATTACATTGGATGGCGGCTTTGGGCTTTTCTAGTCACTGCAATGAACATCATCTCTTGGCGCCAGCGTCAGGCACCAGATTATCCAGATTTGCCCCCCTCTCGCTGGGCGTTAGCAGTGGCTGGCTTATTGCTGCTGGTGCTGACATTTACGGTCGTTCCGTTTTACGGAGAAGGACTCGGCTGGCGGTAGGTGGGAGTAAAGATCAGTTCTCTGTGACCGCTTCCTGGCCCTCAGTTGGCACATCATCGTCCACAATTCTTGAAGTCATTTCCCTCGCAGGTTCTCCAGCAACCATACCCTGCGCCACAATCAGACGACGCGCTTCCACGCGAACTTTGGGCAGACGAACGCCGAACCATGCCGCGCCACCTATACATGCGATGGACCCCAGCATCACCGCCATGGGAGCACCGATGCGGTCCGCGGTCGCGCCGCCAATGTACGCACCGAACGGAGCCATGCCCATAAACATCATGGAATAGAGTGCCATCACCCGGCCGCGTAAGTGGTCCGGAACCATGGCTTGAATCAGAGTGTTCGAAGATGACATTCCCAACATCATGCAGAAACCGGTTGGAACCAAAATGGCCGCGGAAAGCCAGAAATGGCGAGAAAAAGAAAACAACAGGAGACTGAATCCAAACCCTGCGCAGGAAAACATCACCCAGCGCCCCAGGCCTTTTACACCCGTGCGTGAGGCGAGCGTGAGCGCGCCCAGAAGCGCGCCGACACCAGTCGCGCCCATTAAAATGCCCAGGCCGCTTACACCGCGATGCAGGACTCTATCGGCAAAGATCGGCATTAACACGGTGTAGGGCATCGCAACCAGACTGACCAATCCCAACAACATGAGAATCGCGCGGATCGGTGTGGTGCGACGGGCAAAGTTGAAGCCTTCTGCCAAGTGCGTCAGCGGGGACGCGTGTTTCGCCAAAGCCATTGGCCGCGTGACATTCATCATGAGCAGCCCGATCAGCACGGCGAAATAGCTGACCCCGTTAATGGCAAAGCACCAGCCTTCGCCGACTTTGGCAATCAATATCGCCGCGATCGAGGGGCCGATGATGCGCGCTCCATTGAACATGGAAGAATTGAGCGCAATCGCATTCATCAAATCTTCCTTGCCGACCATGTCTACTAGAAATGATTGGCGCGCGGGGATGTCAAAAGCGCTGACGATTGCCGATAAAATTGCCAAAATCAAAACTTGGTGCACGGTAACAACCTTGGCCAAGGTAAGCACCGCCAGAGCCGAGTCGAAGATCATGGCAAAAATCTGCGTAGTAATTACGACTTTGTGGCGGTTATAGCGGTCGGCGGTGATTCCCCCTAAAGGCGCTACCAAGAAAACTGGAAACTGGCTGGCGAATCCGATCACTCCCAGCCACCATGCTGAATGGGTCAGGCGATAAACCAGCCAGGCTTCAGCGGCGGTCTGCATCCATGTGCCGGTGAGAGAGACTAGCTGTCCGGAGAAGAAAAGCCGGAAGTTGCGGTGGCTAAGAGCACGGAGAGTTACAGGAAGTCGGCTTGAACTTGCTTCACTCATCGCTCTCTATATTGATGTTAATTCATGGCTTAGCGATTCGCGGGCGCAAACTGCACCAAATCCATTGCAGTCACCAACTTGTAACTTCCCGCAGGCATCAAATTCGTCTACAGTTGGAGGCAGTAAACGCCAGGTTCGCCTGCTGTGCGCGCCCAGTCCGCGCAATAGAAATTTGCAACACACGCGCTCTCGCGTGACCATTCCCCCGATGCAGTGGCCGCTGCGTATCAGTTCCGGCCGTGGGAGGGACCATGAGCACGACCCAGGTTGCAGTAGAACGCCGGGCTTCACAACGCTTCGAGTATCAATTGCCCGTAAGTATTCGTGTGTCAGAACACGACGGAACTGGATTCGCGCAGGACCTCAGCGGACGCGGAGTCTCGTTCATTACCGATATGAAACTGGTGGAATGCGAGCCGGTAGAACTGACCTTGATGATGCCCTCCGAGATCACCATGGGCGAAAACATGAGGGTCCGCTGCCGTGGTCAGGTAAAGCGCGTTCGGGCTTTAGACATAGCGGGCAAAAGCTCTGTGGCTGTCCATTTCGCTGGTTATGAACACCTTGTCGCGCCCGCGGCCAAAGCTGAGTATGCGGCTCCAGTAAGCTCACATGGCGATGATGAAGGGGCATCCGTCCACACCTTTGACTGGAGAAGCACGGCAAATTTCGCCCATCGCTAACAAAGGCATTTTTATCTTCCGCTTTAAACCTTTGCTGCTAATGGACTTGACTGCCCACGTTTGTGCTATTTGCAAGCTTCTGTCTTTTGCATAGAATGGATCAACCCCAAGTAGGAATTCGATCCTCCTGAAGTTGAGATGGCGGGCAGCTTTTTTACGCCGAAGTTGGCGGCTGATCCATGCATAAGCAGTCCGTACGCTGGTTTGTAAAAGGTACCAAAGTCACTTGGCGGACTAATCTGTAGAACCATACCATTGCCCCAGACCTCTAGGATGCGAATGAAGAAGGGCCGTCCATGCAAGGCGTAGCCGTTGCCGTCCTGACAGAAGATAAAGAACGACTTCCCGTGCTCCGGCATCGTCTGGACAACACACAGGTAGGCCGCTCCGTATTCAGCTTCGCGGGATTCCCATCCGGCCCTGCCGACTCCATTTTGCGGCAAATTCAGGATGTCCACGCCGAAATTGTTCTCGTAGATATTGATCCCCACAATGAGCAGCGGGCGCTGGCAGCGATCGAACTGATTAAGTCTGCCACGAATGACCTCACCATCTTTGCTGTGGGTGTAATGACCAGCCCTAATACGATTGTCTCCGCGATGCGAGCCGGGGCGGGCGAATATTTGGAACGGGATGCGGCAGCGGAAGCCATCGCCGAAGCGCTTCATCGTTTTTCAACCGCGCGAAATAAGACACGGTCGTCATCCGGAAGAGCACGCGTATTCACAGTGACCAACGCCAAAGGCGGAGCGGGAGCAACTACCGTTGCGGTGAATACCGCAACCGCATTGCAGGAATTGCACGGTGGCGTCTTACTAGTTGATTTTGCCCCGCTTGGTCACGCGGCACTGCATTTGAATTTGCGTCCGACTTTCGGTGTCTTTGATGCCTTGCAAAATCTCCACCGTTTAGATCCTTCCCTGCTCAAAGGGTTACTGACGCAATGCAGTGGCGGACTACAGTTGCTGGCGGCCCCACAACAGCCGTTTTCACTCACTCCAACTGCGGCTGAACTGGCCCGGCTTTTTGATTTTCTGGTTGCACAGTTCCGCTACGTGGTGGTGGATTGCTCCAATCGGGTGGACCAGACAGCGCGTTTACTCTGCGAACTTTCGAATGCAGTGTTGATGGTCGCCCAAACTGACGTGGTCTCACTGTGGAGCGCAGGACGTATGCGTCCGTATCTCGAAGAGGGCGCGGCGCGCGACCGGGTACGCCTGGTGTTAAACCGTTATAAAAAAATTCCTGGTTTCAGTGATGAAGACGTCGAAAAAGCCACTGATTGCAAGCTGCTCTGGAAACTACCAAACAATTATCAGGCTACAGCCCCTTCCATTGACAAAGGAGTACCAGTAACTTTCCAGGAAAACAGCGATATCGCCCGCGCGTTCCGGGGATTAGCCGTGGCTTTGGCGGACGCGTCGGTCAGTTCGGAAGGCTCATTGGATTTGGTCTATCAACACGACAAATCTGACCGCAAAAAAAAGACGGCGGGTGGGCTTCTGGTTTCCCCGTTGCGCGCAGGACAATAGAATTTACTTTCCGGTTGTTGCTTTTCCTTCTACAGGCGCATAAACCGCGGGATTGGTGCATACCTCATAATATTTCCGTTCGGACCACTGCAGCAGGGAGAACGTCCCCAGATCAATTTGTGGCATGCGGCTGGAACGGACCACAATTTTGCGGAAGATATCGTTTCCTAATGGCACTAGCGCAGTGTGTAGCTCGAAACCCTCAGTTCCCCACAGTTGAGGTAAGTTGAGACGGAAGCCTTCAACCGCCACTTCCTGACATAATTTCTGGAATGCGCCCTCATTCATACGTATGCCGCCGAGGTTGTAATTCAAGATAAACTCGTCGGGCGTTTCAGCTGCCTCGGCACTTCCCGTCGTTTGAAAAACATACACGTGAAATGGGCTTCCCATCTGCTCAATGCTCTTGCGCACACGCTTGTTGCAAGAGGACAGGCGGTCACTTTCGTTGAGGGCATCGGAAATCATAATGCGATCATCGCCGTCGAGCAGATACATGGGGGGCGCGTCCTGATACGAGATCCCCACTCCTAGTTCAAGCGCCGGCAGGCCGGCCCGTTCGAGAAGTTGGTTGTAACCGCGAACGATTTCAATCATTTCACGCGCCAAAACACAGGCGCGGGCAACGATCAAACCGGGTTCTCCCTCGCGCTCAAGAATGGCGAGAATGATGGCATCGCCTTCAAGGAACACCTTCGCAGCCCCATATTTCGTCAGGAGTTTGTTTACAGGGTCATAGAAATTAAGACTGAAATACGACGCTGGATTCAGTCCGCGCGCCATCAGCGACTTGGTCAAGCGAGAGGAGTCACGCACGTCCGCCTTGATGACCACATGCCCGAGGACTTTCTCTTCAATCGGTTTCTGCTCGTCCGGCAACAGAAACTCGTACAGCGTGCCATTCATGGCTGAAAGTTCCCGCATTTTGGGATTGCCGATAAGATTCACACTGTCCAGGGCAGCATTAAGGGCTTCCAACCGGCGTAGGTCTCGATGGTATTTAAGAAAGTCACGTAGAAAGCGTGCGGCCATCCTATGCCGCTCTATGCCGCGACATCCTTCTACTCGGGCCAGAGCTGCCGTCAGACTACGCGGCGAAAATTTGCCGTGGTCAGCAATGAGTTTTTCGACTCGCTCGCGTTCCTCCGGCGAGACTAATGCATTCTTCAATTGCTGGGCATTGATCTGCGGAGAATATTCCGCCAGCAGCGGCACAACCTCATAGGAAGCGATTACACAATTCATCAGCTTTTCGCGTTCCAGCATGTCCGCCCAAATTTCCAGCCGGGCTTTTTGCGAATAGGTATCCGTGCTCGATTCGCTGGTGGAACCCGTGCCTACCAACTCCTGCGCGTTTTCTGGGACATTCAGCCATGAATCCATGGTCGCGTCGTCGGCAAACTTTGCTCCCAGTTCGGGTGATTGTATGAAGTTGGAAATCATGGCCCGCGCAGCCGCAAAACGGTCGGGATCGCGATCGAAGTTGCCGAGCAAAACGTAGTGGTCGGCGCTAAGATAGTTGTCTTTCCCGTCTTCGGTAAAAATTAGCGGGTTCTGGAACAATCTGTATTCCGCATCCGAGCCGGAGCCAAACAGCGAACGCCGCATCCGAGCCAGCGTTTCCTTTTCGATTTCCCGCAGCGTGTTAAACAATTCCTGCGCAGCTTTGCGCTGAATAATTTTCTTGGATACCTGGAACGCAGCCACTCGCTCACGATATTCCATGGCTTTTTGTTGCCGCACCCCTTCGACACTTTTAAGCATCATGCGGCAACGTTCTAACACCTGGGCAAATTGTGCGTTAAGTTCTGTCCGCAGAAATTTGATGACCGCCAGCCGGGCAACCATGTCCATCGCCGGATTACTGGCAGTTTTGGCGCGATTGAGTGCAGCCACATGCAATTCTGCCAATAAAGGTTTGAGGTCAGAAGGTTGCGATTTCGTTATGATTTTTGTAGGCGCGTTTACACCTGCGAAGTAAGCGCCAACAGGACGTCCAGCGGCCGGGGCCTCCGCCGCTAATAATCCTTCGACGTTTCCGTGCCGTGTAATCAGACGGGCGACGTGCAGTCGAGTTTGCTCGACAAACTTCGGACTCAGGTGAACGTCGTGGCGCAGATTATCGATGCCCAGTTGCAGCCCGGTTAAAGAAAGGGCGGGCGTATAGGAAGTCAGAGAGGGCGGTTGAATTTCCTCTTTTGCCTGTCCGAGACCGAATAGAGGAATACGTGGCATGAGGATGGTCTTGAGGGACTAAACCTTTGCGTCCCAGGACGCAGGAATAGCAACGCCAATCTCCTTTGAAAGTTGAGGATTTTCGCCTACCCAAAGCGTAGCATCGCAATATTGGGCCACCAACGTTACCCAAGTTATGTCGGAAATACGCGGAATACCCTACAACGGAAGAGCCATTTTTGCGGATATGAAGGGCAATCGTGTTTGCGTCGCACCAGTCGTGAAATACCCTACCAAATCGATATGATACGAAGAATTCTTGTTGTAATGCAGTTGGCGAAAAGCACACTGTTTTGCCGCAAGAAATCGTTTTCTGTGATGACCTTAGTCACGATGCGATTCCCAATTTGAAAGAGTATGATTCAAATTATTAATTAGGGCTGCGGAAGACTTTACAGGGGGGTCGCGGGACAGACAACGCGACGTACGTCCTCTGCAACCTCGAAGGCGTAGGCGTGCGTATCGCCACGGCCTTCCGCTGGCCACAGGGAACCCATGAAACGGCTGCGTTTTGTTGTTTCACTTACTACGACTGATAACGATTATCAGATGGAGCAGAGTAAAGCGGCAGAAGAAGCAGGCCGCAAACTCGGAGTGGACCTCCAGATCATCTACGCCGACAACGACACCATCACTCAGAGCCAACAACTTCTAAATATCATTCAATCTCGGTCGGACTCCCATCCCGATGGCATTCTTTTTGAACCGGTTGGGGAATCTGCGTTGCCTCAAGTCGGCAAAGCAGCCGTCGCCGCGGGAATTGCCTGGGTGGTTTTGAACCGCGAGATCGAGTACATTGCGGACCTTCGCAGAGCCCATCGCATGCCCATTTTTACCGTGGCTACCAATCACGAGGAAGTTGGACGTATCCAAGCCAAACAGGTTGCTGCGCTCTTGCCGAAGGGTGGATCGGTCTTGTATATCGAAGGCCCGGCAGAGAACTATGCTGCTAAACAACGCACTGTAGGTTTTTACGAAGGAAAACCGCAGGGGGTGAAGTGAAAAGCATCCGCGGACAATGGACTGAGGCCAGCGCACACAAGGCGATCAGCTCCTGGTTGCGCTTGTCTACTTCACGCCAAACGCGGATTGATGCGATTATCGCGCAGAATGATGCTATGGCTGTGGGAGCACGAAAAGCTTTTCAGGAAATCAGCGACACTCGCGAGCGCGACCGCTGGTTGAACCTCCCATATACCGGAGTTGATGGCGTGCCTAAAACAGGTCAGGCATGGGTCAAAAGCGGCCTGCTGGCGGCCACGGTTGTCGTTCCTACTAACACTGATATTGGACTTGAAATGCTAGTACGCGCGGTTCAAACCGGCT
>CAWBXL010000235.1:0-30221 GCA_963792305.1 uncultured Acidobacteriaceae bacterium | reverse complement strand
CATGTTTATACCTGCTCGACTGGCATACGTGTTGCTCCGGAATTTTCACCGCATCTTTGATGGCCGCAATCCACTCCCAGCGCGCGTTCCCGCTGTAGCCCATTTCGCGGGTGCGCGCGTGAAGTGCTACTGCGCACAATCCACAATCCTCAGCCATTTTGGCAAGCTCGACGCAGATGATGTTGTCGTCATCCCAGCCAGCGCGGAATTTTACCGTGAAGGGAATCTTTACTGCCGCGCGCACTGATTCAAAAATCTTGCCGATGATGGGCAAATCCCGCAGGAGGCCTGAGCCCCCGTTGCACTTCACCACTTTTTTAGCCGGACAGCCCAGGTTCAGGTCCACTAAATCGAAACCGAGATCTTCGACAATGCGAGCCGCATCCGCCATCACCTGTGGATCGCTGCCGAAAAGCTGCGCCGAAATCGGGTGCTCGTCTTCGTAGAAATGCAGGTAGCGTTTGGCCTTTTGGTCCTTTTTTCTTAATACACCATCAGCCGAGGTGAACTCCGTCATGATGAGCCCGCATCCGCCCAGATTGCGGATGAAGCGGCGGAAGACGGTGTCGGTGACTCCGGCCATGGGAGCGAGAACCGTGGCGGGAGCGATTTCAATTCCGCCAATCGACACGCGTGCTGGGACAGGAATAGTAGCCGGGACGCCCGTACCTCCATTGACCGAGTTGTCCCAAAACTTACGCACAGATGTATTTTACGCGTGAAGCATCAGAGAAAGTACTGTCTAAAGTCCAGGTAACAGCATGGGCACCCGCTGAGCATAGCCCTCATATGCCGTGCCAAAATGCTGCCTGAGTGCCGCTTCCTCCCGCCGAAGCTTGATCAAGATAGAAATTAGCAAGACCGCAAATCCAACCGCCGAATGCAGGTCCCCAATTATCATGGCCGTTCCCAGCACCGCACACAACAATCCCGTGTAAATCGGATGTCGCACCAGACGGTACGGGCCCTGCATAATCAGTTCCTGGCTACCGCCGGTTGTGATGCGTCCAGTCCAGTTTTTGCCCAGGGTGTGCCGTGCCCAGACTGCAAATAACATTCCGGCGATTTCAATCACCAATCCGGCAATGAGCCATAGTTCGTTTGCAGGCCATAGTCTCTTAATTAGCCAGGGCTGCCCTAGCGGCAAAAACAGCAGCACGAATCCAAAAATCATCAAACCCATGTAGCCTACCCGCCCGACGACTGCTTCCCGCTTGGCTTGAGATTGTTCCGTGCTGCGTATGCGGTGGCGCGCTGAGATGATCCAGTAGACGTACCAGAACAACCAAAGGCTTAAAGAGATTTGCACTGCATTCATAAGAAATTAGTTATTTTGAAATCGCATCCAAACAGAAAGCCCTCGCCGAAGCGAGGGCCGAAATCTGTATTGATCTGCGGCGTGCGTTACTTCTTCGCCGGTTCCGCCTTGGCGTACTTCCGGCGGAAGCGCTCGACACGTCCGGCGGTGTCCACCAGCTTCTGCTTGCCAGTGAAAAACGGATGGCAGGCGGAGCAGATTTCCACATGGATGTCGCCCTTATGGGTCGAACGGGTGGCAAAATTGTTACCGCACGCGCATAACACGCGTATTTCGTTATAGATAGGGTGAACTGCTGCCTTCATAAGATCTCCAAATCCTGTTCGGAACCATTAGATTCTATAGGATTCATGCGGGATTCAGCAACCTGCTGCGTGCTGTAAGCTATCGCCATGCTGAAGAGAGTTTGCGTATTTTGCGGGTCGAATACGGGAACGCGGGCCGCATACATCGAGGCAGCGGAGAATCTCGGCAAGTTATTGGCAAAGCGGGGGATCGGGCTCGTCTATGGCGGGGGCAAGGTGGGGCTGATGGGGAAGATCGCTGACAGTATCCTGGCATCTGGCGGCGAGGTCATCGGAGTCATTCCCCAATCGCTCATGCACAAGGAAATTGCTCATGCCGGAGTGACGGACCTGCGGGTGGTGGATTCCATGCATCAACGCAAGGCGCTCATGGCACAGTTGTCCGATGGCTTCATCGCCTTGCCGGGCGGATTCGGCACGTTTGAAGAGTTTTGCGAGATCGTGACCTGGGCGCAGTTAGGTCTGCACGCTAAGCCATGTGGGATTCTTAATATCGAAGGATATTATGACTGCTTGCTTGGCTTGTTCGATCATGCAGTCGCCGAAAAATTTCTTCGACCTGCTAATCGGGCGCTCGTAATTGCGGATAAAAATCCCAGTGAGATATTGAATCTTCTGGCGAACTACAAAGCTCCGCATGTAAAAAAATGATTACTCCTGAGACTACATAACCGGGAATAGGCGTAAATCTGGGAGCTTTTCTGATTGAAACTAATGTGGCAAGAACTTCGTATAGGACTGAGTGCTTGGTACGAGGAGGCATGATGCACAACCTGTCACTATGGCAGTTGGCGATGTGGTCCTGGTACGTGGTAGCTATTGTCTGGGCTATCAGCGCGCTGAAAGTAAAAGCCGCCAAATCTACCCAGGCACTTGGCCCCCGCCTTATATATTCAGGCGTGATTGGATGCGCTTTCGCTATGTTGTTTTATGATCGCCTGCGGATTGGCTATCTCGGCGAAAGATTTTTGCCTCACGACGTGTGGATCGCTCGCATTGGCGTGCTTCTTTGCTTCGTGGGTGCGGCCATTGCGATTTGGGCACGCGCCATCCTCGGAAAAAATTGGAGCGGTCGCGTCAGTTTGAAGGTGGACCATCAGCTGATCCGCTCTGGCATCTATGCATATGTACGCCATCCCATTTATAGTGGATTCCTTCTGATGGTGATCGGTACAGCCATCGTTCAGGGAGAGTTTCGCGGTCTGCTCGCGATTCCTATTGTCTTAATTGGGTTGACTTTGAAAGCAAAGCAGGAGGAAGCACTGTTGCTTTCTGAATTCGGCGAGCCTTATGTGCAGTACTGCCGCGAGAGTGGATTTCTACTTCCGCGATTTCAAGGTTTTACAAAATAAAAACGGCAGGTGATTCCTGCCGTTTCTTGTTCAACAACTCTAAAAACTAAAATTTATAATCCGGTGGCTTAATGCCTTTCACCCGCATATAAACTTCCGCCTGTCCACGATGATGCGCAGTGTGAGTGAAGTACGCCCAGAGCCACTCGAAGCCGGTCAGATTCCTTGCTGGTGGGCCGACCACCGAATCAAATCGCTCAGGCGTCATCGATTCCACCGCTTTGTTGCAGAACTCAAAAGAGTCTTTAAGAAAAGCCACCGCGGTCGTTTTGTCGACATCGATCTTTTCGGTGTCCTTCGACCATGCTTCAATTTTGGGTGGTAAAGATGGGCGCGGCAACCCGCTCGCATTCGCGCAAGCATTGTTATTGACCCCGGCAATGTGCGCCATCAGCTGGCCAAAATTCATCTCCTCTGGATTGGGCCGAAAATTATAATTTTCGGCTGGCATGGCCTCCGCGACTGCAACGGTGAATTCACCTGATGTCTTCCAATGTTTGATCAGCGCATCTTTCACGCTGCTCTGCGCGAAAACAGGAGCACATAGCAAAACGATCAGTAGCATTGCAATCTTCATAAATTTCTCCTCACTCATATCTCAGGGTGGTTGCGGGATCGACCCTCGCGGCTCTCCGCGCCGGAAGATAAGAAGCCACAAAGCTGACAGCCAGTATAAACGCGACAACGACAGCGAACGTCAAATGATCGAGCGGCGAAGTCCCATATAAGAGGCTCTGGAGATACCGGCTGAGCCCGGCTGCCGCCAACACACCTGCCACAATTCCAACGGCTGCAATTCGGAGACTCTGTCCCAATACCATCAGCACGATATTCCCAGGGTTCGCCCCGAGCGATAGTCGAATACCCATCTCGCGAATCCTGCTGCGCACCAGGAATGACATGGTTCCATAGAGGCCGATCGTGCAATCAACAGGGCAAGAACTGCAAAGGCTCCTAATAGAATTGCGGCCTCCTGTGGTTTTGCTACTGAGTCGGAGAGCCGTTCATCCAGGCTTTCAAGCCCAACCAGCGCTTGTTCAGGATCGGCCTGCGATAACTCCCGTCTCAATTCAGGCGCGACAAACGAAACTTGTAAAGGTGTACTCACGAGCAGGCCGACATCATCGCTTCCTCCGAATTGCGAGAATGCACGATAAAACGTTGGTTCCGGAGCTTTCGGTAAACCTGCTGTTTTGATATCGGCAACAATGCCGATGATCCGTTGCCACGGCTCGGCCGGCTCGGCGCGAATCCTGCCGCCGACTGCGTCTCCATTTGGAAAGTTTTGTTGCGCGAAGGCTTGGTTGACAATGGCTACGGGTTCACTCGCTGCGGTGTCGGTAGGCAATAACGCACGTCCTCTGAGGATCGGAACCCCGAGTAGATGGAAGTAGCCAGATGTAACAGAGTATTGCCGCGCAACGGGCCGGTGGCCCGAGGGTGCCAGCAAGCGTCCCTCGATAGCAAAGCCATTCGTCGCGTGTCCTTCTCCGGGCGGCAATTGGCCCAACGCTGCGGTTTCAATTCCTGGCATATTTTGTACCGTTTGCAAGAATTGTTCTCCGAACGCCGCCTGTTGAGCAACGGTGGGGTACCGTTTTTTGCTCAGGTGCAGTTGGGCCGTAATTACATGTTCTGATCGAAAACCCAGATCACGGTATCTAACCTTCCAAAAGCTCTGTAACAAAAGGCCCGCACCGGTAATCAGCAGCACTGCAATTGCAAATTGTGACGAGACCAGCAAACGCATTACTCGCTGCCGCCCGCGGGCAGCTGTGAATGTTTGTCCGGACGAAACCAGTGACTCTGCTACATTCTTCCCCCACGCAAACAGCATGGGGATAACGCCACAACCGATGGCACTCAGGATGCCGCAGAAGACAGCAAAACCGAGGACCCTCGGATCAATGGTTAGCTTCAATCCCGGAACCGCTGACCGAGAGAACCGGAGCAAAACTGTGCGGATTTCAAATGTCAATGCAATTGCGAGTAGACACCCGCAGGCGGCCAGAATCCCAGTTTCGGCAATCCCCAACTGCACGAGCCGCCAGCGAGTTGCGCCAAGGGCAGCCCGGATCGCGACCTCACGCTGACGGTCCGCTGCCTGGCTCAATAGCAGACTTGCCAAACTGGCACATCCGAGTATCAAAAGAAAACCGGCAGAACCGAAAATGATTAGAAGTCCATCGCGTTCGCTCTGAACAAACCGTTCACTCAGCGGCTTAACGTTGACTGTGATCGAGGCGGTCCGAAGGAAAGATGGCGGAGACAGTCGTGATTGAATCAACTGCATCTCGGACCGCGCCTGCCCGAGTGTCACGCCGGGCTTTAGACGCGCAATCACGTTGTTAACGATTGTCACTCCATCTGCGCGCTTCAGCTCAACTTGTTCGTTCTTGGCCAGTGGCGTAACAACCTCGATCTCTTCAATTGCAGGAAATGCGAAGCCAGAGGGAAGTACACCGATGATCGTAAAAATCCGGTCATCAACGTGAATGGCCTTACCTAAAATGTCTGGATTATTGCTGAACTCGTCCCGCCACAGCCGATTTGAGATTAGTGCTACTGCATCGTGGCCTGGCTGATCTTCATCGTTCCGAAAATTTCGTCCCAACACGGGTTGAACCTGCAAAATTGGCAGCAATTCGGCGGAAGCTTTAGCTGCCGCAACCTGAAGCGGCTCCGCGCCTCCCGACAATGTTCGGCTGCTGATATTGAACGCGGCTATCGTGGTGAACACCGTGTTCTCTTGCCGCCACTCAAGGAAATCCGGCGTAAGCGTTACTTCGTCGGTCGTATTGTTCTTCAAGGTTTCGCCAAGAGACACGAGGCGACTGCTGTCAACGTAAGGAAGTGGGCGAAGCAGTACTGCATTGACCAGTGTGAAAATGGATGTATTGGCTCCAATGCCAAGCGCCAATACTGCAATTGCCATGAGCGTAATGCCTGGCCGTTTTGTCAGTCGCCGGATCGCATGTCGCAATTCATTAAAATTCACGCTGCACCTCCGCCTCGGTCACAATGCAAGAATACGCGCCTCAAATACTCGTTGCGAAAAATCTGTCCAAAAAAATAGAAAACGGCAGGGCCGACCCCCTGCCGTTTCGGTTGCTAAAAATTTTTTATTTACTTGCCCTTGTTGACGGCCTTTTTCAATTCCGCGCCAGCGGTGAACTTGGCAACTTTGCGCGCGGCAATCTTGATGGTGGCCCCGGTTTGCGGGTTACGTCCGTTGCGTGCTTTTCTCGCTGAGACAGAGAACGTGCCGAACCCGATCAGCGCGACCCGGTCTCCTTTTTTCAATGCAGTGGTAATGCTGTCCACTGCGGTGTCAATCGCTGTTCCGGCCTGTGCTTTACTGATGCCAGCGCCGCCTGCGATTTTGTCGATCAAATCAGCTTTGTTCATTTCCTCTCCTGGCGGATCTTCTTCTTAACTGTCTTCGCGCCTGCTAGGAAAAAAACATTCGCGTCGTGAAGATCCAGCGCGAACCATTTAGCGCTCATTCGAAATCAAAGTCAACAACGAAAACCCGCTCCAGATGCCTACTTTGAGCCATATGAGTGGCACGAAGGTGCTAATTTATTGATCGAAATGCACAGCAGGCTGTGGAAATCTGCAATTGACGCGGTTTCCGAGGAGCTCGACATAGCACTAAAGAGGAGTATTTTCCATGATTCGCCTTCTCTCTAATTTTCCCGGACGGACGCGTTCGAAGTAGTACCACACGAAGGCGTATGGAATACACAAGGCAAGAATCAACATGCCGAAGGGCCGCTTCTGGTATCGAATGGCCATATAGGCCATCCAGAATCCTCCAAGAGGAGGGATGGCGAAAAGAAACATCAACCCCAACATCATGGCCGGATGCCCTGCCGGTGCTTCTCCTCGCGTGATAAAAAGAAGTGCAAGAATGTGAATGACAAAACCAAAGATGATATAGAGCATTAGCTTCACGAGGAGAGCCTCGATATCAATGATCTTCTAACTGACGTATCAAGCAGCATCATCGTCTTCCACTTCTCCACGCTCAGCTTTTGCCTTCTCGATGATTTTTTCCTGAAGCTGCGCAGGCACAACATCATAGTGATTCATTTCCATATTGAAGCTGCCGCGGCCTTGCGTCATGGAAGTGAGATCCACACCGTACGTCAGCATCTCCGCCATTGGCACTTCAGCTTTCACCACTGTGTTGCCGGCTTTGTTGTCCATTCCTTGAATACGTCCGCGGCGGCTGTTGAGGTCACCCATAATGGAACCAGCAAACTCGTCGGGGACGGTGATCTCCGCGTGCATGACTGGCTCGAGCAGCGTGGCTTTTGCTGTCTCCATGGCTTTTCGGAAAGCGATGCGGCCAGCAGTCTTGAATGACAGTTCATTCGAGTCCACATCGTGATAGGAACCGTCGTAAAGAATTACTCTGAAATCGACTACTGGATAACCCGCAAGGTAGCCGCGCGCCGCTGCTTCGACGATTCCTTTTTCCACCGCGGGAATATAGTTCTTCGGAATCGCACCGCCGAAGATATCGTTCACGAATTCGAAGTTGCCCCCGCGCGGCAGAGGTTCCATCTTGATTTTGCAGTCGCCGTATTGGCCGTGGCCCCCGGTTTGCTTTTTGTGGCGTCCCTGAACGTCAGCTTTACCGCGAATCGTTTCACGATACGGAACTTTCGGTGCCTTCAACACAACTTCGGTGTGATAACGCTTCTTTAGTTTTGCAACCGCGACTTCAATGTGCTGCTGGCCAGTGCCGGCGATCAGGAATTCTTTAGTCTGCTGGTCGCGGAAAAAGCGCAACATGGAATCTTCTTCCATTAGCTTATGGACGCCGTTGCCCAGCTTGTCTTCATCGGCGCGGGTCTTGGGCTCAATGGCGAAGGTGATGGCGGGCTCCGGCAGCTTCACTCGCGGATATTGGATGGGTGCAGACTTCTCGCCGAGGGTGTCACCCGTGAGAGTGTCTTTCAATTTTGCTACCGCGCCGATGTCGCCGGCATGCAGTTCATTCACTGGAACAGCGGTCTTTCCCTGCATCACCGAAATATGGGAAAGCTTTTCCGTTGTGCCGCGAGAAAAGTTTTGCACCGAGGCATCATTTTTCACCACCCCGGAAAAAACTTTGAAGTAGGAGATCCGGCCGGAGAAGGGATCGGAAACGGTTTTGAATACATACAGCGAAACTGGTTCAGCATCGGTCTCATGGCGCTTAGGAACATCGCCGTTGCTGGAGGCGGTCGCCTCTCCCTGCACCCACTCGTGTTCGGAAGGCGCGGGTGTGTAATCCACGATGAAGTCCAGCACGCGGTCTGCGCCGATATTGCCCAGCCCTGAGCTGAAGATGACCGGAAAAATTTTGTCTTCGCGGATGGCATTATGCAGTGCCGGTACCAGGTCTTCTTCCCCCAAAGTCCCCTGATCGAAAAATTTCTCCATCAAGGCATCATTGCCCTCAGCCACCTGCTCCACCAATTTCTCATGCGCTTCCTGTGCGCGATCTTTCAAGTCAGCAGGAATCTCAATTTCCTTCCCCTTGCCATTCCCGCCCATGTCATAGCTGTAAGCTTTCATGCGGACAAGGTCGATCACGCCATTCAAATTTTTCTCGCTGCCAATCGGCAGCTCAATGGGAATCACATCGCGCCCAAATGCTTTGGTCACCGATTCCAGCAAACGGTCAGCATCCGCTCGTTCGCGGTCCATGCGGCTGGCCACAATCAGCCGCGGAGTTTTGTACTCGTCGCAATAGTTCCAAACGCGTTGAGTGACCACCTCGACCCCGGCAACTCCGTCCACCACGACAATGGCCGCATCCACCACCGGCAACGCCAGCTTTGCCTCGTGAACGAACATATTGAACCCAGGCGTATCGATAAAATTGATTTTCGTCTTGTCCCACTCGACACAAGCCATGCTGGCCGTAATCGACATTTTTCGGGCGATCTCTTCTTCGTCATAGTCAGTCGCGGCCGAGCCGTCATCTACACGGCCCAGCCGCTGTGTCGCGCCCGCTGTATAGAGCATGGCGGAAATCAGCGTGGTCTTTCCTGCATGCCCGTGCCCAACCACCGCAACATTTCTTACGTTTGTACCTTCGTAGATTTTCACAGGGAGGCTCCTTGTTCGCCGACGGCCACTTGGTGTCGGGACAAATCCGGCAGGCCCAGTATTAGAAGATGAGAGCTGGCTTATGGGCCCAGGTGGACCGGTCTGCGAAAGCGGATTGGATGCTACCACAGCGGGATTTGTGGCTCAACTTGTAAGCAATCCAATCCCAGGAGTACACCGTAATTAGGGGGATGTAGATTGCTGACGTAAATCACAGAGGAGACATCATGCGATTTCGCAAATCTGCCATTTTGACCTTGTTTTTGCTGGCTTTAACCTCGTTCGTGCCAGTTTATGCGCAGCCGCCGCAAGCCAGTTCAACCGCACAACTACCCACTCTTTACAAGCGTTTAGGCGGATATGACGCCCTGGCTGCGGTTACCGATGACTTCATCGGACGGCTGGCCAGCGATCCCAAGTTAAGCCGCTTTTTTGTCACCCATAATGAGGAGGGCCTCAAGCGAATCCGCCAGCATGTGGTGGATTTTCTCTGCGTGTCTACCGGCGGGCCTTGCGTTTATACCGGGCAGGACATGAAGACTGCGCACACGGGACTCAAAATTACCGAAGATGAATGGAACGCGAGCATGAAGCATCTGGTGGAAACGCTGGATAAATTCAAAGTCCCTGAAAAAGAGAAGGGTGAGGTGCTGGCAGCGATTGCGGGTTTGAAGGGCGATATCGTAGGCCATTAATCGTAAATGCTTGTGTCGAGGCGGGGCTTGCCCCGCCTGCCCCGTCGTATTTTGTGTTGCTCAAGAAATGACACATTCTTCTTGTGTACTGTGAACAGGACCGGAATTACAAGTAAATGCTTGCCAGCCCTCAGTGCTGTAACCTATCCTTTCAGTGCAAGTCTATGCAGCGTCTAACCGCCAGAATTCTTTTTCTAACAGCCCTGCTTGGGACATTTGTCCCGGTTGCGCTGGCGGTCGCTGCGCCTGCTCCACATGCATGCTGCGTGCGCAAACCGCATGGCGCAAGTAGCGTACAGGTTCAAGCGGCAAATAATCCGGAAAATTGTTGTCCGCCCAGGTCACCAAGTGTGTGGGGGGCGCCGGTTTCCGCGCGTAATTTGCAGTACACCCCTCTTATCGTTACGGTCAATCCAGCTGTATGTATTCAGCGTCCAGTCTTAGAAGCTATTTCTGGTAAACCTGTTCGCGCTCCGCCAGCTTTCTCCATCGCCTAACCCAAAAAGAGCCACTGAGCTTCACGGATTAAACGGATAAATCTTCGTTTTGATCCGTGCAAATCCGTGGCGAGATTTTCATGAATGCATAACGGCATGGAGAACTTATGCGCAAGTTTCGTTTCACTCTTATTTCTAGTCTGCTCTTAGTCGCAGCTACCGCGTTCGCTTCCATCTTCGGATCAGTCCAAGGGCTGATTCACGACCCACAGCATCGCCCAGTCAAAGGCGCGCAGGTCACCATCCATTCAGTAAATTCCGAGTGGAGGCAGACCGTGACCAGCGACGACTCCGGCGAATTTCATTTCGCCGGTGTACCGGTCGGTGACTACATGGTGATGGTGGAAGGCGCCGGTTTTGCCGCCCAACAACAAAACGTCGCCATCACCTCCGACCGCGACGTGAGGCTGCACTACGCATTGACGGTCGCAAACAACAAAGAAATGGTGACCGTGACCGATGTCGCGCCGTCGATCAACCCAGAATCCTCCACCACGCAAAGTGTGGTAAGCCGCGAACAGATTGCACAAACTCCTGGTGCAGACCAGACCAACAGTTTGGCCATGATTACTAACTACACGCCCAGCGCTTACATGGTCCACGATCAACTGCATATTCGCGGGGGCCACCAGGTTTCCTGGCTGATTGATGGAGTGCCGGTCCCCAACACCAGCATTGCCTCAAACGTTGGCCCGCAATTCGACCCCAAAGACATTGATTACCTGGAAGTCCAACGTGGAGGATTTTCGGCGGACTACGGAGATCGCACCTACGGCATGTTCAACGTGGTGACTCGCTCAGGGTTCGAGCGCGATCGTCAGGGCGAAGTCGTGCTCGGCTATGGCAGCTACAACAACACCAACGATCAAATCAGCTTCGGCGATCACACGGAACGCTTTGCTTATTATGGAAGCCTCTCCGGCTATCGCACCGACCTCGGGCTGGAAACTTCCAGCACCGACATCGTGCATGATCAGGCAGCCGGCCTCAGCGGCTTCGGCTCCATCATTTTCAATAAATCGCCGGCCGATCAGTTTCGCCTGGTCACTTCCCTGCGCGGCGATCACTACCAGGTCCCGATCGATCCAGCTTCCACAGACATCCTGCATGATGTCGAAGATGAACGCGATGACTTCGCCAACTTTTCCTGGCTGCACAATTTTGGAGACGGCGCATTACTGACGATCTCGCCTTTTTACCACTTCAACAGCGCCCACTATTTCGGTGGCCCCGATGATCCAGTCCGCTCTGAGTACGATCGCGGATCAAATTTCATGGGCGGTGTGGCGACAATTGGAATTACTAAAAAACAGCACAACTTCCGCGCCGGCCTGCAAGTTTACGGAGAACGCGACAATCAATTTTACGAAGTGGTAGATACCACCCCCGGTTCTCCTGACGCGTTTGCGCCCCAGAGAACAACTCCCTGGGCCAACATCGAAACAATATTTCTCGAAGACCAGTTCAAAGCAACCAACTGGCTGACATTCAACGGCGGCGTCCGCATGACGCACTATGCAGGCCCGGAAAGCGAAAATGCGGCTGACCCGCGCCTGGGAGCGGCCATACGTATTCCTCGGCTTGGCTGGGTCTTTCGTGGATTCTACGGGCGCTACTATCAACCGCCACCGCTGGTGACCGTAACTGATCCGGCGTTGAATGACGATCAAACTTTTCTGCCATTGCGCGGTGAACGTGATGAACAGCGTGAAGTCGGACTTGCCATTCCAGTGCACGGCTGGACACTCGACATTTCCAACTTCCGCACCGCGGCCAGAAACTTTTTCGACCACGATGTGGTGGGCAATTCCAACATCTTTTTTCCGTTGACGCTTGAGCGCGCGCGAATTCGCGGCTGGGAGGGGACCATCAACTCGCCTCTACTCGCGAATCGCGTCAAATTTCATGCTGCTTATTCCAATCAATTTGCAGAATGGTCGGGAGGAATTACCGGAGGGCTCACGGATTTCAGCGAATGCGAAGGGGCACTCTGCTTTCTCGACCACGACCAGCGCAATACGCTCTCTGCCGGGGTTGATCTTTCCCTGCCGTGGCGCGCCTGGGCAGACTTTAATATGAACTATGGATCTGGATTCCTGAACGGTGAAGGGGATGAACAGCTCACGCACCTTGATCCGCATACCACTTTCGATTTGTCAGTGGGAAAATCATTCGGTGAGAACTGGGATGTGCGCGTAACCGGGCTGAATCTATCCAATCACCGCTACATGCTGGACAACAGCAATACCTTTGGCGGGACACACTTTGTGAATCCGCTGGAGGTTTCGTTCCAGCTGAAGTACCGTTTTCATTTTTGAGCAGTCTTAATCAACAAACGTAACCAAAGCTGCGCTGGCCGGCGGCAGTTCCAGCACTGCCGCGCATTTTCTACAGATAGTATGGCGCCGGAAAAGAAACTGGGAAACAAGTGGGGCAATTTGGGCAGAAAAGGGGAATGACTAAAGTTTGACGGCCCTCTCCTCGCCAGCCTAAGATGAACAAACTCAGCAGCTCATGATTGGCCAAACCATCTCTCACTACAAAATTCTCAGCCAACTGGGCAGCGGCGGGATGGGTGTTGTTTATGAGGCCCAGGACCTCACTCTGGGCCGCAGGGTAGCCCTCAAGTTCTTACCGGCCGATGTGGCAAAGGATGCGGCTGCGCTTGACCGCTTTTTGCTGGAGGCGCGTGCGGCCTCTGCCCTGAATCATCCAAACATATGCACTATCTATGCGGTGGAGAATGATCAGGGCCAGTCTTTTATTGCCATGGAATTGCTGGAAGGCCAGACTCTCGATAATGTGCTGACCGCGGGCGGCCTGCCTCTCAACCAGGTATTGGACATCGGCATTCAATTGGCGGACGCACTGGATGCTGCCCACGCTAAAGGCATTGTGCACCGCGATATCAAGCCGGCAAACGTATTTGTTTCCCAACGGGGCCAGGTAAAAGTTCTGGACTTCGGCTTGGCGAAACTTACGTATCACGCGGAGGCGGCGCTGCAAACGCTGGCTACGGCGGGGCCTACTGCCCATCTCACCAGCCCCGGAAGCACGGTCGGCACAATCGCCTATATGTCTCCCGAACAGGCTCGGGGAGAACAGCTTGATCCTCGCACCGACATTTTTTCGCTCGGCGCAGTCCTGTATCAAATGGCGACTGGGAAGCTGCCGTTCGAAGGAAAAACTTCAGCCGTCATTTTCCATGCCATCCTCGAGCGCGAACCTGAGCCGGTTGAGAAATTGAATTCGCAGCTTCCCGCTAAGCTGTGCGAAATCGTCGGCAAATCACTGGAGAAAGACCGCGACCTGCGCTACCAATCCGCCGCCGATTTACGCGGTGATCTCAAGCGTTTGAAGCGGGACAGCGAATCCAGCAAGAAATTGTCGGTGAGCGCCTTGTCATCGGCAGTGGTAGAAACTTCGCCCACAACTCCCAGCAGCTCGAAAATCGTCGCCGCTGCAAAACAAAACAAGCTCGGAATCAGTTTTACGCTTGTCGCAGTTTTAGTTGTACTCGCCGCGGCTTCCTACGGAATCTACGCCTTCCTCACTCGCAGCCGACCGGCTACCTTTCAGAACATCGCCGTCACCAAGGTGACCGAAACCGGCAAAGCAGCATTAGCTGCGATCTCTTCGGACGGCAAGTATATTCTGAACGTAGTCAAAGATGGCGACAGGAAAGCTGTGGTTACGCAACGTCCCCACGAATACGACACCGGAGTCATCCCTCCGGCGAACGTACACTACACCGGCTTGAGCTTCTCGCACGACGGAACTACCTGTATTTCATTCGTAGCGAAGCCAACAGCCCGGAACTAGCGTCTTTATACCGCTCAGCTATGTTCGGAGGCAGCTCACAGAAGCTGGCCAGCGATGTGGACTCCAACATTACTTTTTTCTTCCGACGGCCATCGTTTGGCTTTCGTTCGCGGTAATGATCCTGATCCCGGGAAATTCCGCATCATCTCTCTCGGCGTAGAAGGTGGAGAGGAAACTGTCCTAAAGCAGTGGTGCGATCAACGATTGTTTATTCGGGCTATCCTGGTCACCGGATGGAAAAACTTTTGCTTGCGTAAAGCTCCAACCACAGGGAGCCATCACTGGTTTAGTTGCAATTGATGTAGCCACCGGCAAGCAGAACATCATCTATCGCACTTACGACATCCTCGGTTCTCCGATCCTGTTGCCGGACGGAAGCGGATTGCTGGTTCTTTCGCGGGGCCAGAATTCGAACTATACCCGCCATTAAATCGAATGCACATTTCCTATCCCGATGGGAAATAGCGAGACATCAGACTCGCGACATCAACAATTATTCTGATTTGAGTTTGACGGCTCACGGCAGGACTATAGCTACCGTGCTGCGCGAGAGCCATTGGCAGCTGTTCGTGATGCCAACTTCGGACACCACTCAGCCCCGACAGGTTACGTCGGGCAAAAAGGTGGGCAGTTTCACATGGACTCCCTCTGGTCAATTGCTGGTTACGCAGGAGCTGAACCTCACCCGTCCCGCTCCTGACTCCGGCAGCAGCAACCTGATCGTAGTCGAGCCCAACACTTTTGCGGCTCAGCCTTCGGTTTGTGCCGATGGCCGCGACATGGTGGTCGCGCTCGCTGGCCACGAAGGCAGGCCTTCGAAACGATCGGCCGCGCCGATCCTTCCGGGAATAATTTCAAGGCCCTGACCGACGGCAATACGGATGAGATCCCGGTTTGTTCGCCGGATGGTCATTGGGTGTTTTATCGCGATGCTGCCGATGGACGACTGATGAAGGTGCCGATCGAAGGCGGAGCATCTCAGCAAGTCTCGGACCTGTCGCTACCGGTCAACTTCGATATTTCTTCCGACGGTAAGGTGGCGGTCTTTGTGACCTTCGAGCACGTGGGAGAACACACCGAAAAGTTAGCCTTGGTTTCACTGGATTCATCTCACGCCCTCGCGCATGCTGGAACTGCAACACGAACCAACCGATAGCATTGCCCACTTTTCCCGCGATGGTAAATCGGTCATCTGATGCAACTGGCAACGGCGCAGCAGATAATCTTTGGCTTCAGCCGCTGGACGGCTCTCCAGGACACCAAATTACCGACTTCAAATCCGAACACATCGGCGACGGCTTCGCTTTCTCCCCAGATGGCAAACGGTTAGGTGTCATCCGCGGGCATGTGGATTCCGACGTCGTGCTCATTCATGATTCCCAGCAGTGAGTCTGGCCGGGACAATTCACATTCATTTAACAATCCTGCGACATGGCTGTAATTTAGAATCCACCGCCATGCCACAAGACCCACTTTCCCTCGAAGACTTAGCAGGGCCCCAGGAAGGACAACGCATTCTCCGTCTAACCGGGCCTCTGCTCATCAATAACCTGTTCGACTTTCAAGCCATGGTGCGTGCAAATACATCGCGCGAACTGATTTTGGATTTCACCGGTGTACCGTACATTGATTCGGCCGGTATCGGTTCGCTGGTCGGCGCATACGTCAGCCATCAAAAGGAAGGTCGCAGTTTAGTGCTGGTGGGCGTGACGGAGCGCGTACTGAATGCTTTGAAGGTCACACGCGTGGAACAATTCTTCCGCTTCTGCAAAACCGTGGACGAAGTCGGCGAGGCAGTCGCCTAAATTACGACATCGCTGCAACCACCTGGCCAGTCTGTGGACTGGCCTGTTTTTCTTTAGGGCGAAGCAGCAACACGGCTGTGATGCCGAGCGGCGCATTCTGTGTCAGGATTTCCACGACGTGAATGATCCGTTGCGCCGTTCCCAGAACTTCATTTGGCATTAGCAGCGGAGATAATCCACCCGCAATCCAGAGCAACGCACCGACTGCAATCGCCGATTGCATGCGGCTCATGCGCAGAGTGAAGATCACCGGTAAGACAGCCAGAGTCATCAGCAATCCGCGGCCAAATTCCATCAACCAAAACCAAATTCCGATCTGTGCGGCTTGATGCGCTGCGTCGGGGTAGTAGACCTTAGTGAAGAATTGGTAAGTAATCGCGCCAAAAATCCAGTAGTAGATTACGTAAGAAACGCCCGAGGCCAACAACATGCCGATTGTTCCTGCAACGGACCTGATGAGTGACGGCGTGCTCCGATGGACGATTCAATTTGAGCACGCTCGCCAGAAATGCGAGCACTACCGCAGCAATCAAGTACAGAACACTGGCTCCAACAAAATCTGTGATTGCATGCTGACGGAAACTCGGAGTAAAGAAATACGCCTCACTCAAAGTGCAGAATGCGCCGACGATCAACAACACCGGAACTATCACTCCAAACTGGGCCAGAAAACGGCGCGGTCCGAACAGCGCCACTGGAACAAAGCCAGCCGCGAGCACGATGCCGGAAGACATCCACTGGACTGGATGCCCTGTTCCCATTTCGGGGATGAGTAACGGCAATGCGCCTAACAGGCAATAGAGCAGTACTCGCAATTTCATGATGAACCCCCTTTAGTCTTGCCTTCATAAGTCACAATCGCGTGTTTACACAGATCGTGGAATGTTTCGTATCCACGAATACCGCTCTCCAGCGCGAAAATGCCTGACTGTGGAATTTTCTTACGGTTGGCATTGAAGTATTCCCACAACGTCGGAATGTAGGCTTGCAACTCATCTTGCAAAGCACGCAGGAACTCCAGCGTTCCCGCTTCACCGATCACCGGATCCATGAAGCTCAATCGCAATACCAGCCCATTGAATCCGCGCACAACGTCTTCCCGCGTCACCGGACTTTTCAGCCATTGCTTCAGCGCCGCAACCCCGGCATCGGTAGGACGGTAAATTTTTTTGCGCCGCAGGCCGGAACTGTCTTCAACCCGGCCGCGGATCAATCCCGCTTTCTCCAGCCGCTGTAAAGCCGGGTAAATAGCTCCTGGGCTGTCGCTGTAGCTCCCCATAGGTGAACTGGAGAACATTTTTCTCACTCCATATCCGGACAATGGCACCTGCTGGAGTAATCCCAACAACGCATAGCCGAGCACGGGAATTTTGTCGCGTGTCATTCCATTAAGGTACCAACCGCAATTCAATCTGTCGCAGGATGTGATGAGGAGTTGCGTCGCCACAGCTTGAGAATGCGCCATCGGAGCATTCCTTTTTGATGGCTTCGACGGGATTGTGCAGCGTGGCCGAAAGTATCTTTCCATCCGCCAGGTTGACTTTGATTTCCACGTCGAATGTTTCTTTGCCGACCTCCACGTCGTATTTCCCCGCGTTGTTCTTTTTGGCTTCCACCCAGTTATTGGGTGTATCGGAGACGGGAACGCGCATCCATTCGACCGGCAGCTTTACCGCAGGTTCTTTGGGAGGAACGTGTCGCACCAGCAGAGTTGCAAGCTGCTTCGCCGAGTCAACGTCTTTCAACGTCAGATCAAAATCAATCGAGTCCTCACCGAGGACAACGTAGTTGCCATCCGCCCATGAAGCCGTGGTTCCGAACTTCACGTAAGCATGATCGCCGGCATGGTCGAAGTTGACTTGCTGCATGGCCAGCCATAAGTCAGCGTAGAAAGTCAGCATGTCAGTGATGGGTCCGATCAAGAATGGTTGAACCTGGCTCAGATCGGGAACAGACGGATGACTGTCAGGACTGAGTGAAAGCTTCTGCCGGAAATTCAGGCTGACATCATTCAGCGTCATGGGCGCATTGGATTTGAAGTCCGACCAGGCATACTCTTCGACCATGTGTCCGGTCGCGTCCTTCTTAACGACTCCGCTGGCCTGGATCTGATACTCCCAACCCTCATTGCTGCCTTTCATCACATAGGTGAGTTTCTCGCCTTCGTTGTAATGCCGGATAAGCAGATGGCTTGCGGGAGCAGGGATTGGTTTCGCTGTAGTTTGAGCGGATAGAAGTCCGCAGAGCGTTAACAAAAAAGCACTCGCCAGCCTCGTGTTCTTGGAATTAAGCACGCATCTCTCCAATAGTACGAAGCGTACTATACGCTACGTACTATCAATGTCAACCCAAAAAACACTAAGGGCGGCCCCTTGAGGCCGCCCTTTGCGAGTTTCAATTATAAAGTTGGCTTAGGCCGACTTCACGTTCTCCGCTTGCCATCCCTTGGGGCCCTTTACTACGTCGAACTGGACCTGCTGGCCCTCTTGCAGACTGCGGAATCCGTTGGCCTGGATCGCCGAGAAATGTACGAATACATCCTCGCCGTTCTGGCGGCTGATGAAACCATAGCCTTTGGCGTCGTTAAACCACTTTACTGTTCCTGTTTCCATGTGTTGCTTATTTCCTTTTTGTTGATGTAGCGCTGAAGCGATCAGAGTTCTGCAGGCAGGTCACGCTGGTAGAGCGGAGAAACTGTAGCAAAAACTGCAAAGTTCAAACGCACCTAAATTATAGCAGTTTTTGTAAATATATCTATTTTTACCGTGCTTCAATTTATTACCAACATGCCTGAATTGAGGCACTTGCATCTAAACTATGGAAGTTGAAACTTTACTTGTGACTAGCGCTTTTGGCCGCTCCCGAGGCAATATAAATTGCATGTTTTTCAGGCTGGTAATCACAGTTTTCTGGTTAGTTTCCTGTTGTTCGGCCAACGTTATCGACGATGTCCGCCTTTCGCTGGGGCGGCAAGATTTCGCGAGCGCACAATCCACACTTAAAAGTTACTACTCACAGCATGGCGCAGCTCCTGAGTATATCGAGGCGATGTCCTGGATGGCCCGCGGCGCTCTGGCTGCTAAACAATTAGACAATGCTGAAACCTATGCGCGGCAGACGGAACGGCTCTCCCGCGAACAACTTTATAACCGCAAGCTGGATGCGGAGCCTCATTTGCCGATCGCATTGGGTGCCGCGCTCGAAGTCCAGGCGCAGGTGTTGGCGGCGCGCGGACAGCAGGCCCAAGCCGCATTGCTGCTAAAGCATGCGATCGCTACTTATGGGGCTACCTCGATCCATGCCCGGTTGCAGAAGAATTTGAATTTGCTGGGGCTGGCAGGGCAGACGGCTCCGCCGCTCAATATTGCTCAATATCTCGGCGTCCGCCCTACTGCTCTCGCGCAGCTGAAAGGATCGCCAGTGTTTCTTTTCTTCTGGGCGCACTGGTGTCCGGACTGTAAGGCGGAAGCTCCCATCCTTGCGCGCCTGCGTTCTGAATATGCTTCACGCGGACTTACCGTGGTTGCGCCGACTGAGCTTTATGGTTACGTGGCCGGCGGGGAGGACGCCACTCCTAAGAATGAACTCAGCTACATCGGGCAAGTCTGGGGACGCTATTACTCCGCATTGCAGGATGTTCCTGTACCGGTCAGCAAAGCGAACTTTAATAATTATGGCGCCAGCACCACGCCGACGCTGGTGTTGATTGACCGTACCGGGAAAGTTGCGATCTATCACCCGGGCGCAATGACGTACGAAGATCTGCATGCGGCGATTGAGAAAGTTATGGCAAATTGAATCCTGAAAGTGGAGTTATTGCCGGGGAGCGAAGTATCCCTTGCGGGCGCGGACTTGCAGGTCTTTTTTCAAAGCGCTGATCTGGATGGCGCGAAAACGTCCATCGGCGTCAAAATCTGCCGGGCGGTAGGAAACTACATACTGGCTACGCAATTCATCTTCAATGGCTGAGAAAGAGCGGGTGACGTCCTTCATCTTGAAGGGAAAAAAGCCCGCCCGCCGGTGGCATCGGCCAAGCTGTTGCAAAATCTGGTCTCCACGCACGATGAGCCCGCTGTCATCGGTTGAGATGGCGTAAATATGACTTCCGCCCGTTGCGCCATCTCAATGGCTTGGGCGCGGCTGATTTCACTCTGGTTATCGTTGCCGTCGCTGACTATGACAATCGCGCGGCGCACCGGCTTGTCACTTTTATCTTTGATTAGTTTGTCGTGGCAGGCTTTATAGATCGCATCGTACATGGCGGTTCCGCCACCGTTGTGTAAGGCTGTGCACGCTGGTTTCAAGCAGTTTGACATTGTCGGTGAAGTCCTGTGCCACCGTGTTACGGCTGCTGAATCCCATTACGAATGCGCTATCGAATCCACGGCGCACCGTCGTTGCAGAAAGTTTACGGCTGCTTCCTGCTCAAAGCTGAAGCGGCTGTCCACTGAGCCGCTGGTATCGACCAGTAACCCAGTTGAAGCGGAAGGTCGGTTTCATGGCGGAAATTAATGACCGCCACAGGCGGTTTGGTCGTCCAGATAGGTAAAGTCATTCTGGCCCAAGTTGCGAACGAACTTGCCGTGCTTATCGGTGGCGATGAATAGTACATTTACTTCATCCACCCGCTTGCGGATGGTGAGGATTGGGTCATCGGTTCCGTCTGTGGCCGCGGGCGCGCTGGCAAAAGTGTTGCACGGCAGGAGGCGTATAAGCCGGTAGTTGGCCAAACGATGGCAAAATAAAGGCCAACACCGCTAAAGTCGAATTAAATACCCACCGTGTGTAGTTCATGCCAGGCACATCCCAAAATTTCACGCAAAAGCAGGGTTTTAAGCCCTCCGATTTATATAGATGCACGCAAAGGGCCGCTTGCCTCTATTTAAGGGCTTAGATTTCTTCACTTTACGAGACATCCAATACTCCTGCCAAGTTACAAAAGGAGCACTCACAAGGTCATAGGGACAACGCTCCCACGGGTCATTTTCCGCCTCATTGTTAATATCAATATGTGCCTGTTAAGACCCGTTCAGAAACCAAGTCTTCCATACTTCGCTCGCAAATCTTAACGCCTATCTCTTGGCTGATTCATGGTTTCAGCACGCGTCTGGGGGGCGCTTCCAGAGTTTATGGGAGAAATACGCTCAACCTGGGATTCACCAGACAGGATTCCCGCGCCGCAGTAGAACGTAATCGCATGGTTTTCCTGGAAACGCTTGGGGCGAAGACCGGGAAGAAGTTGTGGCCGCTGGTTACTGTACGACAGATCCATTCTGACCTGATTCATTGTGTGGAACAGACTCCGGAGCAACCGCTGGCCGGCGATGGACTGATCACTGCGGCTCCCCAGTTGATGTTAGGGATTCTGACGGCAGACTGCATTCCTGTGATCCTGGTGGACACTAAAAAACACGCTGCAGGAGTTTTCCATGCCGGCTGGCGCGGAACGGTAAAACGCATCGTCGAAAAGGGTGTAGGCGAGATGGTCCGCTGTTTCGGCAGCAAGCCTCGTGACATGAAAGCTGCCATCGGGCCTGGAGTCCACAACTGCTGCTATACGGTCGGGGAGGAAGTACGGGCGCAGTTTGAATCGCAATTTGCTTATGCGGACAAGCTGTTTCACGAGGTAAAGGAGTCGGACGAAATTCGCGAGAAATATCCCTTATTATTTCTGACCCGGCGCGCTCCCGGCCACAGCGAGCTACCCTCAAATATTTTTCTGGATCTGGTGGAAGCCAACCGCCGCCAGCTCATAGATGCCGGAGTTCCGCCAAAAAATATTGATAGTTCTCCACTATGCACATCCTGCCGGAAGGATTTGCTGTTCTCCCACCGCGCGGAAGATGGCGTGACGGGAAGAATGATGGCGGCTGTGGGAGTCAAAGTGTAGAGCGGACCAAACGCATCACCGGGCAGGAAAATTTCTTTGGCGCGTTGTCGAACTCCGGCCTGGCCGTTCGACTATACAGTGAAAGCCGGCCACCGGCCCACAAGACCTTCACAGGAGAACATCATGCCGCAATATTTGGTTGCTAATTACCTTCCCGACGACTTCGACCCATCCACCGTAACCGAAGCAATGATCGAGGAGATCCACGCGCTCAACCGCGAAATGATTGCTGCCGGCGTGAGGAAATTCGCCTGCGGAATTTCCCCGGCCAGCAATACAAAGACGGTGCGAAAGCGGCCTGATGGTACGGTGCTCATCACCGATGGGCCATACATCGAGACCAAGGAGCACATAGGCGGTTTCTGGATACTGGAAGCCGCCGATATGGACGAGGCGCTCGCGTGGGCGCGCAAGGGCGCCATCACCTGCGATGCGGTGGGCGAGGTACGCGAGCTTCTTTTCTACCCGGCTCCCGAACAAGAACCCGGCGGAAGCAAGTAAATGCCGGCAAAATTAAAGGGAATCAAATGAGGAATGTGATCTTCGCCATCAACATGACTCTGGATGGCTGCTGCGACCACACCAAAACAGTTGGTGGTGACGAAATACTTGAACATTATACGCAGCTCCTGCGAGAGGTTGACCTGCTTGTCTTTGGGCGTAAAACCTATCAATTGATGGTTCCTTATTGGCCTGAAGTCGCAAAAGATACGTCGGAGACAAAAGCTTTGCCCGGATGTTCGACTCCATCAACAAGATTGTTTTTTCACGATCATTAGACAGCACTGAAGACAGAAATAGTCGCATTGTTCGTGGGAGCCTTCGCGACGAAATACTTAAACTGAAACAAGACAGAGGCAAAAATATTTTGGTGGGCGGCGTGGATGTTCCTTCACAACTTATCGAGCTTGGCCTGGTGGATGAATATCGTTTTGTCGTTCAGCAATTGTTGCAGGAGAAGGAAGACGCTTGTTGGACCGTGTCAGCCTGCCGGAGCAACGCCAATTAAAACTTGTGGAGTCAAAGATCCTTAAATCAGGATGCGTCGCGCTTCATTACCTGAAAACAAATCTTTCCTCGTAGTGTTGAAAGCGCTAATCGTGGCCGCTGCGTCAGTAAGCACGCTGACTTCGCGGTAATTGGGTATTCGGTTATGCCGCCAGTTCGTGGGATGGGTAATTGACGGCTTCGAGCATCTGTTGCTGTTTCGCGCACAGCTGTCGCTGTTCTGCGCGCAACTGTCGCTGTTTTGCGCACAGCTGTCCATGTTCTGCGCGTAACTGTTGCTGTTTTGCGCACAGCTGTCCATGTTCCCTTAATAAGTTCTCAGTCTTTTGATAGGTTGACTGAAATGCTGCGATGTTGAGAGCAATCGGGCTCCGTCGATCTACCTTGACTTGCTTCCTGTGTAGCCAATTTTCGATCTCCTGGGGAAATGCGACGACTGGGCTTCGAGGGCTCTCCGATACCCGGCGAACCGGCAGGCCTAGTCCTTCCCACCTCCGGGCGCTTCTTGATGTTCGGTTCAAATATGTGGCGATTTCTTTCCATCCATTCAGCATCGTCATTGGCGTTACCCACAGCGGCCACGTCGAGCCGATGTCCTTTCTTGTCCGTTTACATATGACCCCGGATCAGCAATTGTTGCAAGCATAACTCGCTTTTCCGCGCGCTACAACGCCTGACCTAAAACGGAAACCCGTCATGAGTCATCGGCTTGTTGATCCAACAAGTACGAGCACCAGGGCTTCCGGGAATTTCGCGTGGAATACCAATATGAAATCGAACAACGGAAGGCCTACGCTGACCGACATCCGTCAAATTGGGCCGAACAGCGAGCGCCATATCTCAGGCATCTGTTCTAGCTGTGGAACTGTTCTGTTGAATTGCGTGAACAGTCCTAAAGTTCCCACTCGGAAACAACTGGAAGATGCTCTGTTAGACGTATTTCACCGCCACCTGAATGACCTACATCCAGATGAGGTTTGACTACGAGCTAATCAATCGTAGCCTCTCACGGTTCATCAAACTGGCTTCATGCTCGTCCAATAAACGATGCATTGCCTGGATGATGCGGACCAAATTTTCTGTCTCTGTCTGCTTTAGCGCTTCGAGTTGTAACTCTGACCACCCTTTTGGCTCTTCGTAAAACATTCCCCGCTTCCTCCCATAGTGGAGATTTTCTCTGATTTTTTAGCATGGCATTTTATAAATTCAAATCCAGCGATTGATTGACCACTAAAGTAGCTAGTGCGGGTAAAGTGCCGAACAGCGGGTAGTGTCCTAATTTGATTTCTCTGCTACTCTGCGGAAGTTCTCTGCGTTCTCCGCGGTAAAGTCTTTTGAACTTTCTCAGGCAAAAGCAAACGCTTTTAACCGCAAAGGTCGCGGAGAAATACCGCAGAGATCGCAGAAAACTCAAAATAGGACACTTCGCCAATTTGGAAGCCATTGAAAATAATGGCGGGACGACGGGGTTCGAACCAACGGCCTCCGCCGTTACAGACTTGAGGTTTGCCCCAAGTCCGCGCCTCCGCTATAGTTTTTATAGCCATGTATCGCGATTTCCATGCCACCGACCGCTGGACCAAAAAGCAGGTCCATTGCATTTATCAGGCGCTGATTGTCGCCGTAGCCACCCGCCATGCCGATGCCATTGACATTAAATTTTTGGTGGACGGACATACGGTATGGGTCGCCTTGCCTCATCCCGCATGGGTCGAGTATAAAAAACGGACTGGCAAGATGATCACCGATGCGCTGGCTATCGAAATCGCCGGACACTATCTGAAAACCGCGCTCGAATCCGGCGAAGGCATGGACCGGGAAATGTACTCGCTCACCGTGGATGAAACCCTCAAACATCTGGAGGCTGTGGTCAGCCCTGCTACCCAGCCTGCGCTCGCCGAGTAGCGCTCCGCCCTGAATGCCCGCAAATCTTGCTCATGTGCGCGGCGTTAGTCTCGGTCCCCAAACACGCTGCCGGCATTATCACGGCCCCACTGACATCATTGCCATCAAGATGAAATGCTGTGCCACTTACTACGCCTGCAAAGATTGCCACATCACGCTGGCCGATCATCCGATTGAAGTGTGGCCGCAAAATGAATGGGACCAGAAAGCGATACTGTGCGGCGCCTGCGATACGGAGTTGACCATCCAGCAATACATGCAAAGCGGATCCATCGGCCCGATGTGTAATGCACAGTTCAATCCCGGCTGCAAGAATCACTACCACTTCTATTTCCAGCTTTGATCTGCTTAACCTCAGATACTCTTGCTGCGAAAAGCGGCCGTTTCAGAGTTATACTGCGACAACAAAACGGCCATCGGCAAAAAATCAATGCATGAGGTTCCTCTATGTCGTGTGCAAAGCAAACTTTTTCCCAAGTCACCCAAGCTCAATTTGACTGTTTATTGAAAAAAGCCGCCGAGAGTGGGTTGCCACTCAACGGCGCTTCCGGAGAAGCTTCGAAAAGTGGATTCACGGTTTCCTGGGCCTACAACGCCACAACTCTTACTCTAGAGATCCAATGTTTATCAGCTCCGTTCCTCGTCCCCTGTTCAACCATAAACGGGAAAATACACGATCTGGTTGAGGGCTGCTTAATTTAAAGGAAGGCCATTCTCCGCAGAGAACTCCGGTAATCTTGCTGGCAATGTACCTCCCCGTTAGCATCGGGCCATGTTCGCCCACATTCCAATCTTCTGGCTGATGACGGCTTTTATGGTCGGATCGTTTGCCGTCAGCGTTGTGCTGGCCCTGGTCCGCAACCAGAAAAGAATCCAGAACATGGAGGCGGAAGCGCACGCGCTGGGGTTCACCTTCACGGCCTGGAACAACGCAGCCTCAGCCCCCAAATTTGAAACCCCATTTTTTCGCAACGGGTCACACAGTTATAAGAACATGATGACCGGCAGCTATGCCGGCCTGGAAGTCCAGGTATTCGACTACTCGCACACCTCGGGAGGAGCGTCGAATTCAACCACTACCGTACAAACTGTGGCTGCATACACACAGCACGTTGACTTTCCGGTTTTCGCGCTGGGCCCGGGAGGGCTGGCAGCGAAAATCATCAACGCTCTCGAACATCAGAACAACGTTGAGGTTACAACCGACAAAGAATTTTCCCGCCATCACTCAGTCTGCGGCTCTGACAAAGAAAAAATTAAAGCTCTGTTTAACGACCGCCTGATTTCTTTTATTAAAGAATTAGACCGGAACAAGGCATGGCAGATCGAAGGCGCGGGCAAAACACTGGTTATCTATCGTTATGCGCGTCGCGTGAAGCCGTCGCAGCTGAGGGATTTTCTACAGGAAACATCTTCTGTCGCACAGTCGTTCTTTGCCTACGCAGGCACCACCAAGCCTGATGCTTTCGCCGCCAGTCCAAAGCTCTAAGAGAATAAATTAGAGTGTCCCGAAAGGGTAAGGCACTTTTCACCTCGATTTGGCGAAGGGTGCGCCACCCGCCGTGATTGGCTGGCATTCACTACTTAATCAGCCAAAATTGGGAAACGTTCCATCTGTCCCGGTTTACGTCCCCGGGGTTCCCTCCAGCCCCCAACTAATGGGAGAAATCATTCAGGTTTTCTAGGGTAGGTGATATCAGCCGCCCTTGATTTTGTGTTGTATATCAACGCATACTAACGCAGCGATGGCAACTCCAATGAGCAGGAAAACAAGGCGAGCAACTAGCGATTTGGTATAAAAGACTAGCCTAACCCCTCCCCCCTTCCACCTGTATAAAACTTTCCTGTAAAGGCTCCAAAAAGGAACCACGAAGCCACAACCAAAGATATGACATCGAACCAGAACATTTGTCCTTTTGTTAATGGAAATGGTGATCATGCAAGAGGTAGGCGAATTGGTATTTATTCCGACTCCCTCCGCAACCGAGAATGGTTCTCCTCAACATCGGTCTAATTTACCGCAAATTAGCTTGCGCGCTGCCTTAAAAGTTGTACCGCCTTCTGGAGGCTGGTCTGTTCAAGCCCGGTTTAGCTTGAGTGGGGATCTGAGAATAAGTCGAGGGGCAGCCACTTTTGTTTTGGTTTTCAACTAGGAACTCTAAAACTAGAGAGAGAAAGGTTGGATTAGCCCCCGCACCTTTTAATTCATGCAGTTATTCAATCAGAAAATGGCCCCACTTCTCGACATTAGTTGCGAGAAGTGGGGTTCTCATAACAGAGCACTCTATTTGATTGCAGGGCACGGCATAAACGGGGCCGTCAGCAACGTAGTGTCTGGATAGCTGTAAGCTCCTCCAATCGCATTCGAAGGAGTAATACCCTCGAACCACTGCAATAGCCCCATGGACTGCGGGTGATATGTGAAACCATGCAGAGTAATCGGGAGATAGTCTGGGCTGAAATTTTCTGTGATGTCTCCGATTTCCAAATTGTTCTGGCATTCTCCCGGTGGAGCGCCTGGGATTTGGTACGAAGGAGTGATGTTGTTGCCAAAAGGATCATCCACAGCTTCAATGATTTCATGACTCAACGGATTCACGTCCGCGAAAGTACCGGGATCGTTGAAAACGGCAGATGACACATTGGTATCCAGCGAAGTCGCAAATGAGAAAACCTGCACGAAGATGTTGTTCTTCACCTGGTTAGTTTCTAGCGCGCTATGGAACCCGCCAATACAGCAACTGACCGCCTGTCCATCTTGAAAATCGCCGTAGAGCGTGTTTCGTGTAAGCAGGATGGAAAGCTCATGCACATCCATGTTCTCTGTCTGTAGAAGAGTGAACAGTTGGGAGTTGATGAAGTTAATATCCATCAACGCAAAGAAAGTGCCATCGGGCAGCGCAAATACTTCTGACGAACCTACGGGCACTTCCACCAGCACGGGCGTAAGTATGCGCGGACGACTAAGCAGCGTGTGCCACGAATGATCGCCGTCGTTGTCGCTATCTTTACTGATGAGGTTGAAAAATTCGGCCCGCTGCATTGCATCGGAGAACTGGGTGTTCCCGGTTGTAAAAGGCGACCGGTCAAACTCGGGGGAATGCAGTATTTCGCCGGTGATGGCGGTGGCATCAATCACAATATTGTTTCCGTCTTGATCGACAAACTCGTCAAATACAAAGGAAATCGGAACATAAGAGGTGGGGACCGTCGTAGTCCGATGCGTCTGCGGGGCGCGGCCGATCATTGTGAAAGGAAAAACCTGGCCCTGAAAAGTGAACGAGCTGTTAAACATCGGTACCGATATAATCCGCTCGGGATGCTGCTTCGCCATTGCATTGGTTGAGGCCGACATCTTGTTGGTTGACGCCATGTGCCGGGGACTAGCGCCCAGATTACGGAAAAAGTTGGAGTCCGCTGCTGCGGGCAAACGCGGTACTGTAGCTTGCTTTACTTGGGCAAAGCTCTGGTTGATTGCCATGCAAGCTAGGAAAAGAGAAACGCACACACTGACTGGTCGCATACTTACCTCATCCCGTCGATTGAATTGTGTTAGATGAATGGGCCCAGACGGGTAAACCACTTTTGCTCAACAACAGAGGCGAGTCCAGTTCTAATTACGTTAATTTTTTGTGTAGGAATAATGACTCAACACGGACAACTCATGCGCGGCTTGGTGGTATGCTTTCGCGCCGCACGCACCATGGTCCAGCGCATTTTCATCAGCATCTCCCTTTAAGCGTAAATTCCGCGCTGCCGGATGGTGTAGGCCACGCGGTCAATCGCCAGCATGTAGGCCGCGATTCGATTGTTGACGTTGTGAGTTTCAGCATAACGGACCACATCCTGGAATGATTCCTTCATGATTTCCTCCAACTGCTCGTTGACCGCGGATTCCTTCCAGAAATAGCCCTGACGGTCCTGCACCCATTCAAAGTAAGAAGTGGTGACTCCGCCTGCATTGCAGAGAATGTCGGGGATCACGAAAACTTTTTTGTCGGCGAGGATGTCGTCGGCCACTGAAGTGGTCGGGCCATTCGCGCCCTCGGCCAGAATTTTGCATTTGATACTCGTCGCGTTGCGGCTGGTGATTACATTTTCCGTGGCGGCAGGAATCAGAATTTCGCATTCGCTAGTGAGCAAGTCTGCGGGATCCGCGGCTTCCGCTCCAGGAAAATCTTTCAGCGTGCGATTGCGCAGTCGGTATTGCGAGAGCGCTTCAACATCAATCCCATTTTTATTGAAAAGCCCGCCCTCAACTTCAGCGATGCCGATGATGCGTAACCGGCCTCAGCCATCAACAGCGCAGCATTCGAACCCACGTTGCCCAAATCCCTGCACGATAACCCGCGTCTGTTCAGGAGTAATGCCCAAGTTTTTTTACCGCCTCATCGCAAACCAGCATGATGCCGCGGCCAGTAGCCTCGCGGCGCCCCCGCGACCCGCCAATATTAATCGGCTTCCCAGTAACCACAGCAGTAACAGTCTGCCGCATATGCATAGAGTAGGTGTCCATGATCCACGCCATGGTTTGTTCATTGGTGTTTACGTCGGGGGCGGGACATCTTTTTCTGGCCCGATGAAATCTACCAGCTCGGCGGTGTAGCGGCGGGTCATGCGCTCCAGTTCGCCTTCGACATTTTGTGCGGATCGCAGATCATTCCGCCTTTGGCTCCGCCGAAAGGGATGTTGACTACCGCGCATTTCCAGGTCATCCAGCTCGCTAGGGCACGGACTTCATCGAGGGTGACATCGGGGGCGTAACGGATTCCGCCTTTAGCTGGGCCCGCGGGCGATGGAGTGCTGCACTCGATATCCGGTGAAGACCTCGAGCTTGCCGTTGTCCATGGCTACTGGGATGTGCAGGATGAGTTCGCGGTTGGGATAACTGAGGACCTTCCTAATGCCCTCATCCAAATTCAATTTTGTGGCGGCGAGGTCGAAGCGCGCCGCTTGTGCCTCCCATGGATTACTTTCCTGCTCTAGGGAAACAGTCTTCATGATGATCTCCGTAAGATTGCCGTTGGTGGCTCAGTGTGCTGGCCGCACCGGGACGACTGCCCGGAGTGGGCGGGCGGAACTTCTACAGTATAGGCAGGTGGGGAGAGGGCAATCAAGGTTGGATACCTCGGGGGCTTAAGCCCGTCTAATTTTGATTATTTATCGCAGGGCTGATAAGCCCTGTGCCACCCAAAATCACTTGCGGAATAGATGCCAGGCTTCGCGGTATTTTTTCGAGGACCGCCCATCGTCCTGGTGGTGACCTTTTAGAATAAAAGGTATCGTTGTATTTCGATTGGGATGACTCCACCTTCCAGCTACCGCCTGCGGGGCCCAGCCCTCATTTCCCCATCGGGAATTTTCCGCTGGGCCATAAAAATCCGCTGGCCACATTTGAGAAGTGGGCACACGAATTTGGCGATATCTTTTATTACCGCGCGGGCTGGATCCACGTTTACTTCTGAATCATCCCGAATACGTCGAATCTGTACTGGTGACCCAGTATCAGAACTTCC
>CAWBXL010000234.1:0-24526 GCA_963792305.1 uncultured Acidobacteriaceae bacterium | reverse complement strand
CACTCCAGCACCACCACACTTCAGTGTCCATTTCCCGTGGGTCAATGGGGTCAAGGGCGACACTGATGGATTCGAAATCGCGCCAGATTGGAAGCCAACCTCGTGGTTCCAGATGAAGACTTCGTATGCTTACTTGAACATCGATTTAAAGCTCAAACTGGGCAGCCCGGACAACCAAGCTGTTTCGCTACACGAAGGTTCGAGTCCGCACAACCAAGTAATGGTGCAGTCACGATTCAATCTTCCCAGGGGATTTGAATTTGACCAGACCTATCGTTACGTAAGCGCATTGCCCGCTCAATTAGTGAGTGGCTACAGCACGGCCGACCTACATTTTGCCTGGGCAGCGACCCGGCAGATGGAGTTCTCCATCGTCGGTCAGAACTTGTTTCAGCCACAGCACACGGAGTTTGGCCGTGATCCTGGACCGCTTGTCGGAATCAAGCGAAGTGTCTACGCCCAGATCACATGGAGAAGGTCCCACGATGATATCCATGAGAAAGGGTTGACGGGTTCGACGCATTCCTCTTAGCCCGCATGATTTGGCGGGCTGCGCTGGCCATAGGGTGGTTACTGGTTGGTGCTGCCGGTGCGTTGGGAGAAAACCCGAAACCGACAGACTATCAAGTGAAGGCTGCTTATCTATATAACTTCAGCTTTGTGGAATGGCCCGCCAATACGACAAGTAAAAGCGACTTCTTTACGGTGTGCATTCTTGGCAAGGACCCCTTTGGTCCAATTCTGGACAAAGCACTGGCTGGCGAAACAATAGGCGGCAAGAGTGTTGTAGCCAGGCGACTTTCTACGCCTCAGGAATCAGGTAATTGCCAGATTCTATTTCTAAGCTCAACGGAAGAAAGCCGGCTCAACAAGATCATCGAAGCTATGGACAAAGAAGCTATTTTGACCGTCAGCGACATACCGCAGTTTTCAGAGCGCGGAGGCATGGTCCAGTTTGTGGTGGAAGACAAGCGGGTTCGCTTCGAAGTAAACCTAACAGCCGCCCAGAATGCTGGATTGACTCTGCGTTCTGAATTGCTGAGGGTTGCCACGGTTGTTAAAAAGAACCCTCCGACGGGGAATTGATACACGATGCTGAAAGTACGCCAATATTCGATTACCTCGAAGCTGACCAGGATGAACATGATGGTCAGTGGCGCGGCCCTGTTGCTCGCGTGCGCTGCGTTTGTGGGATACGACTTGATCAGTTTTCGAAACGCAATGGTTCACAACTTGTCGATCCAGGCCCAGATCGCTGGTTCGAATTCGGTGTCCGCGCTTGTATTCGGCGATCCGAAAACTGCGGAAAGCACACTATCGGCTCTACAAGCCTCCCCTAACATTGTCTCCGCAGGTGTTTATACGCTGGATGGTCAACCTTTTGCTTCATACTCTCGAGCTGGAGAAAAACAAGATTTCTTGCTACCCCATCCCGCACCGAATCAAGACGAAATGCACTGGTTCGCCGATGGCCAATTGACCGTCGTACGCAGGATTGTGTTTGAGAGCAAGCCGACTGGTTTCGTATACATCCGTTATGATTTGCAGGAAATCAGCAAGCGGCTTAAGCGTTTCGCGGGAATTGCTGCCATTGTTCTGCTCATATCTTTGATTGCCGCACTACTGGTCGCATCGGTATTCCAACGCGCTGTTGCGAAGCCTATTGTGCATTTGGCAGACCTAGCGCGGATTGTCTCCCGTGAAAAGAATTATTCCCTACGTGCAACTCCTACCCACAATCGCGATGAACCCGACATCCTGATTGAAGCATTCAACGAGATGTTGGGACAGATTCAAGAGCGCGAAGAGGCTCTACAGAAAATCCATCGCGAGTTAGAGCAAAGGGTAGAGGCCCGTACTGCTCAGCTGGCAACCGCAAACAAACAATTGGAGATTAAAAATCGCGAAGTCGAACGTGCGACCAAATTAAAAAGCCAATTTCTGGCCAGCATGAGTCACGAATTGCGTACGCCGTTGAACGCAATCATCGGCTTTTCTGATCTCATGGCCGATAAAACGGCTGGGCCGCTTACTGATAAGCAGGGGCGTTTTATTGGGCATGTGCGAGATGGCGCCCGTCATCTTCTGCAACTTATCAATGACATTCTGGATCTGTCCAAAATCGAGGCTGGACAACTTGAGCTTCGCTGTGAAGATTTCCAGATCGAAGATGCCCTACCGGAAGTTCTCTCCACAATCAGGCCGCTGGCCATGGCAAAGAACATAAATGTTGAGAAGATAACGGTAGCAGGCTTATCGGTGCACGCCGATCGAGTGCGTTTCAAGCAGATCCTCTATAACCTGCTCAGCAATGCCGTGAAGTTCACGCCGAAAAGCGGACGAATCGAAATTGGCTGTAGTGAAAAGGGAGATTTGGTCAGCATATTTGTGAAAGACACCGGAATCGGTATCAAGCCGGAAGACCATGCCGCCGTCTTCGAGGAATTCCGTCAAGTGGATGCTGGAAAAGAATCTACCCAGGAAGGTACGGGATTGGGCCTCGCTATCACCAAGCGCCTAGTAGAACGCCAAGGCGGAACAATTTCTCTGGAGAGTGCCCTCGGCAAAGGCAGCCGCTTTACTTTTACACTTCCGGCGGGCACAAGAAAGCCTGAAGCTGTAGCTTTGCCAGCGAAAACAGCAGCCGGTTCGGTCGACACTACCGCAGTAGACGCATGCAAACCACTTGTACTTATCGTGGATGACGAACTGTCTTCCCGAGAACTATTGGCTAGCTATCTGAGTTCTGACTACAGGATTGCGATGGCTGAATCGGGGGCGGAAGCACTGGAAAAGATCAAACAACTACACCCGGATGCCGTCACTTTGGACGTGTTGATGGACAAGGGCGATGGTTTTGAAACTTTAGTCGCTCTGCGGAAACAGGCGGAAACAGCCTCGATGCCTGTCATCATTCTTTCAGTCGTGGATCAGAAAAATGTGGGTTTCGCTCTGGGTGCAACAGAGTACCTGATCAAGCCGATTCGCAAGGTGGATTTACTTGAAACCATGCACAGGCACGTCGAGCCAAAAACCGACGATGATTCAGTCATTTTGCTAGTGGACGATGATCCCAAAACGTTGGAACTTCTAGAGGACACTCTCAGGTCGGCTGGATATGAGACTCAGAGCGTGCAGAGCGGCAGTAGAGCTCTTGAAGTGCTGTCCTCAAAAATTGTCAGCGCAGTCATGCTTGATTTGTTGATGCCGGGCATGGATGGCTTCCAGGTGATTGGCCACATACGACAACAGGCTACCTTGAAGCAACTCCCCATCTTCGTAATGACGGGTAAGACACTCACTGAACAGGAACTTGCGATTCTGGGGAAAGATACTCAGGCGTTCTTTCAGAAAGGCAAACCCTGCGCAACAGCGGCCTGATCACTGAAATCAATCGGGTAATTTAGGGCGAACAGGCAAAAAGCAGCAGGGCAACACTCAAACGAAATGAAAAGATACTCATTGCCGAAGACAACGCAGTGAACCGCGAATATTGCGCGAATTGCTGGAAATGCACGGCCATACTGCGATGGAGGCTATCAATGGGGAAGAAGCGCTCCGCATAGCGCAAGAATCAAAGCCGGACATTCTATTGCTGATATGGGCATGCCCGTGCTCGACGGATAGGACCAATACGCAAGATACGTGAAAACCCAGGTTTGCGGACTTCCTGTGTGGCTGTTACCGCCTATGCAATGCAGGGCGACAAAGAACGAATATTGAGTTGCGGGTTCGATGGTTACTTGTCGAAACCAATTTAACCCCACGTTACTTTTTCAAGAACTCGAACGTCTCTCGTCGCGGGCGAAAAAGAGGGACCGGTCCAGAAGACCGGATCGAAGCAGCAACACGGAGGAAGTAGGGTTGTCTTATGACAGTGCAACAGAGTGCCAGGCTTAACAAAAATTCCGCGGCACACTTTACGGCACACGATGAAAACACCAATCCCGTAAATTGTTGAAACCATTTATCTGCGCGGAAGCGAACCTATTGATTCCTGATCAGTCGACATCAAGTCGTGTGTCCGGAAACGGACCCCGCTCAAGTCACTGAAACTAGACGGATGGTGATCGCGGTAGGAATCGAACCTACAACCTACTGATTAAGAGTCGGTCAGGTTTGATGCCATGTTTCGACCGTTACCATTTTCAAAATCAGCAACTTACCATCACTTAGCCCACACGGAAGCGCTCTTACGAAGGATCGAAAAAGGCCGAATTCTGGCGCATAGTGGCTCGGAGCGACGGGACACTTGACACACTTACGGTCAGGTCGTGGGATGTCAACGCAAAAACATTGTAAGGGTGTCTAGTCCATGACCCGTGACTTCGGTAGAGCGAGCTCGCCTGTTTTTACCTTCGGTATTGCTCCCAAAACGACTCCAGTAAGTGCTGGAAAAGAACTCGTGGAGCGTTATTGCCACACAAAGGGCCGCAACATTGCACTAGCGTTCCTGATTGTTCCGCTGCAGACGAGCGGCACGGACGTCATCATTATCACGTGTCTTGGGATCAATGGAGTTTTGGCGAATGCCGTTCAAACTTCCATGTAAGCTCCCGCAGCTCATGTCCATCCTACGAATGTTCCGCGACGGGCACCGCCTATTGCGCAGCACTTGGCTGGGTCGGAGGACTGCTAAGCTCTCTTTTTGGCTCTTCCATCATTCAATCTGGGGCTTCACGATACGGCATCAACAGGGGAATCATTTTTTCATGACGCACGAGGGCCACCAGAATTTGCGTCCGAATATTTTCTCGACCCCAGTTTTTCCTGAATTTGCTCCAACGGAACACCCCTGGTTTCGGGCACCATAGTCTTGACCCAGAGCAACTGGAGACACATCATTCCTCCAAAGAACGAAAATACATATCCAGGATGAAACGCCGAGACCATCTTCGGGAAAAATGTCGTGAGCAATGCTGCAAATATCCAATGCGTGAAACTGCCCAAAGCTTGCCCCTCGGCGCGGTGACGATTGGGAAATATCTCGGAAATGAACACCCATATGACCGCACCCTGGCCGATTGCATGGGCGGCAATAAAGGCAAAAATGCAAACGGGAATGATCGCATAGCGCCCGGTAAAAAACGCCCAGGCGACCAGGCCTAGGGAAGAGATATAACCACACGAGCCTATATAAAGAAGAGTGCGGCGTCCCAAACGGTCAATCAGCCAGAGCCCAGCGAATGTAAATACAAGATTCGTGATGCCAATTCCCACCGATCGCAGCAAGGCCGCTTTGGCACCAAGGCCCGTGAGCTCAAAGATTCTTGGCGCAAAGTACAAGATGGCGTTGATTCCGGACATCTGGTTGAAAAATGCAATCAAGATCGCTAACAGGATGGGTCTGCGGAGTTCACTGGCCCAAAAGCCTACAAATGATGCTTTTTCTCCAGCAGTTGGGATGATCGCGTCCATCCGGTTCCTAATTACGGCTTCTCGAAGATGAGGCTGAATTCGCCGCAATATCCGCACTGCCGCATCACGATCCCTCTTTCGGCTCAACAACCAGCGCGGACTTTCGGGCAGCACGAAACAAGACAGAGCGTAGAGCAGGGATGGAAACGCAGCCACGCCCAGCATCCAGCGCCAAGCATATTGTCCAGTTCCCGCCAGTAGCGCGTTCGAGACAAATGCGATCAGGATGCCAAAAACGATGTTGAACTGAAACATGCCGGTCAGCCGGCCACGGTTTTCCGGCGGTGCGATCTCTGCGATGTACATGGGCGCCACCACAGTCGAGATACCGATCCCTAATCCGCCGATTGCGCGTGAAACAATGAAAGTGACCACATCTGGCGCTACTGCCGAGCCGATTGCACCAACTGAGATAGAGCACTCCGATCCACAACAGCGTAGCTTTCCGCCCAAACCGGTCCGCCGGCCAGCCACCGACAAGAGAACCGATGACGGTCCCATAAAGTGCCGAAGCCATGGCGATTCCGTGCAGACCGGAACTAAGATGCCAAAGCGATTGAATCGTCTTTTCCGCTCCGGAGATCACGACGGTGTCAAAGCCAAAAAGGAATCCTGCCAGCGCCGCGGTGAATGACCAAAAGAAGATACGAAGGCTCATGTCAGTTTGCACATTTCGTTGATTGCTCTATTTTCCCCAATCTACTTTTGTACCACCGTAGTTCTACGCCTCAAAGGGTTCAGTGCCGGACGTCAAACGGTCGTTTGAAATTGGATTTAATGGAAGCAAAAGCCACGGACGCACCGGCAATAGTCTGTCGCCACGTGATCGCCACGGAAATTGGGAAATTATCCGCCATTATTTTTCGCGGCGCTTTGCCCTTGTTTACTGACCAGGGCTCGCTTCAGTTCAGGGAAGCAGTCTTCCACGATCTTCTTCTTGTTCGCCTGGCTCCTGATTTATCTACGGGCGGCAAAATATTCGTTCAGCACTTTCAGCCCATTCTCATTGACCAATGGACCTGCTTTGGTATTCCCTGATTCGATGTGCAACGCCTGCGGTTTTGCATCGTTGTAGGCAGGCCACTTTGGCAAGCCGGTGCCGTTGGGATCACTGGTTTTGACGAAGTTCGTCCAGTAAGTTCGCATCATCTCCGAGAGTGCCTCATCTTTCGGAGTCGGGGCGGGACGACCATGCTCCGTAAGCTGCCGGAACACATAGGGAAGCTCGGAGGCGTGTCGTGCTCCGTAAGCGCCCGGCGCGGATCCCGCTGGGATCTCAGCCTTTTCTTCAAAGTAGTACATGAACACCTTTGATTTGCCGGCTTTCGTTTGCAGACGGGCCCACGTCCATGCATTCCAGCCAAACGACGAATCGCGCATCAGATTTCGCGCCGTCCACTTCTCAGCAGGGGTTTCTCCCCCGGATAAGCAGCCAGAATCTTGTCAGCAAACTGCTTGTACCTGTCGCGCACACTTTGAACGTACTCTTGTTGTGAGTTCGCGCTTCCGAATGTCGCGCCTTCGTCGGAGTTGTAGCCGGTCAGAACCGGTACATCGTTGTACTGCTTCGATTCATAAAGCTTGTATTGATCGCCGGCAATCACCCAGCCGTCCATGTTTGGCCGGGCCCAGCCGAATCCGCGCGGTATCATCGACTGCAACTTCTCCGCCGGAACTTTCCGCAATTCCGCTATGGTTGGAATGTTCACAGAAGAGAGCCACTCAACGGTTCTCTTTTCCGCGCTGGCCAACGGTTCTGATTCGCCAAACGACGCATCGGCCCGCACCGGTCCGAATGACGCTCCGCTCTCAGCGATCGCGCCACGAAACAGTCCATTCGCGAGGGGCGAAGCGCAGAGTACGCTGACCGCGGCCGCACCAGCCGATTCACCCTGTATTGTCACCTTCTTGGGGTCGCCGCCGAATGCGGAAATGTTCTTTTGGACCCATTGCAACCCAGCGACCATGTCGAGAATGGCGTAGTTGCCCGATACGTGGTGAGAACTCTCCGCGGTGAGTTCGGGATGTGTCAGAAAACCGAACACCCCGAGACGATATGCGATCGAAACTACGACAACACCTTTCTTGGCCAGCCATTCGCCGTGGTAAAGCTGCTCGGCCGGCGCTCCCGCAACGAAGCCGCCGCCATGAATCCAAAACAAAACGGGCAACTTGTCTCCTGCGCTCTGGGCAGGTGTCCAGACGTTGAGGTACAGACAATCCTCGCTGGGGGCTGGCAGATTTGCGATTGCCGCATTCGTCTGTATGCAGGCGCGACCGAACTGCTCAGTTGCGCGCACTCCCTCCCACTTCGGCGCGGGCCGGGGAGCCCGCCAACGGAGATCGCCTATGGGCGGAGCGGCATAGGGGATACCGCGATAGACTCGAAGGCCGTCTTCGACGGTCCCTTGAAGCGTCCCACTTTCAACTTGTACTGTCTCAGCGAAAGCTACACTTCCGAGCAACCCTAGTAATAAGGATAGGAACAACAACTCAGTTGCGACCAGGTACTTCGAAAGCACTAGCATTCCTCTCTCCTCCTCTCGGCATGCAAGAACCCGCAAATGCACCGGGTCTGAAATAAATCCAACATTGAACGATCCTCTCTGAATGCGTAGAAGCTAATCAGTTCGTCGCAGATCCCGGGAGCAGACTATCGAACTTCGGAATCAGGTACTCCCGTGTAAATCGGTCGTTGTCCTGAAGAGCTTGTGCGATCTTTTTTATGTCCGCCTGCTAGACGGCAGCGTCGATTCCGTCCGCGCCTTCTTTTGCCGACGCAGACCTCTGCTCGGCGGTGACAGCCTGCACGGGCGCGCGCCGGATTCGTCCTCAAACCCGAAGAACTCGACGGTGGCTTTTCTGGCGCCGCCGCTTACCCTGAGCGCATGAAGCGTGCGGAGTCCTTGATCGAGGCAGCAATTCTTCACCAATCCTCGTCATGTGTGGTAATAGTGTCCGCTCGACTTCAATTCGCTCGGAGCATGTTCAGTAAACCGCAGCCCCGCTCAGAATATTGCGCAGTTGAATTTTGCTGATGGGAGGAGTTGCACCTCTCTGCGTCGCAACCCACGCAGCAAACCGGTTGGCAGCTTCACTTATTTCTTCCAGTGAGGCAGCACGCAGGTAATAATGGGCAAGACATGCGGTGAAAGCGTCCCCCGCTCCAATCGCATCGGTAACCTCGACGGGAAAGCCGCTGTGCTCAACCCTCCCATCGTGAGAAACAAGCAGACTGCCACGGCCGCCGCGCGTCACGCAGATCAGCTTCAGGTCGTTTTCCCGCAATAGTCTCGTCCCGAGGGCTTCTTCGCTTCCAATGCCCAAGTTGAGTAAGAATGAAACCTGCAAAAGTTCTTGATCATTGACTTTAACGATGTGCGCATGTCGGAAGGATTTTTGCAGCACATCTTTGTTGTAGAAGGACTGGCGTAGATTTACGTCACAGATGCGCAGTGTCTTGTCCGGCGCGTTCAGGAGGAAAGATTCGATGGTAAAGGCCGATGTCGGCGAACGCTGAGCAAGCGAGCCAAAACAAATTACATCGGCCCGGGAAGACAACTCTTTCCATGCTCCGGTCCATTGCAGGAAATCCCATGCAACTGACTCTTTGATCGTGAATGTTGGCTGGCCACCGCCATCAATTGAGACGGTTGCGATTCCCGTACCATGATCGTTGTCCTGCTGAACATAAGAATGGTTCAGGCCAAGTTCCTGCATGACTTGGCACGCTTCACGACCAGGATCATCGTTGCCGACACGACTGGCGACGATGCCTTCATCTCCCAAGACGTTGGACATGTATGCGAAGTTCGCAGGTGCGCCGCCTAGCACTTTTCCTGACGGCAAAACATCCCACAAGACTTCGCCCAAGCCGATCATTACCGCCGGCTTAGTCATGCGTCCCTTCCAACATTCCGGCCCTGCAACCAGGCAGCATCCTTATTGGAAAAGCCTGGGCGCAAAATCGGCCAGATACTTGCGCCAGACCGTCCACACGTGGGCCCCGGCACTCTCAACCCATACGTGTTTGATTCCAGCTTTCTCCAATGTCTCGTGAGACTGCTTTACCGGCCCGAACAGGAAATCGTCGCTGCCAATTCCTATCCACAGCAAGCGCAATTGCTGATTCAGCCTTGCCGGATTGGCCAGCTCGCCGTCGTAATCCTTCGTGATATCGGTGATGTAAATCGCGGGGCTGAACGAGCCCACGTAGGCGAACTCGTCAGTATGACCGAGCCCGATGCGAAGCGCTTGCGCGCCGCCCATGGAGAGCCCGGCAATCGCCCGGTGCTCGCGGTCCGGCACGGTCCGGAAGTTGGCGTCGATATAGGAAATCAAATCGTTGGCAACGATCTTGTCGAAGGTTGCGTACCGATCATCCATGAAATAGCGCGCTAAATTCTCGACCGGCGGCGGCTTCTCCCCGGGCCGCGGCGCCCCGGGCGGCTGAAATCCCGGTCCGGGCTGCCCATTCTCGTTCACGATGATCATCGCCTTGGCCTTGTGGGCGGCAATCAGGTTGTCGAGAATAAAATTCTCATGGCCCTGGTCGCTCCATCCCGATTCGTCCTCGCCGTAGCCATGTTGCAGATACAGAACTGGGTACCGTACGCCACTGTGGTCGTATCCCGGCGGCGTGTAGACAAAGATCCTTCGTGTCTCACCAGTTGTGCGCGAATAGTACCACTCGGTGCGCACGGTACCGTGCGGCACATTCTTCACTGCAAAAAAATCGGAGTCCGGGCCCGGGACTTCGAGACCGCTGATTTCTTTGCGCGCGGCAAAGAAAGTACGGCTCCCGGGGTCGTTCGCTGGGAACCCATCAACAGCAACGGCGTAATAGTGGAAGCCTGTCAGGAGCGGCTTGGTGGTCACTTCCCAGAAGCCGTCCGCGCTCTTGACCATGTCGTAGAACTGGCCAAAATCCAGCTGCAGCTGCACCTTCTGCGCCTGGTCCGCCTTTACCCGGAAGGTTGCGCTCAGGTCGCTGTTGAGACGAGGAAACTCCGCATCGGGAATATTAGTGCTTGGCCGGCGCGCCATGCCGTCTTGCGCCCAGCCAGTACCAACCGCGAGCATCATTACCAGAGCGAGTTTTCTGAGCTTGCGCATTAACAATCTCGTCACGCGAGCATCACTTCTTCGTGGGTACACCTTTGCTTCCCCTCAGTACGGCGAGATCCACAGCTCCCGCCATGGCTTTGAAACCAGCGGCGCTGGGGTGAAGGTGGTCGCCCGAATCATTCGCAGCAAGAAACATTCCCGGATGGTTCGGGTCGCGCACCGCGGCATCGAAGTCGAAGAATCCGTCGAACTTGCCGCCCGTCCGAATCCAGCGATTGACCTCCTGCCTGGTGGCCTCGCCATCCTCGGTGTAGTAGTTGGCGCCCTCATAAGGAGTCAGCGTCGCACCAAACACCCTGATTCCCTGCTGGTGTGCCCGATCAATCAGCTGCTGCATACCCATAATAAGGTCCTGCGCCGTAACCATCTGGTGGACAAACGGCATTTCCCGCGGCGCATCGCCGTTGGGCGGACGTGGCGGCTTCATGTGCGGCCAGCCAATGTCGTTGATTGCTTCCAGGATGATCAGGTTCTTCACTCCGGGTTGCGCCAGGACGTCGCGATCAAAGCGGGCCAGGGCGCTGACCCCCGCGCCGTCATACAGAACGCGATTTCCACCGATGCCTTCGTTCACCACGGCCAACGGCGGCGCAGCTTTCTCGTCCCCGAGCCGCTTGGCCAGCATGTCGGGCCAATCGGTGTAATCGCCCTGCTTGGCTCCTACTCCATCAGTAATGGAATCACCAAACGCTACCGTCGCGGCGGCTTGCTCGGGAGCCCAAACCTCCACATCGGCAAGCCAGTACCAGGAGGATTTCGTGGTTGGGTTCGGGATGTCCTTGGCGGTGAAGTCGCCCGCCTCGGAAACATAAGTTTCGTGTTGTCCCCAGAAATGGTAGGTCGAGGAGAGGGTCTTGTCTGGCAGATAGAGGCTTATCGTTATCTCCGTAAAAGCCGACACCTTCAAATCAACGGGATCACTCAAGATCGGAGCGCCGGGCGGAATACTGACGGAGGGCCTCGCCCAAAGGTGAGGGCGTGATCTGATTCCGGCACGATGCTGGACTTATCTTTTGTGAGGCTGATATGAGCGGAGCCAATTGAAAGAGCAGATGTTCCGAAAGCGTTGGAGAGCCGGATTCGAACCCGGTCACCGCCGATGGTCGGACGCACTACTAGCCGAACCGTTTGGTTCTCGAATACCGGCGCCGGTGGAAGTCCCGGAAACGGTAATGGAGTGTGTACAGCAGTGCTCCAGGCACTCACCCAATGCCAACCGGCAGAAGAATTCTCAGCGCTGGCAATCAGGCCGAGACCACATACAAATACGACGAGAATCACTGCCCACGAAAATCCGGCTTTGCGCATATTTCCCCATTCGACAGTTGAAATACGGATCATCCTTCCTCAACCTCAGCTCACTAATTTCCCAGGTGACGGTCAAAGAACTTCACCATCACGTTGAACGCATCCTTCGACTCGAGGAACATCTGCGTTGTAAAAGAACCCGTGAAACAATCCTTCCCAAACGTGAAGTTCCGTGTCCACTCCTGCTTTCACCAGTTGCTCATGCGTATACAACGCCGCACTCAGTTCGAAACCTCGCGTGCCCGTAATCATCAGCGTCGGCGGCAACTTCGCCAGGTTCCGGCGACTTACGGGTGAAACGAGCGGATCTCGGGGTCGGTTCCCGCGAAGTAACCGAGAGGAGGCCGTTGCCCGGGGGTTGGCGGCATCGGCGGCGCCATGCGAGGCCTTGCCCAGGGGCCCTGCGGTGTAAAGTGCATCGCCTCCGAACACGCCACCTGCGCCCGCGCAGAAAATTCCGATCGCGCCCGGAGCCGGAAGGTTGTGGGCCTGGAACCAGGCCACGGACAATGCGGTCTGCATGCCTCCAGCGGAACAACCAAAGATACCGATGTTCTTCGCTTTGTAGTTCTTCAGCAGTTCCTGGTAAACACTGGCAACATCTTCACTGGCGGCGGGAAACTTGTGGTCGGGCCCTTCGCGATAATCCACGCTGACCACTTCAATCTGTCCCAGGGCAGAAACTGGAATGGACTCCAACTCAGCGCAGCCCGGCCAGCAGCCGGAAAACCCTCCGCCGTGAAGGTTGATCAGGACTCGCACCTTATTTTTGGCGGCGACTCCGGCTTTCGGCGCGTAGAGATAAACATGTACCCCGCCGACTTTTTCATCCTTCTTGTCGACGGCAAAAAGCTCGGCGTCGCGCGCCAGATATCCCTTCATGAAACGCGGAACTCCATCGTCCGCCTTGAGGATTTCCGCGTTCTGCATATCTTTCAGGTGCTGGGTGACGTAGGCTTTGGCTTCCGGACTGAGAAACGTCGACATCGGCACCACCTGGGCCGGTACTTCGACCGTTCCGTCGGCCCGCACCACAACCTTCGCTGGTTCAGCGGCAGAGCGGTCCTGAGCTGGTGTTGATGCCGGAAATAGAAGGCATACGAAGATAGAGAATGACAAGCAGAGAAGACGATAGCTGGACATGATCGCGAGCCTCTGGGCGATGCGTGTTGGTTGTCTGGAACTAAGCAAAACATTTGGTGCCGCTCATTGCTGAGCGGCACCAGCGGTAGTTAGAACCCGAGTCGCAGACCGAACTGAATCGCACGAGGCGGGTTCGCCTGCGACGTCACGATCCCGAAGTGCCCGTTGAGAGCTGTGGGAAGAGAACCGACATTGTTATCGGGAGCGCCAAAGCGTGCGTGATTGAACGCATTGAAGAACTCCGTCGTAAACTGCACGTATACACGTTCTGTTATGTCATTACGCTTCGAGATCGACAAATCCCAGTTATTCACGTGATCCATGCGAACCGTGTCAATGTTTCGAGGTTCGTTGCCAAACCTCGCTACGCTGTTGGTATCCACAGGGGTGAAGCAGGCCTTGTTAAACCATCCCGTCAGCGCCCGCTGCTGCCGTGAGCCCGATACGTTCAGCTTGCACGCAGGATCGAAGTCAGGCCGCATCCACAGCCCTTGCGCCCCAAAATACCCTTGCCCGCCTCCGAGGTTGCTCAGAGTTGAAAACAGGAAGGTTTGGTACGCACTTATCGGAGTACCGCTGCGGAAAGTGGTGATGCCATTGACTCGCCACCCGCCGATGATTGCGTTAGCGGCTCCATGAGCGTCACCCATAAAGCGCTTGCCGCGTCCGAAGGGCAGGTCAACGCCGTAGCCCGCCGAAAAGTTGTGAGGCACGTCGTAGGAACTCACCGAATACTCCCGCTCCGGATGATTGTTGTCCTGAGCTGAACCACCAAAAATGAAACCTTCATCCAGAAACGCGCTGGAGCTGTCGGTGTTCGCCTTCAGTTTCGAAAAGGTATAGGCAACGCTAAGGATGCCACCCGCGCCAAACCGCTTCATCAAGGAGGTCTGGAGCGAATTGTAGTTTGTAACGCCGCGGTGAGGATCGAGCTGTAAAACTCGACCATACTGGGGGAACGGCCTTAGCAGTTGGCCACGAGTAATCGTCGGCGCCGACAGGAATGTCTGCGAGGTTGGCAGCAACGCGGCGAATGGATTCGGGAGAGCCTGGTTCAACTGCCCTGCACCGGCACCAGTGCCCAATGCTAAGTACTGGTCACCTATCTGATTCAAGCCAATATTCGAGACAGTGGCCCAGCCTTGCATGAGCAGGTGGGTCCCTCTTGATCCCGCGTAGGCGACAGTGAGTGATGCATCCTTGCCGATCTGGCGCTCCACAGCAGTGTTCCACTGTTGCACGTAACCTGCATGATCGCCCGGTACATGCATGACAAATACCTGCTGCCCGTAGAAGTTGTCAGGGGTTACATTCCTTCGTAACGGCGGATGTATCCCTCCCCCCCGACGCAGGATACGGGTTAGACACTGAGAGCCCCGGGGTGGATGCGGGATAGAAGGTCGGCGCATTATTTACTGGCGACAAGTTTGGCCCGTCTTGACTCAGGACGGTAGGGGGATATGAAAGACCATAGCCTGCCCGTACAACAGTCTTATCCGTGACGCGGTAGGCCAGGCCAAGGCGGGGCGAAAACAACTTCCAATGCAAGTACTCTTCCAGGTTGGAGGACCAATCCGCCGAACCCGTTAGGGCGACGGTCCCCATAAGTTGCTGGCTTTGCCCTGTGGCCGGATTGACGATGGTTCCCAGCGGACTCGGCTTGTTCGGCAGGAACACTGTGTCGTTCTTGGCTGCTTCCCCCAGCGCGCCAGGCTGGTCCCAGCGGAGGCCCGCCGTCAGCGTCAGTTTCTTCGTCGCCTGGAATGTGTCCTCCACAAAGAAGCCGTAGGCGTTGTAATACACGCGCGATCCGCCGAGGAGTCCAGGTGCGAGTTGCGTGTCGGCTGGAATTCCGAGCAATGCCGATGCAAGGGAACTCCCGCCTACTCCCGCATTTGAGGTGGCCGTTGTGTTGAAGTCGAGCCTGAGTACTCCATTCCCTGCGGCTTGCAACATTTGAGCATGGCGGCCCGAGCCACCGAACTTCAACTGATGGCGACCCACAAGCTTCGTGAGACTTCCCGAGAGCATATAAACGTTCTGGGTCCAGAAAAGTTGTGAGCCAATGCCGTTGTCTGCACTTAGGTTCTGACTATCGCCAGAGAAGTTCATGGATGGCCAGTTCGCCGGCGCCAAGAGCTGAGTCTTAAGAGCTGCCCACCCGGGCCCGAACTGGGACAGATCCACACCGCTGCTGTCTGGATACTCATGCTGAAAGACACGCAGATAGGCCAGCCGCACGTCGAGAATCGTGGTCGGGTTCAAGGCTTGAGTGTCGCCCACGACGGCCTCATGCGTGTAGATGCCGGTGTGGCCTTGGCCTTGGGTCTGAGTACCCCATGCATCGTACGGATTGCTGTCCGCTTTCCAATATGTGTACCGGCCAAATAAGTTGTTCTTGTCCGAGAGGCGGTCGTCGAGGCGAATGTTGAACTGCTGGTTGATACCGCCGATCTTCGTTGCAGCGACAAAATTCTGCGTTAATGCTCCAGGAACGTTCTGACGTGGATAATTAAGCGTCATGATCTTGACCGCCGCCTGGTCAAGACGGTTTGGACAGATTACGTTGAGCACTCCATTGCACTGAAACTGGGTTCCCGGGGGCTGGGTTGGATCGTAGATCGTGGGCAGCCCTGGAGCCGAAAAATCACCCGCCAATTCCGCCGCCGTTGGAACTGTGTATTGTCCCACTTGGGTTGCGCTGCTGATGGTCTGGCGCTCAAAGCCTCCGAAGAAGAATGTCTTGTCTTTGACTAATGCACCACCGAGAGTACCGCCGAATTGGTTCTGGACCAGTGGAGCACGAGGCTTCTTTGCAAGATTCGTGAAATAGTCGTTCGCATTCAGAACCTTGTTGCGCAGATACTCATACGCGCTTCCATGGAAAACGTTGGTGCCGGACTTGGTAGTCATGTTGATCACGCCACCGGCATAACTTCCGTACTCGGCGCTGACGTTATTCGTGGCGACGCGAAATTCCTGTACGACGTCCTGCGAAGGTATGAGCGCATTAAGGTTGCCGGCTACTGCATTCGACGGGACGCCGTCAACAAAGAACGAGCTCTGGTTGCCGAAACCGCCACCGATTGCGTAGTTGCCGAACCCAATGGCGTTTGTCCTGGCGCCGCCACCCTGGTTGTTGACTGCATTGCCATATGTGCCGCCCTGTGCGACTACACCTGGCACCAGGGTCAGCATGTTGTTCACGTTTCGTCCGCTCAGAGGAATGCTCTCGACCTCTTTCTGGCTAATGGTCGTCCCTAGAGATGCACTGTCCGTCTGCAACGGCGGCGCTTCCGTGGTCACGACGACAGTCTCGGAGACATTTCCGACCTGCAACGCAGCATCTACACGTGTGGTCACGTCAACTTGGACCTCCACCTTATCTTGTGTGAAATGCTTGAAGCCGGATATCTCAATGTCAACCTTATAAATTCCAGCGCTGACGTTGGGGAATGTATAGAGCCCACCACTGCTGCTCTGCATCGTGCGGGTTTCGTTGGTTCCCAAATTAGTCAGCTTCACGTTTGCACCGGAGACGGTCGCCCCAGTGGAATCAGAGACTGTTCCCAAGATGGTTCCGAATCTCACCTGGGCAAATGCCGACGAACATATCAATACAGCGGCGACAATAAAAACGAATGTGCGCATCCTAGGCGCGTGAGGCCGCGCAGACACCATATTGAGTTGCCCGGCTAAAAATCCGGTTTTGCAGACAAGGACCTGCTGACCCAGCTCTGATAGGTAAGTTGAAACCGACGACCAGCGATTATTCATTTTTTGCCCCTTCAACGTGGAAGACACGTGGTTTGATCTTGCAAGCCAATTTCTCAATCGGGCCCGCCGCACAACCATAAAGTGGAGGCGACTGACCGCATGACGCACGGTTCAGAGATCACTCAGGGCCAACTTGTATCGTTTACGCCTGAAAGTTGTCAATGTAATTTGAAGACAACTTACAAAAAGTTGTATGCACAGCGAAGCTGTATGTACAACTCTAGTTTGGGTCGCGCCGATCCAGATTTGCAAAAAGCGGGACACACGTACGGCGACTGGAGGCGTGGATCTCTACGTACGACAGAAGGGTAGATTCTTTAAGAATTGCGGAGCGCACCGCAGGACTGACGAACTATTAGCTGACACCCCAACAACACATCTCGTGGGGGTAAATCAGGATTCGAAATTCTGTCGAGCATTACCGCCAACGCTACACGACCTATATCCCGGCAAGGCTGGTGTTGTGTCGTAAGAGGAACGGGCAGCAATCGAGCATACTTGACATCGTCGATGCCGACGATCCGAATGTCTCGAGGAATATTTTGGCCAAGCGTTATCAGTGTTTGCATAAGACCACCGGCTGTCAAGTCATTGGCACAGAGAAATGCGTCTGGGCGGTCTTTTTTTAAGATCGATTTGATAAACGCAATATCCGACGGATCCCCCAACCTAACCAAATCGTGCTCTCGCTGCTGCGATAGAGAAACGACGGCCTCGCGATAACCAGCGATACGCGCATCTACTGTTGGCGCAGAATTTGGTCGCGCAAAAAAAGCAATGCGCGTGGCACCAGCCACTAATCAGATGTTCAGTGGCAAGATATGCAGTGCGACGGTTATCAATTCCCACTAGGTCGTACTTACTGCGTTTAGGATAAGGCTCAAGGCAACGGTCCAAAAGCACCACCGGGATACGTGCCCGATCCAGAGCCGCAACAACACGATGATTGGCTTGATTTCTGTGGGCGCTAAACTCCACCGGGGCGAAAAATACACCAGCAACTTTTCTCGAAATATATTGTTGGCATAGTTTTTCAGCGGCTTCTTCTTTTTCGGTGTCTTGGGCGACCGAGTTTCCCGAGTTTCCCCAAAGCAAGGAATGGTGTGTGGCCTCGGGTGCTTCCATCATCCCTTTACAGATAGATTCAAAAATTTCTGTCTGCCCCAATTCCGGAATCAATAGTCCGAAAACGTAACTTCCCGGATTCACGGACGAGGAAACGTAAGTACCTGAGCCAACTCGGCGTGTCACGATGCCCAGCGACTGCAGTTCTCGCATGGCGCGGAATACGGTCATTCGCGAAACGCCGAAACGTCTGACTAGTTCAGCTTCACTAGGCAAACGGCCACCCGCTTTGTAACGACCTGAGGAAATATCGCCCTGGAGTTTTTCGAAGATTTCGCGGTATTTATGATTTTCCATCCAGTTGTATGCCTCGGGCGGATATTACCATATACAACTTAAAGGTCAATCATCAGCAATTTGCTTGACAATTTTAGTCACCAAATTTTATTAAGTGCGGTCGCATGGGGACTCGGTATGCACTCGAAAAGACACAATGTGAAAAACCAAGTCCAACTAATCACTTACGCGGATCGGTTGTCTAGCAATATCAATGCACTCCGGCACCTGCTCGACGGCCCCTTGCATGGGATCTTCGGCGGTGTTCATCTACTTCCCTTTTTCTATCCGATCGATGGCGCCGACGCCGGTTTCGATCCCATGGATCACACTGAAGTGGACTCACGGGTCGGTGATTGGAATGATGTGCGCGGTTTCGCAGTGGACTACGAGGTAATTGCGGATCTGATTGTCAATCATATATCCAGCGAGTCCGCACAGTTCAAAGATTTTTCGAAGCGGGTTCGGGGTCTTCGTTCGCTGGGATGTTTCTAACCTACGACCGCGTTTTTCCGCTGGGAGCCAGCGAATCTGATCTGCTACAAATTTATCGCCCACGTCCCGGGTCTTCCGTTTATCTCGTCAGCTTTGAAATGCGGCGAACAGCCAGCTTCTATGGACCACATTTACACCGAACCAGATCGACATTGATGTGAAACATCCGCAGGGAGAGGCGTATCTTAAAATCGATTCTCCAGCGGTTTCGCGATGCCGACATTCGCATGATTCGGCTCGATGCCGTGGGCTACGCGATTAAGAAACCGGGAACAAGTTGTTTCATGATACCGGAGACCTTTCGCTTTATCGCTGCGCTTACCTCGCAGGCACATGCCTTGGGGATGGAGGTTTTCGTCGAAATCCATAGTCATTATTTGCAACAGATAGAAATCGCACGGCAAGTTGATTGGGTCTATGATTTCGCGCTTCCACCGCTCATTCTGCATTCTCTTTTCACACGCGACGCAAGTGCCCTGCGGAATTGGCTTTCAATTCGTCCACAAAATGCATCACAGTGCTGGACACGCACGACGGCATTGGAGTCATCGATGTCGGCGCTGGGAGTGACGGCGAACCAGGCCTGCTTGCGCCGAATGAAATCGACCGACCTCGTGGAAACCATCCACTCGCGAAGTAACGGACAGAGCCGAAAGGCCACAGGAGCGGCAGCCAACAATCTTGATGTGTATCAGGTGAATTGCACATTCTATGACGCGTTGGGGCGTCGCGCGACGAATACCTGATTGCGCGGGCAGTTCAGTTCTTTGTGCCCGGCATTCCACAAGTTTATTACATGGGACTGCTTGCCGGGACCAATGACATGGAACTCCTAGCGCGAACTCAAGTTGGACGCGACATCAATCGTCACTACTACACTCCAAGTGAGGTGATGGATGCGATCCGGACCCCCATTGTGCAAAGCCTGCTTGACTTGATCCGGGTTCGCAATACTCACCCGGCTTTTGCGGGGCAAGTAAAAATCGAAACCGGCTCAAATCAAACATTGACAATCACCTGGAAGAACAACTCGCACTGGGCAAAACTGGACGTGGATCTTCGCGGAACCAAGAGCTTCGGTCACCCACTCTAGATCGGGTGCCGAACAGCAACAGACCGTCGGGCAATGGGATTCGAAAACGAGCGTCAGTTCGGAGGCAGTTTGATCAGAGACACAAGCAAGGCGCAGGCAAGCTTGTCGATCATCAAGTGGCTCACCTTTCTTATGTTCATGATGTTTGCCATGACGACCGACTCGGTAGGCGTCATTATTCCTGAAGTCATCAAAGAATTTCACCTCAGCATGACCGTGGGCGGCGCATTTCACTATGCCGCCATGTCCGGGATCGCATTCGCCGGCTTTTTCCTTGGCTACTTGGCGGACAAGTTTGGCCGAAAAAAAACTATCATCTTGGGGCTTGTCTTGTTCGCGTTGAATTCCTACTTGTTTGCCGTGGGCAAGTCTTTGTGTTCTTCGTAATTCTTCTGGTGTTTCCGGCGTGGCTATCGGCATTTTTAAGACCGGCGCGCTCGCGCTTATCGGTGACATCACAGATCGACGACTGAGCATACCTCCGACCATGAATACTGTTGAGGGCTTCTTCGCTGTCGGCGCGATCATCGGCCCCGCGATTGTGGCGCATCTCTTGGCGGTGGGTACTTCATGGAAGTGGCTGTACGTGATTGCCGGCACTATTTGTGTTCTTGCTCATCGTCACGGCCTCTTTTGTGAAATATCCGCAAACGGCAGGCAACTTCCGAGTCCGTCGATCTGAAACGCACACTTCCATGATGAAAAACCCGTATGCCCTTGGCTTTTTCAGGCGGCGATATTCCTTTATGTGGCTGTCGAAAGCGCAATTTATGTATGGATGCCGACGCTGCTTGCCGGTTACCACGGACGTCTGATCTGGGTCGGCCGCCTACGCCATCTCGATCTTCTTTGTTCTCCGCGCAGCCGGAAGATTCATTGGCTCATGGGTACTCGCTCGTTTGAACTGGGCGACAGTCGTTACCGTATTCAGTCTCGCCATTCTTCTTTGCTTCGTGATATCGATGATTGCAGGAGTTCGGTGTCGCGGTATTCTTCTTCTGCCGTTCTCGGGTCTTTTCATGTCGGTGCTTTATCCCACACTCAACTCCAAAGGCATCAGCTGCTTTCGCAAGCCGGAACATGGCGCAGTTGCCGGAGTGATTTTGTTTTTCACTTGCGTGTGCGGCCGTCGTTGGGACCCCTGGCCATGGGCGCTGCTAGCGACCATTTTGGCGATCCCAAGTATGGTTTCATGCTCGCCACCGTTTTCGCTTCGTTACTCTTCGTCGCGCTGCTACTCAATCAAATCTTCAATCCGACGCGCAATCGTCTTCAACAATCTCGATCATAGCGAATACGATGTGTGCTGAGACCGTCAGTGGCCAGCGCAGTGTTGCTTGAATGAGCTAGCTTTGGTTCTTTAAGTGTAGTGGTCTTTTCGATCGCACTAATGCTATAACGTCTTCGGCACCAGCGGATTCGCCTATTTCGCTGGAAAGCAACAGACGGCACTATCCGTGAGCTCGTCGTTCCAGCATCCTGGACGGCCGGCCGGGTTACCGCCTTCATAGCCTGTGGGGCCATATTTCGGTCCTTGAAGGCGGTGGGCATATTTGCGAGTTGATGCTGAACACTGTCGACATGCGCCAATCCGATGTGGAAACCGACTTGGAAGACAATCAATCCTGCCAAGTATGATCCGCAGAGACACCAAAGGTCCTACGGTCCTCTGCCTGAAGGTAGACTCCTCGCAGGTATTGCCGGGCACAGCATCAGCTTCGACTATTTTGGGCCGCCTTCTGCGGAGGAATCGCGGCGGGACACAGCACACATGGCGAGGCTCCCGTCGTGAACTGGCGCATGAGGCCCCAGCGCAAAGCGTCGAGACCAACACTTGTCTGTGATGCCAACCTGCCGAAAGCGCAAATGAAGTTTCAGCGCATTATCGCGCTCGATCGAAAGTCCCCCGTTGTATATTGCGAAGAGACTGCTACGAATCTGTCCACTTTCGACCGACCGATCTCTTGGAATCATCACGTCACGTTCGGTCGTCCTTTCTTGGAACCGGGCATCACGTTATTTGACATGCCTGCGACGCGCAGCAAGGTTTGTCCCTCAAGCTTTAGCGCGCACATGGCGATCCAACCCGACTCCGACTTTCAATGGCCGAACGCTCCCCAAAAACGAGGCGGCGTTCTGGACTTACGTACCAGTAAAAAAGGCCGATATGGTCACTACACCGCACACCTATTGGATCCGGCACTCACGATCGGCTTCATCGCCATCTGTAATCCACGGCTCAAACTTCTGGTTCTGTATCTCTTCAAGCGTAGTGACTATCCGTGGGTTGGCAATTGGGAAGAATCCTACAGTCGCGTTCATACACCATGGAAGGGTCGCGAGTTCTGCCGAGGCTTCGAATTTAGCTACGACTCCCTTCCCGCTTCCTCGCCGCAAAATCATCGCGAACGGCCAGCTATTCGATGAGTCCACGTACGTCTGGCTAGCCGCGAAAAGCCAGGCGAAATCCCGGTACATGATCGTGATGTTGGATGTGCCGGAGGATTTTCAGGGCGTTAGCGCGGTCGAGATCAAGCACGATTCCATCTTAGTTTCCGGCAGATCCAAACAAACCATCCTTACGACGCACGCAAGGGATTTCTTGTAAGGATTGGACACTATAGCCACACTATTTCCGTCAGTTTTTTTCCGAAGTAACGTTACCACCAGATCGCCATCAGGAATTTATTGATGTCGTTAAGGCCTGTCGTGCAATCGACTACATCAAAAAACCATCATGCTAAGGATTTCGACAGTTACATCTTCCACCACCCGGTCGCCATCAATCTCCAGCACCGAATTTCGCTTCGAATAGTGTTTGATGATGGGAGAAATCTGGTCTTGATAGATTTGCAAACGTTCAAGCACAGTCGCTTTACGATCGTCTTCACGTGCTACTAACAGCGCTCCATCGAGGTCGCAATGACCTGGCGTGCGTGGGGAATGGATTGATCCATTGTAGCCCTTGCCGCATGACGGACAAATGTGCCGCGCGGCAAGTCTCTTCAGCAATACCGACTGCGACACAACTAACCGTATCACCCGAGCCGACGGTCTGTGACTCAATTTGGAAAGGCTGAGGTCCAGTGATTCTGCTTGGGTGTATGTGCGGGGACAGCCATCCAGGATGAATCCCCGCGCACAATCAGCTTGAATGATGCGTTGAAAAAGCATATCAAGCACCATCGCGTCAGGAACTAGTTCTCCAGCCTCGATAATTCCCTTTACGCGGCGCCCGAGATTGGTATTTTGGCGAATGTGGTCGCGCAAAATGTCTCCCGTGGAAATATGCGGGATTCCCAGCGAATTGACCAATCTTCTGCATTGGGTCCCTTTGCCCGCCCCCGGAGGCCCAAGCACGATTAAAACCGGGCACGGCTGTTGTTCTCTTTCGCTTTTCGCCGTCTGTCCATTCAAGGTTTTTGGCCTCTCAGCATTCTTAAGGAAATAGAATCTGCCATGGCCTTATATCCGGCTGGGTTCGGGTGAATGTGATCTCCGGAATCGTCAATGTCCCGCAGCTTTGACGGCTTGGTCGGATCACGCAAGACGGCATCGAAATCGAACATCCCATCATAGACATTCGTTGAGCGGACCCATTTATTGATGGCTTGACGAATCGCCTCCCCATCCGCATCGTGAATTCGTTCCCTCGAAAGGCGTGACTGTGGCCCCAAACACTTTAATTCGATGCTCTTGCGCGCGCTCCACCACCTGCTGAAGTCCCGCAATGATTTCCTCTGCCCGAAACGCGTTGCGCCGCGAATGGATTTTCTCTAGGCGCGGGAAGGTTTCTCGACTCTGACATTCGAATACGCGGGAATCCGATGTCGTTAACCCCTTCAAGAAGAATCAGTGTCGTCACACCCGGTTGGGCGAGTACGTCTCTGTCGAAACGCGCAAGAGCACTGACGCCTGCGGCATCGTGCAGCACCCGGTTCCCGCCGATCCCCTCGTTCACAACCGCAATTGGTTGGCTTCGTCTGTCGGCAGAGAGACGAAGGGCGAGTTGGTAAGGCCAATCCGTGTACAAGTTCTCCGGCTTGCGGCTGGCTCCTTCAGTAATGGGAGTCTCCCAAGGCCACGATTGCGGTTGTGGAGTTTGACGCCCAAACTTCAATGCCGGAGAGAAAATACCAGGCGGTCTTATGAGACGAGTCCGGCAAATCCTGTTTGCCTGTGAGGTCACCTGGACCTGCCAGGTAAGAACCGCGCTGGACTTGTAAGTGCTCGGTTGAAACAAGTGTACTCAAAGGCAGGTAGATGCTGATCGAAATTTCGGAAAACGCCTTCAACGGAAGATCTACGGGATCGCTTAACGTTGAAACGCCGGCAGAAATGGTTACCTTTGTATTGCCGCCAAACGTCAATACACGATCAGTCTCAGCTTTGATTTTTGAGCCTTCGTCCGTGAGTGCGATATGGGCTGCACCAACCACCAGTGGTGACGTGCCAAACTCGTTCGACAGTCGCACACGCAGACGCTGACCGCCAAGGGTCGGCCGGACGACCATTCGAATGGTCTGATCGTCAATCGCAGGCTCAATTGGCATGCCGGGAAACTGAATGGGCGCGAGCATCGAACTGCCCAGACACTGACCCAGTGTCCGTCGCTGTCATTACTCTTGACCGCAGAATAACTGTTAACTGCACAACCGATCAGAACCAACGCCAGAAACCCAACAGAATTTTTTTTCATAGGCCTTCCGCAACGAGATTTACAACGGGATGAGGAGCAGTACTCCTCCAAACCGACTATTCCAA
>CAWBXL010000233.1:0-21984 GCA_963792305.1 uncultured Acidobacteriaceae bacterium | reverse complement strand
CGAATCGCAGCCGACGGCTAGTGGTGACCGTTCTCTGATTCGCGCCTTAGGCTTGAAGATTGGCAGGATCGTAATCGATCCCGGCCACGGGGGGCACGATAGCGGCACCATCGGCCCCAACGGCTTGGAAGAAAAAGATCTAGTGCTTGAAGTAGGACGGAAGTTAGGCAAGCTGCTGGAATCGCGCCTGGGAGCAGAGGTCGTTTACACGCGCAGCGATGACACCTTCATCCCGCTAGAAACCCGCACAGCAATCGCAAATCAGGAGCAGGCGGACTTGTTCGTCTCCATCCACGCCAACTCCAGCAACGATCCCGACGCGCGTGGCGTAGAAACCTACTACCTGAATTTCACTTCGTCCCCTGAAGCCCTGGAAGTAGCAGCTCGTGAAAACGCAGTTTCATCCAAGTCAATTCACGAACTTCAGGACTTGGTGAAAAAGATCGCGTTAAAAGAAAAGATCGAAGAGTCTAAAGAATTCGCCTCTGACGTACAAACAGCGCTGCACAGCGGACTCTCCACCAAGAATGCCACCATCCGCAACCGCGGCATCAAAAAAGCCCCGTTCATCGTCCTGATCGGCGCCAACATGCCGTCGATCCTCGCGGAAATTTCTTTCGTAAGTAACCCTACCGACGAACGCCGCCTCCGCACCTCCGAATACCGCCAGAAAATTGCCGAGTCTCTCTATCGCGGTATCTCGAAGTATGTGACTGGTTTAGGTGGAGTGAAGGTGGCCAGCAAATTAGAGAAGGCTGTAGGGCAATAGCGCTCAACCTTGGTGCGCGTATCCCTTAGAAAAAGCAGGTGCAGTCCATTGGGCTTTGGGAAGGGCATCGGCTTCAGCCATGCCATATTGCCAAAATAAACGACTATGGCGACCAAAGGGCGCAAACTGGTACCGTTGCGTGGAAACTTTCTAGCCCACCCTGTAGTCTAATGTTGAAGGTCTTGTGCGCACTCATTTGCTCTTGAAACTTCGTTTCTACTATCTCGCGGTGATGCTCCTGCTGGGCGCCGCGCAGGCGTTTGCGCAGGAAAGTGCTCCTGCCGCACCTCTCCTCCCCAAGCAATTCGCCGGATGGCAGCAATCGGGCACTCCGCATGAAAGCCAGGATCCAGCCGTGGGCGATCCAGTGAATGCATCATTGCTAAAGGAATACGGATTCACCGATTTCGAGTCGGCCGCCTATGTTCGCGATGATGGCCGCAAGCTGACAGTGAAAGCCATCCGATTTCCCGATGCCAGTGGAGCCTACGGAGCATTCACCTACTACCGCGCTGCCGGAATGCCGGAAGAAAAAATTGGAGACCAGGGCGCGTCACTTAACGAGCGCGTTCTGTTTTATCGCGGCAGCGTGTTGGTGGATGCGGTCTTTGACAAAACCAGCGCCATGTCCGCAGCGGAATTGCGTGAACTCTCCGGAACGCTGCCTTTACCCCCTGCAAACGATCAAAATCTGGCAACGTTTCTTTCCTATCTCCCTCACAATGCGGAGCAGAAGACACACACCAAATACGTCGTGGGCCCGGTTGGACTGCAAAAAATAAACTCACCCGTCCCGTCGGACCTCGTAGATTTCAGCACCGGCGCCGAAGTTGCCACTACTACATACAGCGGCGCAAGCGGAGACTCCACCTTGATGGTGATCTCGTATCCAACTCCGCAGTTAGCCACTGGACATCTACAAGCCATCGAAGCAGCACAAGCACAAAATGCAAAAGAGCCAGGCAGCGTTCCTGCGCTGGCTCCAGGACAAATTTTTACCAAACGCACAGGCCCACTGGTCGTTTTAGTGACGGGAGCCTCATCCCGCGATCAAGCTCAGTCGCTACTCGCATCAGTGAACTACGAAGCTAATGTCACCTGGAACGAGAAGAATCCCTTCGATAAGCGCGGCAACATCGGCACGATCGTGGTTAACGCACTTTTGCTCGCAGCGGTGGTTTCCGTCCTCGCATTGATCGCCGGACTGGCCTTTGGAGGTGTCCGAATCCTCGCCAGAAAGTTTTTTCCCAACAATGCCCTGGGCCGTCCCGACGAGGCAGAATTCATATCCCTCCACCTCCAGGAGGTCGAGTCCAAGCCCTCTGACGTCAAGGTAAGTTAATCAATTAAAGCCAGTTAACCTCGAAAAACTGTCATTTTTGCCCAAAATCCAACCTCCGCAGGTAATGTTGACCAATTTTGTATCTTGTTGAAAATAAAGATATTTATTTCCCAAAAAATTCTTGACACCCCCTCTGGCGGCTCATAAGATTTTTTCCAGAAAGTTTTGACGGGCTCAATCTCGTTGGAACTATTCTCCCTAAAAGAAGAGGCCATCCACTGCCGGGTGGCCTTTTCGTTTTGCCGACAAAATAATCGGAACACGGATGCGAAATTCACCGTATCTTTAAGCGGAAACAATTGGGAGGAACTATGTACTGCGACGCTTGCGGTAGCCCATTACAAACCACCCAGGCCTTCTGCGATAAATGCGGAAAAGAAATTCGCCCCGGATTCTCTGTGGCATATCCTCGTCCCGACCGTGTGCGCGAACATGTCCGCTTGCTGGGAATTCTCTGGTTGGCTTATTCAGCGTTTCACTTGGTGGGCGGAATCGTACTCTCCGTCTTGTCCCGCACCCTCTTCGTGCGTCATCCCGAAATTGGCGCGCCTAATGTCCCGCCATTTCTTCACGGTCTGTTCGTGATGCTCGCATTATTCTTGCTGGCAAAATCACTCGCCGGATTCATCACCGGATGGGGATTACTACAGCGCGAGCCTTGGGGACGGGTGCTCGCTATGATTATGTCCTTCCTTGCATTATTGAATGTTCCTTTCGGGACAGGATTGGGAGTTTATACGCTGTGGGTATTGCTGCCCGCAGAGTCTGAAAAACAATACATGCAGCAAATTGCCGAATGGCACGCGGCTTAAGGCAAATGCAGTGCCAAAGTCACGGGATATGAAAGTCCGGCAGTGCCGGGAAGGCGAAGGAATGACACAGTCCCGCAGGGACGGCACTTGCTTCAACGCTCTGCCGCACTTAGTTTCTGCACGCCCCAGGCCACACAAAATGCCGCAAAGATTCCAGTGATTACATCCATGGTGTAATGCGCGCGTAAGACAAGCACCACGACCACTTCAAAAATCACGATAACGATTGCGACCACAGTCAGCCAACGCTTCTTCAACCGGGCCAGTTCTAACCCGGCGAACACAGCAATTGCCGTATGTCCGGAAAAGAAAAAATCATTGGCCACGCTGTAAGTAACTAGCAACGATGGAAACCCAGGATAGTGCCAGATAATCCCCGGCGGCGGAGGCAAAGCGCATAGCGCCTGTGAAACCTGTCGCAGCCCCATAAGAATGATCAATCCCAGAAACGGACGCACCAACCCGCTGAAAATCCAGCGCCCCAGCAAAAACAATCCCATCAGATCAATCAAAGCTGAACTGATAATCAATAGAAAGTTAGCGGCACGCGGATGGATGTGGAGAGCTTGGTTCCAAGGAGCGAACAGGCTATGCATGCCATCGCCGATCCCGCCATCAGAAAGCGGGCGATGCCCGATTAAAGATTGTGTCCAAAACCAAATAACAAGAATGACAGCAGTAACCAGAACACGTTTTAACAAAGAACCGATTGTTCCGTTAGGCATGTATAGGAAGGTTTTCTCTGCGACCCCTACGGCTTTTCTTCGCGATCTCTAGGTTTTAAGATTTGAGAATTATTTAGCAGCACCCGCCATACCCTGCGCGACTTCCTTGATCTTCCTCAGATCAAGCTTCCCCGTCCCCAGATAAGGCAAAGTCTCGACGCGAGCAAATTGATCTGCTTTCGGCTTCCACAATGCTGGCAAATCTGACGCGGCCAGCTTCTCCAAACAATCCTTCACTTTGTCCTCAGGCAGCGTATACAACACAAACAGCTTCTCCCCTTTTTTCTCATCAGGAATTCCCGTCACCGCGAAAGTCTGTTCTGTCGACCCGGCGATTTCGTGCAGCTTGTCTTCGACGCGAATGTGCGGCACCATCTCCCCGCCAATCTTGCTGAATCGGCTAAGCCGGTCGGTGATGCGAATAAATCCATCTTCATCCAGCACTGCAATGTCCCCGGTGTTATACCAGCCGTCTTTCAAAACCTCAGCAGTTTTCTCAGGCCGCCCAAGATAGCCCTGCATCACATTCGGCCCGCGCACGAAAAGAAGTCCAGGCTGCCCGAAGGCCGAAGGCTGATTGGTTTCCACATCCACAATCTTGACGGTAATTCCTGGCAAAGGATGTCCAATCGACCCGCGCTTGGCTCCCACCTGCCGGAATGAAGCCGCCCGGAAATCCCGCCGATTCACCGAAACCACCGGCGCACACTCCGTGCATCCATAACCCTCGAGCGGGCGCAACCCGAATTGGTCTTCAAACGCCTGCGAAATCCGCTCTGGCAATTTCTCTGCCCCTGCTACCACATATTGCAGGCTGCCGAAATCTTCCGGCGAGCAACGCCGTGTGTACATCTGCAAGAAAGTCGGCGTAGCCAGCAAAAACGTCACCTCATATTTGCTGACCAAGGCCCCAATGGCCCGCGCATCCAGCGGGCTGGGATGATAAACCACACCCATGCCCACCGCCGCGGGCAAGCACAGAGTTCCCGTAAATCCAAAAGAGTGAAAGAAGGGCAATATCCCCAGGATGCGGTCCTTCGCATTCAGCATGAATATCTGTGCGATTTGATCAACATTGGCGCCGATGTTGGCATGGCTCAGCATTACACCCTTGGGGTCGCCCGTACTGCCGCTGGAAAAAATAATGGTGGCAGTGTCGTCGAGTGTGCTTTTATGGTTCGATCCGCAGGCGCGCTCGAGTGAAGTGGCAGGCAAGAACCATGCAGCCAGCAATGCGGTAAATTTTTGTCCCCCCGAAATGGTAGGAACCAAATCCTCCAGATAGATAGACTCGCCCGGCACCTCGAGTTTGACCTTCTCCAAAAATGCTCTCGACGTAATAACGGTCCGCAGCTCACACTGCTTCGCGCAGGAAGCCAGCACTTCATTGGACGCGGTGTAGTTGAGATTGACCGGCACTCTGCCCTGAAGCAGCGCCGCAAAATTCACCAGCGCCCCGCCAACCGATGGCGGCAGCAGAATGCCAACCATAGGCTGGTCTTTCCAAACCGAACGCAACCGCCGCGCCAGTGCCACAGCTCTCGTCAACGCCGACCCAAAGCTCACATGCGGAGTATTCCCATCGGCCATGGCAAAACGTCGCGGATGCCGCCGCGCCATGCGAATAAACGACCGATGCAAAGTCAGCATCCGCTTGCGCCGATGCTTATAAGCTTCCGCTCCCAAATCCTGAACAACTTTTCTCACTTCAACCGCAGTCGTAGTAGGAGGCATGGCCTTTCCGAAACTAACTGTCACCGGGTAAGGAATTTTCCGCGGCAGCTTCCACAAAAATTTCCCTCGCTCAAAACTGAAGATGCTGCCCCAGACGCCGTCGAGGTGCACTGGAATGACGGGAGCCTCAACGCCCTTCATGATGCGTTCCATACCGCGCCGGAAGGGAAGCATCTGCCCGATCCGCGTCATCTGCCCTTCCGGAAAGATGCCGACGACTTCTCCTTCCTCGAGCGCTTTAGTAGCTTCGCGCAACGAGTGGATCAAATCGCGAGGGCCAAGATTCGAAGCAACCGGAATCACCCGCATCATTTTGGCAAAAGGTTTTACCAGCCAATGATCGTAAGATCCCTTGAACATCAGAAAGCGAATAGGCCGGTCGGTGGCGGCGATAAGCAACACCGCATCCACCATCGAGGTATGGTTGGGCACCAACAGCGCTCCGCCTTTTTCCGGAAAGTTGTCCCGGCCCTCAACCTTAATGCGGTATAGCGTGTGTGTAAGAAGCCAGAGCACGAGCCGCAAAAAGGCATCCGGCAACAGCCATAGCAGGTAGGCGCTGGTTACAAGTGTAGCGGCAGACGCAGCTACGAAAATCGTGGAAGAGCTCCAGTGGGCTAACCGTTGCATCGCGAAATACGCCACCGACGCCGCGAAAACTCCCACGAAGGAAAACATATTGGCAATGCCGATGACTTGCCCTTTTTGTTTTCATCAGGGCGGTGTTGAATCATCGCGGCAATCGGGACGGCGAAAAACCCGGCAAAAAATCCCAGCCCTGCCAGCAGTCCAATCAGATTCCAGAGGGACAAACCGCGCAAACCCAAAACTGCGCCCACCACGGTCATCCCGAGAGAACCGAGCGGAATCAATCCATACTCAATCTGGTTGCCCGAAAGATATCCCGCCGCAAGACTGCCTAGTCCAATCCCGATCGCCACCGAAGCTTGCAATGCTCCATTAAGAATGTCGCTGGTATGCAGCACATCTTTGGCATAAATAAAAATATTGAACTGGAGTAGCGCCGCCAGAAACCAGAAATATGTGTTACCTACCACGGCCAGCCAGAGCGGATGGTCCCGCTTGATGGCGCGCAGTTCCGGCCACAGTCCGTCGAAAGGATTAACTTTGAATTTCTTAGTAGGATCCGCCGGCGGCACGCGTGTAATTCCCAGGCTGCAAAGCAAGCCCACTGCGGTACAGCCAAATAGGATCAAACCCGACCAGCCCTGCCGTCCCTTGAACATCTGTGACATCACGGCCGCGCCAAACCCTCCGGCAATGATGGCTACAAAGGTCCCCAGCTCAATCACGCCGTTCCCCCAGGAGAGCAGTTTTTGGGGGAGAATTTCCGGCAGCAAGCCATACTTGGTGGGGCCGAACAATGCGCCCTGCGTGCTGACAAGAAAAACGGCGGCGAGTTGCAGGCTGAAGTTGTCTCGCGCCAGTCCCAGCACTGCCAACGTCACAACCATGACCTCGAAGACTTTGGTGAAAATGGCTACGGAGCGCTTGCTGTAACGATCGGCAAGATAGCCACCGCTCATGGAAAACAGGATGAAAGGAATGGAAAACAATGCGCCGACCGCGAGTTCCAACAACTCGCGATCTCCCTGGCCGATGCCTTTGGCCAGCACCAGAAAGATGACCAAGTTCTTAAGCGCGGTATCGTTAAACGCGCCCTGGAATTGAGTGGCGATCAGGCTCCAGAAACCACGCTGCCATCCATGTTCTTCGCTGTGGGAACTCATTTCTTATGTGATCACAAAGTGTACAAGAGTTGGCCGGTTAGAAAACCCTAGAGTTTTAGTTGCGTAATATCGTCGCGTTCTTTTACGACTTCGGCTGGAATAAACCATGGCTTGGTAACGGGTACGCCATCAGTATCAAGAGGTATTAACTTTTTGTAGCAAAGTGCAGCAATTACACCCATGGCAAATCCGCCCACATGTCCCCAAAACGCTGTGGAAGAAAAGTGCACAGCCTGGCTGAGTAGGCCTAATAGAGTTTGTTCACCAATCCAGATACCGACTGCGGCCGTGGTATGTGATTTAAATGTCTTCACACGAATCCAGCCGAGGTAAAGGACCAAATCAAAATCAGCCTTGGGGAAAAGGATAAAGAAGATGCCGACGATCCCAGAAATTGCTCCCGAAGCACCACCGAGGGGAATGGCTGCAGTTGGGTTGAATAGGAAATGTAGCCAGGATCCGCCTAGTCCGCAAAGTAAATAAATCAGAGTAAAGAGCCAAGGGCCCAACGAATTTTCGACTTCCTTGCCAAACATCCACAAAAACCACATGTTTCCCACAAGATGCCATATGTCGGCATGAATAAACATCGACGTAAACAGAGTCTGCAAATGCGGCTCTGTTGGAATGAACCCGTACTGAAGAAATACTGCGTGAGGAGAACTAAATGTGTAAGTTGCCGCCAGCAACAGCGAATTCACAATAGTTAAACCAATGACAGCGAGAGGAGTTTTCGCGGCATCCATGTCACGGTTGATGGGCAATACAAACATATTTCAAAACCTGAGCGAAAGACGTGCAAGATTCTGCTTCCGGGCTTTCGTAGTGTCAAGGCCTACCTAACTTGCTGCAATTGGGCAATTTACAGGCGATGCGTAATTCTGCCACCCTGTTCCGTATATAACCCTGTATGTTCGACTTTGCCATGATGACGGCCGCCGTGGAAACCGATACCGAGCGCATCGCGCGCGGTCTTCGCCGCAGAGACATTGCGCTGCTTCATCAGCTGGTTGAGGAATATCAATATCGCCTGGTGCGTTATCTGATTTATCTGACCGGACGCCGCGATTACGTGGATGACATTGTGCAGGATACCTGGCTGCGGGTAGTCGAACGCGGGGCCTTGTACGATGGCCGCCGGCGTTTTGAGCCTTGGCTGTTTTCCATCGCTCGCAATCTTACGATTGATCTGATGCGCAAACGGAAAGCGGTCAGCCTGGATACTCCGGAAGAAGAAACGGAATTCCAACTGCCCGCCTCTGGAGAACCTTCACCCTTCGAAATGGCCGCGCGCACCGAAGATGCCGAGCGCATGGCGCAGTCACTGCAAACTCTGGACCCGATCTATCGTGAGGCCTTGTTGCTACGGTTCCAGGAAGATTTGTCGTCCAGGAAATCGCCAGCATCGTGAAGGCCCCAGTGCCAACGGTTTCTTCAAGAATCTATCGCGGCCTGCAAATGTTACGCATACAGCTGGAGAGAGGACCCGATGCAAACTAATCACGAGCAAGCCACTCTGATTGACAAATTGCTGGCAGGCGCCGCTTCGCCTGAAGAAGAACGTCGTCTGCGCGAACATCTTCGAGATTGCGTTGCGTGCCAACAGCGAATGGATACTTTCCGGCGTGCAATCGCTGGACTCAGTGGGTTTTCGTTCGCAGTCAATCCGGGTCTGAATACTCATGTACAAAATGCAATCACGCAGCGGGTGCGCCAATTGGAAATGGAGCACTCCAGACATCGCAGTCTTAAAACGTTTGCTGCCTCGTTGGCCCTGACAGTCGTTGGCTCGTTGCTCGCATGGAATTTTACTGGGCTACTGGCCGGCAGCTTGAACCTAACAACGGCTCAACTTCAGCTTGGACTATTGGCTTTCTGGGTCGCGCCCTCGTTGTTGATTTCGTTATTGCTCCTGATCGCGCCCCGCTTAACCAACGGACAACTCAGCAAAGAAGGATGGACAGCATGAAAACGCTAATCACTCAAATCAAGAACATAGTACCCGAGGGAGTAAAAATCGCGGCAACGATCATCTTCGCCATCGGCGTGATCTGCATGACGATTTTTGCCTTCAAGGCCGGACTTGCCGATGCGGTCGCAGCCCGTGGCGGAGCCCCGCCTACCGCCATTTTGTCCGCGGCCTGTTTAGTGATGGGAATCGGGCTTGCTCTGTGGCTGCTGGCGCTAGGTTACATCTACGCCGACGCCAAACGCCGCAGCATGCCCCCGGTGCTCTGGGTGGCAGTCGCAATAATGGTTCCCAACATGATCGGATTCATTCTGTACTTCGCGCTGCGCAAGCCCTTGTTCTCGGCTTGCGCCTACTGTGGCCAGGGAGTCATGCCGGGACAGAAATTTTGTCCGTCGTGCGGCCGCGAACAAGGTTCGAATTCATCCTCGAACGCATCTTCGTCAGGAACACCCTCGGTTTCACTCAACCGTCAATCTGATGGCCTGGCGCGCAAATCCTTTGCCACTGGATTAAGCGTGTGGGTGGGGATTTTTATCGCGAAAGGAATGTTTATGTACTGGAAACATGCCACTGTGGATGCTGGGGGCTGGTTAATCCTGGCGGGAATTTGCGCATGGGTGGTGGCGCTCCTTCAGCAAGCGGCAGTTCAACCACAATCGCAAACGATGTAATGCCGCCAACAAAATCCCCGCTCAAGCGAACTTGGGCGGGGCGTCCGGAGTACAACAAAGTTAAGATACGTTGACTACCACCTCACATACTCAAACCCGGGTTGCTACCACCTCTAAATATTCCGCCTTCACCACTGTAAGCGTGTCGCCACCGCGATTGTGTATGGACCACAGCGCTTCCAGTTCATTGCGCAGCTTGCGCGCGTCATTTTCATCCAGCGCCGCAAACGCCCGATTGGTCGGCCCATAGTACTGGCGGAAGAACTCAACCACATCAACCGGTGGGAAGGGATAGGTGAACGTGTAGTGGCGGCGGGTCATTGATAAAGTTGCTACTCCATGACCCAACCGTTCGCGCACCGTGGCCTCGTTGCCCCACAACACAGGCGCCGGCATTCCTGAAGGAGCAATAAATTTGGCAAACGTTTTGAACATTTGTCCGATGAACCCTTCAGCCGTCCAGTTTCCCATGGCGATAGTGCCTCCGGGACTGCACACACGCAACAGTTCCCGGGCGACCAGCTCCGGCCGTGGAGCAAACATTGCCCCGAACAGGCTGGTTACAACATCGAAGCTGGCATCTTCAAACGGAAGATCTTCGGCATCACCTTCCACGAAGCGGGCGTGGAGATTCTCAGCTTGAGCACGCGATTGGGCCCGCTTTATCAAGTTGGGAGCGATGTCTACACCCGTGACATATACCCCATCGTGGGCCGCTAATAAGGCAACTTGGCCCGAGCCGCAAGCCACGTCCAGCAACTGGCAGCGGGCGGGAACGTCAAGTTGTTCGTAGAAAACCCGCGCGTCCTGCTCCAGATAGCGGGAGAACAAATCGTAGTCTCCGGACATCCAGGTTGCCTTTAGCTTTGCCTTCAGGCTGTCGATCTCCGGCGTAGTTAATAGGGTGCTCATGTTTTCTCCAGTATCTTTTCTTATTAGCGACAAGTGACGCGGGGTTCCTTCAATCGAGGCCATGGCTTTCCTGGGTGCTAGCCACTTTTGGCCCGCTTGAGTTTCCAGACCGCCGGAAAAATGGCACCAGCATCGGCACGCGCCGGCGGTAATCGCGATAGCGTTGTCCGTACGCTGCTATCAGGTCTCGCTCTTCGAAGAAAATTCCTACGAGGATGTATCCAGTAGTAGCGATGGCAAATATCAAGTGGCCCACTGTCATCAGTGGGGTCGCCCAAAAGCCCATGACAAATCCGGCATAAATCGGGTGGCGCACCACGCGATAAAGCCCCGGTGTCTTAAATGAGGGCTGAGGCAGTTCTTGTCCGCGAACGTAAGCCCAAACCTGCGCCAGTCCAAACAACTCAAAATGATTCACCAGGCACGTGCTCACCAGCAGCACGACCCATCCCAGGGCAAATAAAACAGTGAAAATGGTTCCCGCAGTCGTTCCTCGCAAGTCCCACAGGATGTCGGGAAGCGGCCGCCATTGCCACAACAACAGAGCTAAAGCCAGGGTCGCCGCAACCACATAAGTACTACGCTCGATGCTATGTGGAACAATTCGCATCCATACCCGTTTGAACCCCTGCCGGGCCATAACGCTGTGTTGCACCGCAAACAGCCCCAGCAACAATGCATTGATTGCAATCGTGACCGGAAGCGGAGAGATTGGCCCGTTATCAATATTTTTTGGTACACCAATGTTGCCAACAAAACCTACGGCGTAGGCAAAGGTTCCCAGAAAGGACAGATACGCCGACACTCCATAAACGAGAGCAAGTACTTTTTTCATTTCGTCCTCCCTCTTGGTGCTCACCAGTTACCGCACTAAGGCGACTTATCCGATACGCCACTCACCGTTACAGATCTCTTCCATGCTCACCCATGCCGCGGAGCGCATACGCTCTCCCTTAATCAAAATCACCGCATCAGTGAGTTTGTTGACCAGTTCCTGCTTCTGCACCGGTGTAAAAAGATCGTCGATCAATTCCACTTGAATCGTGGCCATTATTTATTTCCTCCAATCGAGCGTGGGCCCGGACTTGGCTCACGCGACATTTCGCGGGTCTGCAAACTCCGCGCGCACAAGAAAAGCGCCATCTTTGTGTTCCACCTCTGACGCCCACTGCCAAACCCGCCCGCTGCCGGTCACAAAAGACCGGGCTTCGTCATACTCCACCAGGCGATTCAGGATCGTAGTGACAGATGCAGTTGGCTTCTTATGTTTTTCCAGTACACCAGGGAACTTGCTTAGCAATAGATCGCAGACCTGGCGTACCGACAAATGCGTCGGAGACTCCATCAGGACTGCCCGGCAAGCCTGGGTAAACCCAGACCGCCGCCGGGCAGTACTGCGATCAAGCAAACCCAGCAACCGCTCGTTAAGCACGGAATCCCCGAACATATTGGCAAGACCAACCAGTGTCTGTTTGATCGAGCCAATACGTTTCATCAACTCTGTGCGTTGCTGCAACAAAGCCATTAATTCCAGCTCTGCCGACCGAATTACTTCCTGTACGTGTAAATCCATCTTCGGCGTTTCTCGGGTGCTGATCTCGCTGTTCATTGGTCCTCTCCTACTTTCCGGTGTAAGACGACGTGGTGGCTTGTACTCCGGCAGGCTGGTTTTGTGCCAGACCGAAGTGCTTCTTGTAAACAGGCAGCTTGTATCCTGTCACTCCGTCAGACCACACTTCACTCAAGGCAGGACGGCCGTCTTTAACCTCAAACCGCAGCTTGGGATTAAATGTGAGCAGTGAAGTCATTGGTTGAGTCAGTACCAAAGCAACAAATGCATTGTTGCTGTCACGCAGCGCCAGAGTGTTGGGCGCAATTTGCTTGATCCAGTACTGTCCCGCCGGATATGTGTTCCGTCCGACGCTGAATTCAAAAGGAACATCTGCTTTGACGGTCTGTTGCTGCGCGAAACCAGCGGCAACGAACAGCACAACAACCGCGATCAGCGAACTTACATTTGCAATAGTTTTCTTCATACATTCTCCTTAATTTTGTCTTGCAATCAGTTTTGCTTCCCTGTGGTCTCTACTTCTAATATCGGAATCTGCGGGCAAAGTACGCCAAGTAAAGTTGGCTCATGCCCGTTTCATCCGCTGAGAGACCGGATAGCTCAAGGTCGGTTCTTTCATTGCATTGACTCCCCGACTATGAAGCACGCCTCGGTGCCTTGCTTGTCTTCGCGTCCGGCTTTCTTGTTCACGAGATAGTTGCCGTACGATGGCTTGATCCGGAGTCCGAAAAGGTTTGCCGAAAGTTCTAAAAGCAACTCGAATGAGCTATTTACTCCGCATGACGTTCTCGTCGCCAGTGCCAGGTACAAATCCATTTCATGACTCTGTCTCCGTTTTTGTGCATTGAACGAGGGCATCATCGTCTGCAGGTGCGGTCTTTTCAATTAAGGATGTATGGTTTTTTTATATCTTCTGTATATCGTTGTAAGTCGCTGAAACTACGAGCAGTAACGCCGATAACCAAAGCGTGAAGTTTGTCGTCGTCGCAGCCCAGATGGCACTGATTATCAGGTTTTATCTGTGTCTCCAGCTTTCTTTACGGGCAGCGTATTGCGTATGATGGCTTTTCCCCACAGATTTCCAGGAGTCCAGCCGGAGGCGTGTATGGATGTGCTTTCCGAAGTACTGAAAGTGGTAAAGCTCCAGGGAGCGTTGTTCTACAACGGCGAATTTTCCTCGCCGTGGAGTGTCGCGGCTACCTCGTCGCGATCGCTTGCGCGCCTTGTCGCGCCCGGCGCGGAACACGTAATCATTTACCACCTGCTGACAGAAGGACGTGCATATATCCGCATGGAAGCAGACGGCACGCGTGTGCAGTTGAACGCCGGCGACATCGTGATGATTCCCCACGGTGACAAGCACATCATGGAGAATGGATCGTGCGCCATGACGATCGACGATTCCGAACAGGCGGCCAGTGTTCTTGCCCAGGGATTGCGGTTATGTCGTATTGGTGGGGGTGGGGAAGTTACTAAACTGATCTGCGGCTACATGGCCTGTGAACCGCGCCTGAGCCAGATTTTTCTCAGCGGCCTGCCGCCAATTTTCAAAGTCAACATTCGTAATGACGCTTCCGGAAAATTTCTGGAAAACTCAATCCGCTTTTCCGTGGATCAGGCAGATGCATCCCGCGCTGGCGGAGAAGCCGTGCTGGCCAAATTGTCAGAAGTTTTATTTGTGGAAACCCTGCGCGCCTACATCAGCCAGCTTCCTCCCGAACAAACCGGCTGGTTGGCCGGCGCACGCGACGCCGAAGTCAGCAAAACCCTGGCATTAATGCACCGCAAACCTGACCATCCCTGGACACTCGCCGACCTGGCACGGGAAGCCGGACTTTCACGCTCGGTGCTGGCGGAACGTTTCCGCCACTACCTGGACGAAACTCCCATGGCCTACCTTACTCGTTGGCGTCTCCAGTTAGGGGCAGAGATGCTGGGCTCAACCAGTTATTCGGTCGCGCAGATCGCAGCCGAGGTCGGCTATGAATCCGAAGCCGCCTTCAACCGTGCCTTCAAACGCGAGTTTGAAGTTCCGCCCGCGCGTTTCCGCAATCAATCCAGGGTTGCCAATACGAAGTTGTCACAGCGGAGTGCTTGATGGATCTGCTAACCAAACTTCTTTCGAAGAAAGCGCCGACGCGCGACGAATTCGCCGCGCTGGTGATGAAGGCGTTGTCACAGACTGGAATCGAAAACATAGTTTATGAAAGCGCTCATTTCGTGTTGAAAGTCAGCGGTCAAGACAACACGATATTCCTCGACAATGGATATGCGGCTTATTGCAAAGCCGATAAAAAGCAGCGCCAGGCCGTTATCGCTCAGTTTTGCTCCGGATGGAAACAGACGCCAGAAATTCCCGCCGATTTCGAATCTGTAAGGCCTTGCCTGATGCCGGTAATTCGAGACGAAATGAATTCTCATCTGTTCGAGCTCGATCTCCGCTCTAAGAATATTGACGTGTCTAAGGCAGAGTGCCCAACCAAATCGCTAGTGGGCTCTTTAGTAGTGGGTCTCGCGTACGATACCGAACACACCATTCAGCACATTAATAAAACATCTTTCGATGAATGGAACGTCAGTTTTGAAGATGCACTCAAACAAGCGAAAGACAACCTGCGCGACAAGACCGATCCCAATGGAATGAAGGAAGAAGCGCCGGGTCTCTATAGAAGCCAGTGGGCTGATTCACACGATTGCGCGCGGATTTTGATGACCGATTTAATTTATCGTCTCAACGTAGACGGAGATCCCATTGCATTTTTGCCAAACAGAAATCAATTGTGGGTCACAGGAAACAGGAACCAGGCAGCATTAAGAATACTTCTTACGCTCGGGAACGAGGCCCATTTCGAGTCGTACCCGATATCCCCCGACCTGCTCATCTTGAAAGACGGCGTTTGGGAAGTTTATGTCCCAGAGGATCCTTCTCTCCGTGATTTGCTGTGCTCCCTTAAACGGCGGCGTACGGGGGTGGACTATCAACAGCAAAAGCGCGCGTTGGATGCAATTCACGAAGCAGAAGGGACTGATATCTTTGTCGCCAGCTTCTTGCTGGTTACCCGCAAGGACGAAAGCCAATACAGTACCTGCGTCTGGACAAAGGACGTGGAATCACTCTTGCCGAAAACAGAATACATTTCGCTTTTGATAAATCACGAAACAAAGGATCACCTGTCCGTGCCATGGGACCGTGCCCTACCCGTATTGGAAAGCTTACTGGAAAAAGAACCAGGAATTCTCCCTGAGCGATACAGGGTAAGTTCCTTCCCCACCGAGGAACAACTCGCCCGTCTGCGAAGCTTTGCTGAATAACTTAGAAGACTGTGGCTTTAACTAACGGCGCTTTAAAGCCTCAAGTTCATCCAGCGTCCGTGGCCAATCCGATCCAAGTAGCCGCGACAGGCTGCGATCAGCCAAGACTTTCCCGCCAGTCTGGCAGCGAGCGCAATAGTTGGTTTCATTGTCCGCATAACGAATGCGCTGGATTTTTTCTCCGCACCGGGGACACGGCTCTCCATACCGCCCGTGCACCGCCATGTCTTTCCGAAATGCAGTTACCTTCTCGGGGAACCCAGCCTGCGCATCTTTTTGAAAACGGTCTATCCAAAGAGCAAGTGTCTTCCGTGTAGCGGCAAAAAGCTTTTCCCACTCCTGCGGGGTGAGTTTGTTCGTATGCGTGATCGGCGAAAGTTGCGCGGCATGCAAAATTTCATCCGAATAAGCATTGCCGATGCCGCCCACAATACGCGGATCAGTGAGCGCTCTTTTAAGCGTGCGGTTTTCAGCCATGAGTGCGTCACGAAAAGAATTGAGATCGTTGGCAAAGACATCAATGCCCCCTGGATCCATCGCCCGCAAAGCTTCTTCTCCCGCGACAACATGCAGTGAGGCGCGATGTTTGGCCCCAGCCTCGGTCAAGACCAAAGATCCATTCGGAAAATCAAACGCCGCAAGATTTTGCCGCCCGCCAATTTTTGCTCCCACGGCTCGCCAGTGCAGCCGCCCGGCAATCATCAAGTGCAGCACCAGCCAAAGATCGCCTTCAATTCCAATCGCAATGCGTTTGCCAATGCGTCGCAGTTCGCGAACGATGCGGCCTTCAACGCTACTCAAAGGAGGCTGTGCCGTCCGCAGTAAAAATGGACTCGCCAGCCTAACTTGTTGGATGGGCTGCCCTACAATACGACTTTCAAGGGCAGTAAGATAAGCGGCAATATCCGGCAGTTCGGGCATTCCTCAATAGATTACTCAAAGAGGATTGATAGTGCTTGACGGAACTCTTACAATGCCCGCCAACCGGAATATGAAAACTAAAACCTTGGGCGTTCTTTCCTTCGCTCTAATGTCGTTGTTGCTTACTGTCACTCTGTCGGCATCTCCGGAATGGACTGAATTCTCATCCCCTGAAGGCCGCTTTTCTATTCTCATGCCCGGCAAGCCAAAGGCAGGAATAGCCGTTCAACATGTGGCGAACTTGACCGTAACCGCCCACACTTTCACTGCCGTGAGTCCGTCGATTGATTTGATGTGCGGCTACTACGAGGTTCCATCGCCGCAACAAGATGTAGATAAGATTTTCAACGGAACTAGAGACGAATCAATAAAAGGCGTGCACGGTACTCTTCTCACTGAGGAGAAGCTGGCTTTGGATGGATACCCCGGACGTCGGTTCAGGTCAACCTCCAACACCAACATATTTGTCGACGAGGAAATGTTTTTAGTAAAACGGCGTTTTTATTTGATTACGATTACTACACCAAACAAAGATCGGGACAAGGACATCGACAAGATATTCGCTTCCTTTCACTTCAGGCCTGCTGATCAATAACCAGGCATCGTAAAGCGCATTTCTGTGCTTAAGTCTGCTTCTGTTTTCCTGCCAAGTAGTGAGCACGAAGAGCGCGTTCCTTATCTTCTAATTTCTTCGCGGTGGCTCCCAATATGCAACAGTCGAAAGCCGCCATCTCAGCGATGGCATCGTGTTCAGCCATGTGGTCCGAGGTACACCCGCACTTCGCGCAGAACCATTCCTGCAATTCAGAATTCCAGCGGATGTTTGGATGGTCCTTTTCATTCATAGGTATATTTTCGGAGGTGCAACTTAAGGCCTAGCCGTTGGCCGGAGTTCCCGATGGATTTGTGAAGAATACCGCGCGATTCTGCATATCAAGCCCATATTCTGCGAGAGCGAAATCCAGCTGTCGAAGCAACGAATGCAATTTTTCTGGATCGGGCTCAGTCGCGATCAGACCACACAACTGCCGTATACGTTCTTCGGGGGACATGGCGATATCGTATCGGTCGGAGCAAGATGTTGGAATACGGCGTATACCCTAGCACGATGGTGGCGTATCGCCATCATGAAGATATGAGCCCTTGGTGCTAAAATCCCACTCGTGTCCGTGGATTACATCTGGCAGCAGAGATATCAAGCCGCGCTTACTGAGACTGACCCCTACCTGCTCCAGCAACATATCCAGAAGACGAGAGACGCGATGGCGGTGGTGTTTTTCCCCACGGGCGTACCGCATCGGCTTCGCGCCAAGGGCGGTCCGCTCGACTACTTCGAGCTCCAGGCCTGGAAGAGCTTCAAGACCGACGTGCTCAGCGAGGAGAAGCTGGGGCTCAAGTGGTACTACGACCCCGTGAAACCGGGTGCCGAACGGGTGGAGTGGGACCAGACCTGACGAGCGCCAAGCGCGGCCGTCTCAGCGCTTGGGCACCTGGATCAAGTCGGCGAGTTGCTCCTTCGTCAGCGGAGCCGGCAAGAACTTGTAGGTCACGGCATCGGCCATCATCGTGTCGATGCCGGAGACCCGATACGGATCGAGCATCGGCTTGAGATAGAACTCCTCGCGCAGCTTCTTGGTGAACTTCGGCGGCGTCTTCGACAGCTCCTGGTAATACTCAAAAACCTTCGGATCGTCGCTGTACATCCAGTCCACCAATTCCGCGAACGCCTTGACGAAGCGGGCGAACAGCGCCGGCTCGGCCTTGAGCTTGTTGGCATTGGCCACCATCAGCCGGACCGACTGGTCGCGCGTCTCCGGGACGTCGCTGGCGCGGGCGAGGATGCGGATCTTGCCGTCCTCGAGTTGCTGAAAGCCGATCGGCGGCACCGCAAAGCCGATGTCGATCTGCCCGGACATCACACTGGTCAGCGTTGCGACCTGATTGCCGGTGGCGGTCGGCTTGGCGGCGCTGCCGGTCTGCTTGAGGATCGCGAGCGCGAAAGTCTGGCTCGACGAGCCTTGGGTCGAATAGCTGATGGTCGTGTTGGGGCCCGCGCCCTTCAGCGTCTTGATCGGCGAATCCGAGCGCACATACCAGAACAGGTCGTTGGTGCCGGTGGTGCTCGAGCCGATCACCCGCACCGGCGCGCCCTTGGCATAGGTCGCCATCGCCGCTGCGGCGCCGATGCCGAGTCCGACATCCATCGAGCCCGAGATCACCGCCTGCACGGTCTCGCCGGTGCCCTGGGTGTAGACCTTTTCCAGCTCGATGCCGTGCTTTTTGAAGATGCCGGCGCGCTCGCCCATGTCGGGCGCGGCATTCTCCCAGTTGCCGCGCATCGGGATCGCGACCCTAAGCTTGTCCTGCGCCGACGCCGCCGTCGCCACCAGCAGCAGCGGTACGGTCAACACAACGGTCAGCCTGGTCAGCGGTCCCATGGCAGTCCTCCTTGATCGGCAGCAGGCAGGATAAGGCAGATTGACGGGGGAGCAAATTCCCGTGACTGTGCCGGCGCAATTCGTGCTCAAGCCCAAGGAGAGATCATGCGTAACAAGCCCTGCCTGACATCCGCCGACGCGCACAAGATGATGGCCGCCTGCAAGGCCGAAGCGCAGAAGAACAAGTGGAACGTCGCCATCGCCATCGTCGACGACGGCGGCACGGCGCTGCTGCTGGAGCGCCTCGACGGCACCGGCGCGATCGCGTCCGAGGTCGCGGTGGGCAAGGCGCAGACCGCCGCGCTCACCAAGCGGCCGACCAAATTCTTCGAGGACCGCGTCAAGGAGCGGCCGGGTTCGTGACGTTCCCGACGCCAGGCGTGATGTTCCAGGGCGGGCTGCCGATCGTGCATCAGGGCGAATGCGTCGGCGCGATCGGCGTCTCCGGCGTGCAGTCGCACGAGGATGAGCAGGTCGCGCAAGGCCGGCGTCGACGCGCTGGGTTGAAGCCACACCGCTCACCCTTTCAACGTCATGCCCGGGCTTGTCCCGGGCATCCACGTCTTGCGAGGCACGGCTCTGCCAAGGACATCGGATGGCCGGGACAAGCCCGGCCATGACGGTTCAGCTTTGAAGCGCTACCCTCAGATCGCGCCGGTCGCGGTCGGCCCGCCCTGCGGGCGGTGGCGCTTCACCGCGTCCGGATTGGTGGAATCGACGCCCATGTAGACGCCGCGCTCCCAGGTGCGCTTGAGCGGGTCGCGCACCTTCAGCGTCATCTTGCCGATGTGCTGGATCTCGATGTCCACGGTCTCGCCGTCCTGCAGGAAGCCCAGCCCCTCGTGGTTGGTGCCGCAGGCGATCAGGTCGCCGGAGTTCATCGTCATCACCGTGGTGGCCCATTCGACCAGCTCGGGCACGCGGTGCTCCATGTCGTCGGTGTTGTAGTTGTGGCGCAGCTGCGCCGTCGTTCCAGAACCGCACGATCAGATCGTTCGGGTCCTTGATCTCGTCGGCGGTGGCGATGCACGGGCCGATCGGCGCGAAGGTGTCGAACGACTTGCCGAGCCAGCTTGTCAGCGGCGTCGCCGGCCAGGTGCGGCGGCCCTGCTCGCGCGCCGAGACGTCGATCAGGCCGGTGTAGCCGAACACGGCGCTGCTGCCAGTCCTTCTGCTTCACCATCTTGGCCGGGCCCTTGATCACCAGCGCCAGCTCGGCCTCGTGCATGAAGGCCCAGGGCACGGTGTATTCCGGCAGCACGATGGTGTCGCCCGGGCCGATCACCGCGTCCGGGTTCTTCATGAACATGTTGAGCGGACGCGGCTTCGCGCTGGGCATGCTCCCAGTAGTTGGCGATGCAGCAGAGGATTTTGCCGGGCCGCGGCAGCGGCGGCTTCAGCCGCACCTGCGCCAGCGGCATGGCCGCTGCCCTCGGCGGCGAGCTTGTCCAGCGCCGGACGCAGCCGGTCGAAGTCGTCGATGATGCCCTGCATGGTGAGCTGCGGCGTGTGGCCCTTCTCGACCGCGCCGGAGATATCGACGACGCCGCGGTCGGTCATCAGGCCCGGCAGAACCTCGCCGTTCGGCGCGGCTTGAAACAGCACAAGTTTCACGGCGTTCCTCCCTTGATGCTTGGCGCCGAAATACAGCACATCGCCCGCAGCCCGGCCAGCCGAGCCGCCGGCATCGCGGCGCGGCCGCGCATATCAGGTCTGACGCCGCGCCGCGAAATTGCCTCGCCCGGACGCGGTGCGATATCGTTCGCGCCAACGGCGCGGGCGGTCTAAGGCGGCGCCCACAACCCAAGGTACAGTGACGACAATGGCTGTGATCAAGGTAACCGATATCGCCTACGCGCGGCTGCGCTCGCCCGATCTCGACAAGCAGGCCGAGTTCCTCGAGAACTTCGGGCTGGTCCAGAGCGACCGCACCAACAAGGCGATCTACTATCGCGGCACCGACCCGGTGCACCACCTCCACATCACCGAGAAGGGCGATCCGAAGTTCGTCGGCATCGCCTACCACGCCGCCAGCGAGGACGACCTCAAGACCATGGCCAAGGTGCCCGGCGCCTCCGGCATCGAGAACCTCGACGAGCCCGGCGGCGGCAAGCGCGTGCGCCTGACCGAGCCGAACGGCTACCAGATCGAGGTGGTCTGGGGCATGGACAAGGTGCCGGAGATTCCGGCGCCGCGCCAGGTGCTCAACTCCGGCTACGCGCCGCTCGGCCCGCCCGGGCGAGCTGATGCGGCTGCCGAAGGGCCCGTCGCGCGTGAAGCGCATCGCCCATTGCGTGCTCGGCACGCCGAAGGTGAAGGAGACGGTGAACTGGTTCCGCCATCACCTCGGCTTCATCTGCTCGGATGACGTCTATGCCGGCGAGAAGGACAACCTGATCGGCTCGTTCAACCGCATCGACAGCGGCGACACCTTCGTCGACCATCACGTGTTCTTCGCCATCAACCACCACGACGCCGGCCTGAACCACATCTCGTTCGAGGTGCAGGACATGGACGACGTGTTCATGGGCCACCAGCACATGCGCGACACCGGCAAGTACGAGCACATGTGGGGCATCGGCCGCCACCTGCTCGGCAGCCAGGTCTATGACTACTGGGCCGATCCGTGGCGGCGCGTGCACGAGCACTGGGCCGACAGCGACCGGCTCAACGTCAAGAACGGCTCGAACCTGCTGTCGGCCGAAGAGGCGCTGGTGTCGCAGTGGGGCGACCCGCCGCCGCAGAAGTTCATCGAGCACGTTTCGGCGTAAGCCGCGTTTCACATCATCGAAGTCGTCATGGCCGGGCTTTGTCCCGGCCATCTCATTCTTGGAGCATGACCGTGCGACCATCGCGCTAGAACGAGGAAGCGCCCCATGCCTGACGCGAAGATCATCGCCATCGAGGAGCACTTCACCTCGCCGAAGCTGCGCGAGCTGATCGCGCCGCGCGACGGACCGACGCAGCAGAAACTCGATGAGCTCGCCGGCGTCCGCATCACCGAGATGGACGACGCCGGCATCGACCTTGCGGTGCTGTCGGAGAATGCCCCTCT